>JBBISO010000042.1:14399-15214 GCA_037441325.1 Acidobacteriota bacterium | reverse complement strand
GCACTCGGAAATGGAAACTCTTCAGAACTGAGAGCAGCCGTTCCATTGGGCGCGAGACTAATTTAATAAGGCCGCCGCAGCCGCCATACCTCGCCGGAGCCTGAAGTGCGACATTTTCAGGAAGTATTCGACCCGAAGCCGGATTTATGGTAGGGTAAATTTCGGCAGACCTTGGGTAAGTACCGCAACCAATCGCCGTAGCAGCTAATCGAGCAGGGTCGCGCGACTCCCCTCACGGGATTCAAACATATCGGAGCGGGGCCAGTTTGGAATTTGGGTCCCGGCGGCGCACGTTTTTGCTGAGTCGACTTGATACTCAACAATCAGCTCTAATGAACCAGCAGGGTCTGAAACAGTGCGGATTCATCGGCAGTCATTCCTATTGCCGCTGCCGATTTTTCGACCAGCGTGGCAAAAACATTTAGGAGGCCAATGTCAAGAAAATATCGCCAGCCCGGCTACATGGATTCCGGCCGGGAAAGAAAGCCGAAACCCCCTCCGCGTCCGAAAGGGGCCGGAGGGAGAGTGGAAACAAAATTCCACCTGATCACCCGCTGCAATAACTGCGCTGCGGAAATTCAGGTGGTGGACCAAATCGGCGTCACGGATAAATGCAGGAATTGCGACACGGATTTGCACACATGCCGTAACTGCCTGAGCTTTGATCCTTCGGCGCGCAACGAATGCACCAAACCCATCGAAGTGCGCGTGGCGAATAAGAGCGCGAACAACCTCTGCCCCTTCTTCGGGCCAAAGATCTTAGTCGAAAAGCAAGGGAGCGGTGCCGCGCCTCCGAAAGCAGTGGACAGTCACCG
>JBBISO010000042.1:0-14389 GCA_037441325.1 Acidobacteriota bacterium | reverse complement strand
TTCTCGATCTTTTTAAGAAATAAGTGGCACCTCCGTAAGGGCTTTTGGAGTTATCGCGTCTTTGGGTCATCCCGGAGTAATCGGCCGTGGAGGCTAAAAGGCCCGGCAACTTTGAAGAGCAGCAATTCCGAACCGTTCCTCCAGATTCAGGAAACAGTATTCAGCGACGAAACCTTGCGAGCGATGCGGACTAGTCCGCATTTCTCACAAGATTTTTACTGGGGCGGCATATCCGGGCATGACGGTTGCATTTCGCTGCCCGTGAGGACGGCTCTCCAGAGCCGTCCTGGGCGGGTCGGGAGACTCGCCCGCACAAGCTGCGCGCAGTTCTTCTCTATAGCGCTTTAAGAAATAATCGATGGTTTCCACGCGAAGCTTGATGGATCCGGCCGGTCTGTTCTCGTCGATGTCCTTGAAGGCAAAGTAAGGGGTGCCGGATGTTTCGATAATCTTCTCGATCGTAGTGTATATGGGGGCGTCATGGCCGCACTTAAAATTCGAAAGCTCGACGGCAGCAAGGTTTGGATGGCGAGCGGTAAATTTTGCCGCCCAAATCTTGTTGGCGCTGTTGGCGGAAAAGGTGTGCTTCCAGACGTCGCTGATGTCCAGAGGATGAGTAATGATTCCTTGCCGAACTTCTTCTCCAAAAAGGCGTTCCAGAATGTCCTGGTCCATTGGAAGCGTTGCCTGCGATAAAATGGGATAGCCGCGCTTTTGCAGTTCTTCCGGAATGCCTTGGCTGATGCCCCGATCATGATGATAAGGGCGTCCCAGCAAAACGATTCCCACGCCTCCCTCTTTTTCCAGCCGGTCGATGATTTCACGCGCTTTGCGCCGGAGATCAGATTCATAGTGGTTCAAAGCGTCATAGCCGGCGCGAACAGCTTTCAGGTTCTCCGCTCGGGAGAGTCTCAGAATGGGATTCCAGACGGCATACATCTGCCGGGCCAGCAGATCGGGTTTTGAGAAATCCAGCAGCGGATCCAGGTAGGCAATGCCGTTTTGGGCAAATAAGTCGGCTTCCTTGGTGAACGCCGCCCTCACGACCTCCGGCGTCAGTGCCGCAGTAGGGCAGGCGTTGCTGGCTCGAATATTGACCAAAGATGAGCGCAGCACATCGAACATCGGCAAGAAAATGCAGTTGAGCGCTTTTCGCTTATGCTTGTCAAACAGGAGATTATGCACGTGAGCCAAGGCAAGCTTGGAAGGATAACAGGGATCAATGGAACCGCGCTTGGATCCTACGCGGAACATTTCCTCGTTGGTGAAATCCGAATAAACGATATTTGGCGGCGGTATTCCGAGGCTTTCAAAATAAGCGTTGAACAGCGGCGCGTAAGAGAACATGCCCAGCACCCGCGGAATTCCTATGCGAATCTTTTCCCTTTTCGCGCTGATTTGCCTCCGCCGCAACGCCCATTTCGGAGCGGCTGCGGATGGTTGCGGGCCGCGGATCTTCCATACTTCCCTCCCGGCATATTCCAGCAGGTTCGGATTTGCTTCCCGCGTCGCATCCAGTTCCGCCTGAATCGCCTTCATGGCGCTCAGATCCTCCACGGTGCCTTTCTCGCAGGTGGCGATGATGAGGCGTCTTGTCCCGTTGCCGGACAGAGCCTCGGTTCCGCTCCCGATTCCGGTGCCGATATCGATGAATGTGCGGAGGCAGTGGTTCTTGCAAAAATTACACCTGGTTTCCTCTCCGACGGTAGTCTGGTACCGTATGTTCCGGACGGCATCCAGGCCGATAAATGAGGTCTTTCTGCCCTGCCGCCATAGGGTCATGGCTTCGAAGGCTGCGCCGATGGCGCCGGCCTCTCCCGCGTGCTTGTGGACGATGATCTCCGGCGTCTTGCCCGAACCGGCGAATCGCCGGCGGATGAAATCCACCTGAGCCTTGACGGCGGCCAGATTGTTTTGCGTGCCCCCTTGCAAAATGAACCGGGTGCCCAGTTCAGGCAGGTTGGGGATCTTGGCGATATAAAGCCAGACGTTTTTCGGCAGTACCGCGGCCAGGCCCGCCAGGATCTCGTTGGGTTTCCACCCCTGTCCTTGGAAACTGGCGATATCCGCCTGCAGGAAAACCGCGCACCCGTAAGGGAAGACGGGCATTTCGCGTGCGGCAAAAGCAGCATCTGCAAACTGCTCCACCTGGTAACCGAATTCTTCCGAAATTGCCTGTAAAAAATAACCGTTGCCGGCCGAGCATTGCGTGTTGAGTTTGAAATCTTTCACCCGGCCTTCCTTCAGAATCATCAGCTTGATGTCCTGGCCGCCCACGTCGACAATGGCATCCGGCGCGTCGTAGTAATGCAAAGCGGATTTGGCATGGGCTACGGTTTCAACCAGGGCGACGTCGGCGCATATTACGTCCCTCAATGTGTCTTTTGCGTACCCTGTGGTTGCGGTTCCGAGCACTTCGATTTTCGCGCCCTGCATTTCAACCTGGCGTCGCAGCTTCTCGAGGATCTCGACGGTGTCCTCGATGGGATTCCCCCGGGACAACTGGTAAGCTCTGGCCAGGACTTCGCCTTCCAAAGAAAGGAGCACCGCCTTGGTGGAAGTCGAACCTCCATCAACGCCTATGAAGCCTTGCGCCGTCTCTCCGGCCTTGAACTTGGGCGGCACAAAAGGCGGGGGAGCGAATTTCCTGATAAACTCCTCCACCTCTTCCTGCGATCCCAGCAGAGCAGGTGCTCCCCGGCCTCCCTTGCTGCGGCCTTCAGAACGCCCGGTAATCAGCTCCTGCAGCCGCGAATGCCCATGATATTTGCCCACCTCGGATTCTTCGTCCCTGCCGAACTCAGCGGCGCCCAGCGCGCCGTAATATTCGGCATTCTGAGGCGCCCGGATCAGGTCCTCGGGACGCTTGTCCGGCGGAATCTGCACGCCCCGCTCGGCCCACATCAGGGCGATATTGTGCTGCCAGGCCTCGCGCATGCCGGGAATAAAAGCGTTCGGCCCGCCCAAAAGGAGGACATGGGGAAGCAATGTGTGTCCCCGCGCGAGAACCTTAAGGTTCTGCAGCACGAACGCATCGAACAGAGAAGCCATCAACTCTTCCGGAGGAATTCCTCGTTTCTGCAAGCTGTTGATATCGGTTTCGGCAAATACTCCGCATTTGCCGGCCACCGCATGCAAGCGAATTCCTGCATACCGCAGGCGGCACAGGTCCCGGAGAGGAATTCCCAGCTTTTTGCTTATCTTGTCGATCACTGCTCCGGTGCCGCCGGCACATTTGTCGTTCATGGACGGGATCATCTTGACGCGGCCGCTTTCAGGATCCTTCCTGAGAACTACAATTTTTGCGTCTTGCCCGCCGATTTCGACGAAGGAAGCGGCTTCCAGGCAGGAACGTTCCACCACGAGGGATGCCGCAAGGACCTCCTGAACAAATTTGGCGCCGATCAGGTCCGCCAGCATGTTTCCGCCGGTTCCGGTCATGAACATGCGGCAGTTGCCGGGTGCAATGCCGGCTTCCTGTTCCATGCGCTTCAGGAAATCCAGCAGCATTTCAGCCTGGCGCGTGTCATGCCGCTGGTAGTCTTTCCACCGCAAAATATCGGTCTCAGCATCCAAGACGACGGCTTTAACCGTCGTGGAACCCACGTCAATGCCTACGCGAAATTGGGGCGCGGCCACCGCTTTCACCCGTTACTTGAATTGGAGATTTGAAATTCGAAACCGGCAGCCATCCCGGCGGTCATGAATCTCGAATTCCAAATCCCGGATTGTGTTCTATGATTCGAAAACTCTGCGTCCGGACATCAGATCGCTCACGTGAAGCACGAAATTGGCCGCGACTCCGGCTATTCCCGGGCGAGGTGGGATCCGATAAAGCGGCCTGCTCAATTTAGAATGCTGAGAAACAAAGCTTCGAATGTCTTTCAGAGTTTTCCCGGTGCTTGCCAAAGCTTCCTGAAACTCCGCTTTTGCCTTGGCTTTGGCTTCGCCCAGCGCCATTTGAACCCGGCTGTGGGCATTCACCTCTCCTTCGCCTGAAGTTTCAATCGGAAGGTAAATCATGTCCTTATGCTTGCTCACAACCGCCGATTGAACGCCGTCGGACTGGGAGGAAGGAAGGCAGCCGAAAGGTTTCAAACTCAGCACCATGTGGCAAAGTTTGTTGGTGTGGTAGTAGATATTTTTGCCGACTTCGAGATAACCTTCACCCCCGCGCGCCAGAGGCTGGTAAAAGGGATTCGCCAGCTGAGCAAGTTTTTTTTGCGGCACCAGCTTATGTGCTGTCTCGCCGAGCGATCTTATGACGTGATTATAGAGACGGTTATATAAATACTCCCCAAAAGAGAGCAGGGCCCGCTTTTGTTGAAAATTGAATTCATTCCGCAATCGGCGGCGCATATCCCAGCGCGCGGGCTCGATGCATTGCGCATCCATGCCGCGGCGCGGGTACATCTGCATTTTCGCATGGGCCAGGAGATAGGAGATCCAGGTGCCAATGGCTTCCGGTTGCACCTGGGCTCCCTCCCGCTCCAGAAACTCGAACATTCGATAATTACCGCCGCTTTCCGTGGTTTGCGCCCAGAATTCGCCGATAATTTTTACCGACGGCTTCAGGCGCAAGCGATCTACGGCGATGCCGTCAATGCGTTTACGGCATCTTTCCAAGACTTCCAGGAATTCGTTGCCTCGGATATGCCGGTTCATTTTGTACCAAAAGCTGAGAAACCCGCGCAGAAAATCCCTTTGCGCCAGCTGTGACGAAAGCCAGCGGGGGGTGGTGTCCGCCAGATCGGGGACTTTGAAGCTGCGCAGATGGCTGCAAAGGTCGCTGACGCAGAAAGCCATGATCCGGTCGGTTTCGCCGGGATTCACTTCGTAGGGACGGATGCTGTAAGTTAGGTCATTGAGCACGTCGCCCAGAAAGACGACTTTCAGCATCCCCAATCCGAAATCAATGGTGTATTTCAATCCGGGAGATTGTGTTTTTTGGCGGATCCCCTCATCCTGCTGAAAACGCAATACTCGAAATCCGTTGAAACCCGCATTTTGCAGCGCGAGTCGGTACTCGGCTGCATACATGCCGAACCGGCAGGGGCCGCAGGAGCCGGCGGTGAAATATAAATAATTGTCGGCGATTTCCTGCCGGGACATCCCTTGGGCTTCCAGGTTCCTGAGATACTGAATCAGGCTCCCGGAAGTATAGTAAGCGGGACTGCATTGGCCGTTATTGCCAAACTCCTTGCCGAGGAGAAAAGACTCGTGATCGGGCTCCGGAAGCAATTCGCAGCGATAGCCGCTGCCCTGGAATACGGCTCGGATAAACTCTTCGTGTTTCCGCGTCAGGCCGCCGATAAGGATCGTTACCTTGTCGCGCTCCTCGGCGGTGAACGACCTTTCGAATGGCCGCCGGTAATGGGTTGGCCTCTTAATTCCTGAACGTTCGAACTCCATGCGTTCTTCCTATGTTCCAAAACGATACCGCATAATCGGCATTCTGCGCAAATTTATAACATTCCTGGAGTCCCCTCTGCAAAATCCAAATTTGCTTCCGGCATAAGCCCTGGCCAAGGAGTGCGCCCCTTGAAATCCCCGCGCTCCCGAGAGATCCGCTGGTGTCCCTGCCAATAATTCCGTCCAAGCTGTAAATATTGAACTTATAGAATCAAGCTGATAGCCTTCTGATTCATGTTTGGCCTCTGCGGCGACTCGCAGTGGGTCATTTGCAAGAAGGATATAGAATAGATATCAGGCGGGAAGGCGCGGAATACTCCGCGCCTTCCGGTGATGTGGGTTTATCGTTTGCAAGAAAAAACTGTTTAAAGAGGACTTATGACATATATCATGGTAACGATTTCGCTCCCCGGCTTTTCAGATAAGTTGCCCTAGCGAATTGCGGGTTAGTTTGATCCGAAAAAAGCATGGAGCCGGAAACTGGAGAAACATGAAGAAACAATGATAAACGAATGTGTCAGAAAAGCAGCGATATTTGCCGTGGCGATCAGTCTGTTCTGTATTTTCAATTCAACCATCTGGAGCCACGCACAAACGAAAACGCCGGAGAACAAGGCAGCCGCTTCGTTCATTCCACCATCAGGACCGAGTTTGCCCCTGCAGGCTGACGGCAAGGTTATAACGGAAGCGGACTGCACCACAGCAAAACTGGGTTCTGGCATCCCCACTTCCGCCATCGGCGAGCCCGTTTCCGGAGTGACGTTGAATGCTCCGGTATGGAATGGCTCTGCCGGACCGAATCCGGCCTATTGCAGCGTGACCGGAGCCATGGCTCCGGTCTCCAAAGAAGCCACTGCAAGGCCTATCAATTTCCAGGTAGTGCTGCCGGCGTCCTGGGGCCGCCGCGCTGCCCAGCTCGGTGGTAGCGGCATGAACGGCGTGATCCCAAATCTGCTGAGCGGAGCGGACATGGGGCCGGGGCCGTCGCTTATCCAGCTGGGATTTGCGACCTACGGCAGCGATTCCGGGCACCAGATGACCTTCGGTTCCGGATTCGGCCGCGGCAGGCCGGGAGGTCCGGGCGGAGCGCCGCCTGCCGGTACAGGCGACGATTGGGCCCTGAACGACGAGGCGATGAAGAACCTCGGCTACATGCAACTGAAGAAGACGCATGACGCAGCCATGATACTGATCGAAAGAATCTACGGGGAGAAGCCGCGGTTCAATTACTTCTTCGGCTCTTCCCAGGGCGGCCGGGAGGCGCTTACCGTGGCTCAACGGTATCCTGCGGATTATGACGGGATCGCCGCCAACGTTCCGATCGTGAGTTTATCGTCGCTGATGCTTGCGCCCGAACTGGTTCGGATCCAGGAGAAGCCGCTGGCCAACTGGGTGACCCCGGCCAAGGTGAATGCGATCCGCGGCGAATTCATGCGTCAATGCGACAGGCTGGATGGACTCGTGGACGGGATCATCAACAATTACATGGCGTGCCGGGCAATCTTTGATGTTACGCAGAGCGAGCCCGACAGGAATCCCTGGAGCGCCAGGCGCTGCCCGGACAACGTCGATCCCAATCCTGAGGACACCAGCGCGAATGCATGCCTGACGGACGGCCAGATTTCCACTCTGCATTTAGTGTACAGTCGATATTTTTTTGCCACCCCATTGGCGCATGGCGTGAAATCATTCGGCATGTGGGTGCCGAATACAGATCCCTCCGGCAGCGGATTGATGCTCCCAACCCGGTTTCGCGGCCAGGAAGGCGCCGACGAGAATGCGCCGATGCACAGCCATCTCGGAATTCTCGGAGTCACCGGATTCCTGATGCGGGATTTAAAGGCCAATCCACTAGATTATGTCGAGGGCGGAGCCCTGGATGCGAGAAGACGTGAGATTTCGCAGTACCTGGATTCGACGGATCCGGATCTGAACGCATTTTATGAGCGCGGAGGGAAAATGATCGTTGCCATTGGAACCAACGATACACTTGCGTCCCCCGGCGCACAGCTGGACTACTACCAGTCGGTCATTGAGACAATGGGGCGGGAAAAAGTCGATTCCTTTGCCCGCTTCTTTGTGCTTCCACAGACGGGTCATGGTTTAAGCGGAATGAACTATTCCGTGGACGGTGAAGGGAAATCCATTCCGGCCGCGCCCATTCCCAACGCGTTCAGCCGATTCAACCTGCTGGTCGATTGGGTTGAAAAGAATACGCCGCCGCCGATGGCAGTAACCGTAAAGGCGGGCGATCGGAGTCTGCCGATGTGCTCCTATCCCATGTATCCAAAGTACGTAAACGGATCAGCCGGTTCTGCGACCTCTTATGTATGTGCCGCGCCATGATTGCATTTTCCCTTGGATGCCTGACCTGGCTCAGCGCCTTCTTCCGTTCCCGTTACGGCCTCGGCTTGGAATGCAGAATCGAGTGTTTTGGATTCTGCTCCGCCGACTCTGGCCTGCATGGAGTAACGTGCTGATCATGGTCAAACCAGAAACTGTTGTTGCCTGACATCGGGCGGGCTTTCGTTTATTCTGGCGCCCTCGATCGCGGCCCAAGAGCTTTGGCAGGCCAATAATCGATCGCAAGATTCGCGCTCTCGTCCAGCGTCTGCCGCTGCGGCGGACATCCGAACTTGCTTCCTTCAATATAGGCGTCTGGCAATTTTCAGCACTTCAACTTCCCAGCAATTTGTCGATTCCGGGTAACACGGATTAAGCCCACCCGAGGCTTTTTGTGATCCAGCGGAAATCGCGAGTAGGACCAAATAGAGTGCTGCGCTATCTTTCGTTCGATCAACCACGCCGAAACCAAGCGACTACGCAGCCCGGCGTTCGCAATGGTGATGCCGGCCGCCGGCCTCAGGAATCTCAATCACCTTCCCCAGTTCCGCTTCTGATGCCCGCAATGTCAATATGTTCAATGCGGACGGAATCTTGACAAGGGAGGGGCTGCTTTTTTCGCTTCCGGCATCAGCACCCGGTATCTATAATAGGTTCAGCTGTGACCGAGCAATCAAGATCATTGAAAGAAGTCATCTCAGGAATATGCATGCCTGGAACCGGCCAAGCGATTTTGCGCCGCATGTTCCATGAATCGGGCAACAATTTTTCAGAGGAGAAGCCAATGAACCATAGGAAGCGAACGAACCGACGGAATTTCTTTCAAGACGTATCGGCGGGAGCGGCAGGAATGGCTTTTGCCAGTGTCTTGTCTACATTGGATGCAGCCGCTATGATGGGCTCTCAGAAACCGGACTACGTTGACAAGATGGACCTAAGCAAACTGGAGAATGTCAGGAGGGAACCCAACGTCATCGAGTTCAAGCCCTGGAGGTCAATCCATGAAACTATCACGTCGCCCATGATCACGGCGTGGGGTGCCAGAGACATTCCCGAATCCAATCTCGCGATAGGATTTGCATATATCACCAAGCCTGATTCATTGGGTGGCAACACCCACCAACACCCTCATGACCAGTGGATATTTCTCATCGGGGGCGATTCCAAAAATTTCCTCGACTTCGATGCTGATGCGGAAATGTTGCTGGGCGACACGGTTAGAAAGATCAACTATCCCTGCTATTTCTTTATTCCCAAAAACATGCCTCACTGCCCATTGGTCATTAAACGCATTGGCAAGCCTCTCGTATTTATCGATGCCAGGATCACCGAAGAGGCGTCGGTAAGGCCGGCCAAGAAGTAATATATAATGGTTAAACGCATTGCCTTCGTCGGTGGTATGGCCTCTTTTCGCACTATCGTGTCAGGGTATTGCACCTAGATATTGGGCGCTGGCGCGAGCCGCCGATATCGTTTTATACGCCGCCACCGGATCAGCGCAGGTGCGTGATCGGAGTCCTGGTCACGATCCATGTGATTTGGAGCACGATGAATGAGGAGCATCCGGAGAAGGTCATGAGCCCAATCCGATACTTGGCGGCATGACCTACTATCACTGGGCATCGGATCCGGTAAAACTGTGCCGGAAGAGCTATCTGCAAAGTGGACACCCAAAGCCGAATGGTCTCTGGTTTGATGTAAACGGGAGTTGGAAACGATGGTGCGAGGCTGCGCAGTTCCGCCTCGAAAGGCTGCGCTATCGCCACACAGTGACCATTCTCGATGCCTCCCGGATACTCTTCCTGCGAAATGCGAAAGATATTGACGCATTTACGCGCGAGTATGGGCGTAATCTTTCCGGCCATATCCGGCTCCTGCAAAATACCGAAGAGATCGACGCATTTACGAGCCGGTATGGAAGCGATCTTTTCGGCGATATTCAGAGGCAATTCTCCAATTACATTATGTGGGGAGAGGTTGCGGAGAAGCATAGCGGTCTCGTTATCAATCCTTACTCTCGTGCGAGGAGTCGGACCTACCTTTGGTACTACGGCTGGAATTGTGCTGGCGGATGCATTTGGGACACAAACGTGATCCGCTTGGGCAAGCCGTGCAAAAGGGCCCAATAGCGGAAAGCGGAGCAAGGAACCGGAGCAGTGGAGAGGGACTGCATGTCATTTGATCCAGCGTAAGGGAATATTCCTAAAACAAGACCAAATCCATACGCAATAGGATCTCGGAACATCTTGGCACGGATAGTGATTTTTGGGGTTTCCAGGATCTTTGAATCTTCGAGCCAACCTCGAAGACTCAAAGATTTTTGCTGAAAGGAGGCATATGGATTTTGATTCATCGCGAAGAGATTTCCTGCAGGCCGGACTGGCTCTGCCAGCAGCAGCATTTGCTGCCTTTGACTATCCGGATTCTCTTAGCCCAGCGCCTGCCGGAGTGGTCTATCGAACACTTGGCAAGACGGGACTTAAAGTATCCAGTGTCGGCTGCGGTATTGGTCTTATCCCCGATCCAGTGGTCCTCGTTCGTGCGGTGGATCTGGGTGTTAATTACTTTGATACTGCCCGCATGTACGAAAAGGGCAAAAGCGAAGCAATCGCCGGGGCTGCACTCAAGGGTAGGAGAAATAGGATCGTGCTAGCCAGCAAGACCGATGCGCTGACCAAAGCAGATGTATTCAAAGACATGGATGACAGTCTAAAGGCACTGCAAACCGATCATGTCGACATCTGGCATTTGCATTCCCGGGACACGCCGAATGTAATCACCGACGAAGCAGTTGAAGCTTGCGAAATATTAAAAAAGCAGGGCAAGACCCGTTTCATAGGCGTCAGTGCGCACGACATAAATGCGGTCGTGGATAGGATCATAAAGATCGGAAGCTTCGATGTCGTGCAAACTACATATAGTTACGCCATAGGCTCACATTTTCGCCACGCGTCCATAAAGAAGCTCTATGAGGCGGGAATCGGCGTGGTGGCAATGAAGGTGATTATCGCCGTGGCCGGATTTATCCCCCCAAAAGAGTTTAGATTGAAAGATGAGGGGCCGCTGGCCGCCATCAAATGGGTTTTAATGAATCCCATGATATCAACCACAGTACCATTTGCGAAAAACACAACAGAGCTTGAGATGAACTTCCGGGCGATGACGGAGCCCTATACTCCTCAGGACGAAAAAATGCTCTATGTTCGGAATGAGGAGATCCGTTCACGCTATTGCCGCATGTGCTACGAGTGCAAAGGCAAATGTCCCCAAGGCGTGCCCGTGACCGATGAGTTGCGTTACCTGGCCTATAACGATTTTGGCGGAGATTTTCATCACGCACGAGAGAAATTCATCACTTTGCCGACGGAAATCCTTGCCGTTCGTTGTCGCGACTGCTCCACTTGCGCTATTCATTGTCCCAACGGCGTCGACGTCCGAAGCAGGCTGACCAGGGCTCAGGACCTTCTGGGATAGAATTAAGGATCGATGATTCCGGATTGGCCCGGCCATCCGGAGCCTTTAGCCATATTTATCACCGGATCGGACGGTCTTCCAACCATGGCTAATTTTGCGCGGATTCAAACCGTATGTGCAGGAGGGCATCATGACAGGTCAGTTGCTGGCAAGGATGGAGAAACTGGAGAGGCAGAACAAAAGAATGAAGATGGCAATTTCGGCGATGTGCCTGTGTTTTGGGGCACTGTTAACGATGGCGCAAACATTTCCCCAAAAGACCGAAAGCAGCATGAAACGAATAGAAGTGCAAGAAATAGTATTGAATGACGGAGCGATGAGCGCAAAACTCACTCCCGGTTCACTTGTCTTTAGTGGCAAATCAGAGTATCGGGCTGAAAAAGCCACGATTACGGCGTCGGGGATATCTTTGGGCAGCAGGTATGTTACCGAAATTAAGCCGACCGGATTGATTTGTAGCCGGGATGGCGTGCCAAGGTTTGACCTCTCAGTTGGCGAAATAGGAGCCGCGCTTGCTTTTCAAAACGAATCTGGTCTCATGGGAACAATGTTTGATGAGACAACAATGGTGTTGAGGAACAGCAACGGGATATTATCCATGCGGCCTGAACATATATTCTTACAGAAGGGGGAAGCGGATGCATTCCTCACTTCCAACTTGCTGAGAATAAGAGCTGCAGACAAAAGCAAAGCTATTCTGGGGCAGGCTGACCCGATAGCCTCCAAAACGGGCGATGCTCATGCCAGGTCTGCCACATCCCTGACTTTAGTGGGCAAGGATGATACTGTGGTCTGGCAAGCACCTTGATGGGTTGTTCATGGTCCGCCAAAGGAATAATGTGGCGTTCTTTGACAAAATCCCATACGGCACCAATTTATGCGCGTAGATTTGCGCGAATTAAAGTAAATGGGTTTCTCGGCGTGCAAACTTGTCCGGGATTCAGCCCACCCGCGGCTTTTATGATTCAGCGGAAATCGCGAGTAGGACCAAATAGAGTGCTGCGCTATCTTTCGTTCGATCAACCACGCCGAAAGCAAGCGACTGCGCAGCACGGCGTTCGTAATAGTGATGCCGGCCGCCGACCTCAGAAATCTCAATCCCCTTCCCCAGTTCCGCTTCTGATGCACCAACGGCGAAGCCAGCAGCCGCAATCAGGGGAAAGGACTTATAGCCGACCTCGTAGATTTGCCGCAACGTCTCTTCGAAGTGGAATGGACGACGTACGGCCGCACGCAGGCTTCGAAAGCCAAACACCGCGTTATCCCCGATAAAGATAAGCGCCTTGGCAGCTCCCAATCGGATTTCGCTGACCATGAATCCTGCTCCCCTGGCAAATTTCCCTTTTTTCAGATATAGTCCTCTCTACAATAAATCACTTTGCCGGAACTGAATTGGTTATCGATTGAATCAAAGGAGGGGCTATGAATCGGTCATTTATTGCCTTTCTGCTACTGCTTTGTACCATCAACATTGTTCACGCACAGACGCTCCCCGAACCGACAGCACCAGGGTGCAGCCGGTCAAGTCTTCAGGCGGCAGCCGACAAATATGTCGAGGCTATGAAGAAAGGGAATCCCTCTATCATGCCCCTTGCCTCGCGGGTGATATACATCGAAAATAGGAAGGAAGTTCCGCTCGGTGAGGGAATCTGGAAGACACCCGTAGTCGTTGATTTTTTCCGCACCCTGGTCGACGTCGATATTTGTGAGACGTTCACGGAAGTTATCAGTGCCAACAATAAGCCACAATATGTCACCGGAACCCGTTTGAAGGTTATAGGCGGCAAAATCACAGAGATCGAGAGCCTGGTCAGTGACAAGGACGACTGGCTTTTCGAAGCCGATAATTATCTGAAGTATTCGTCCACGGAAAACTGGGACATCATTCCTCCCGAAAAGCGGAGTGACCGTAGTACCTTGGTTGGAGTCGCCAGCGACTACTTCGATATCTTCACAGATTATTCCTCATTCTCCAAGGTGCCCTGGGGAATTCCGTGTGTCCGGATTGAGGGGGGCATGTACACCAATCCGAAAAATGAGCCTAATCCTTCCTGCACCGTTGGGGTTCCAAAAGGAGGAGGCGTCCAGATGACCAACCGCCGGTATATTGTCGATTTGGACATGGGCGCGGTTGTAGGCCAGATAGACTTTGGCGGAGCAAATGGATTGTGGGACGCCCACACATTCCGGCTGGAAAACGGGAAGCTCCGTTACGTTCACGTGATCACGCTATGCCCGAAAGGCTGTCCCAAGATTCCGATGCCGAAAGACACGCCGCCCAAATCTACCCAGTAGCTTCAATATTGGGGAGATTCACCTCGTTCATCTATTTTCAAAGGGCGGTGAACGATCGGATGTCTCCAAAATGGGTCAAGGGAGGACATCCCCGGTTTTGGGATTGCTAACTGGAGCCGCGCTTCTGAGAGCACGGCTGCAAAAAGCTGCTGTGTGTCGCCAAGACTCCATAAGTCTGGAAACTCAATCAGTTAGGGCAGTCGCTGATACCATCCTCTGTGATATGAAGCCAGACTTATGGCTCCCTTTTTGTTCGGATTGTTCGCCGGGCTTGGCACTTTCTTCCGCTCCCGCTACAACCTCAGCCTTGAGATCATTGCCCTTCGCCAACAACTGGGCGTGCTCAAGAGGAAAACTCCCCGACCTCGCCTAAAAAGGCGGGATCGAATGTTCTGGATTCTTCTGCGGCGGATCTGGCCTTTATGGAGCAATGCTCTCATCGTTGATAAACCAGAAAGCGTTGTTGCCTGGCATCGCGCCGGATTTCGTCTCTTCTGGCGAATCCAAAGTCCTCTCCGTATCGCTATATGATTCTGGATCGTGACGCCAAGTTTGGCTCAGAGGCTATGGATTTTCTGGCAGTCCAAGGTATGAAGCCTAAGCATATAAGCCCTGCAAGCCCCTGGCAGAATGGAATCGCGGAGCGCTGGATAGGAAATTGTCGCCGAGAGCTTCTTGATCATGTCGTCGCTCTCAATGAGGTCCATTTGCGTCGCCTGATCCGGGCTTACATTTCGTATTATCAGTTGGATCGAATTCATGGCGCTCTTGAAAAAGACTCACCAGCAACACGTGCGGTTTCCCACAAGGCGGAACCTTCAGCAAGCTTGATTTCACTCCCGCGCATCGGCGGCTTGCATCATCG
>JBBISO010000041.1:3918-15390 GCA_037441325.1 Acidobacteriota bacterium | reverse complement strand
CAGGGGTTCGCTGCGCTCACCCCTGGCTATTCTCTAAACGCCCCTCCGGGGCTTGGTCAAAAAACCAGTTTCGCGACAGAAACTAATGTACATAGATGTTAGATGTTGTTTCCTTTTTCCGTTATTCGACTCCGTTGGGGTCGTCTTTCTGCGCAACTACTTATGACGCGCTGCATAAAAATGTCAGCGTTTTAATTGCGTCCGGCTGGACCCAAGGTCTTGGCTTGAGTGCCGCGGCTCATTTTCAACCGTTCGCCGATCAGCTCCCGGGCCGTTTCCCGGTCATCGAATGGGATCACCTGAGTGCCAATGATTTGATAGTCCTCGTGTCCTTTTCCCGCAATCAGCACCACATCTCCGCGGCAAGCCGTTGCGACCGCCGATTCGATAGCCCGGCGGCGGTCCGGGATTATTTGATAGGACGCGCGACCCGCGCGCAGCCCTAGTTCTATCTCTCCCAGAATATCGAGGGGGTTCTCGGATCTGGGATTGTCGGAAGTGGCCAGCACCAGATCGCTCATTCTCGCTGCAATCTCGCCCATGATCGGGCGTTTGGTTCTGTCCCGGTCGCCGCCGCAGCCGAATACGGTAATGATCCTTTCATGCGGAAGCCGGGAGGCGGTGGTCAGCAGGTTTTCCAATGCGTCCGGTGAGTGCGCGTAATCGACGATGACGATAAAATCCTGCCCTGCTTCCACCCGTTGCAGCCTTCCGGGCACCTCTTCCAAAGACTCAATGCCCTCGCGAATCTCGTCCAAACCAATGCCCTGGGCCAAGGCGGCGCCGGTCGCCGCCATAATGTTGTAAATGTTTGGCTGTCCGATCAAGCGCGAGTCAAAGCGGATTTCGCCCGCCGGCGTGGCAAGCGCCAGATCGGTGCCGTTGCTGCTGCTTTCATGCTTCAGCGTATAGATCTCGGCGGGCTTGCTGAAAGCGAAACGCATGACCTTGCAGCCGACTTCATCCTTCAAGCGCCGGCCATAAGCGTCGTCCACATTAATAACTGCTATTTCGACGCGGTTGCCGTTTTCGGGCGTGAAGAGCTGCTTTTTGGCTTGAAAATAGGATTCCATGTCCGGGTGAAAATCGAGGTGGTCCCGCGTAAGATTCATGAACATGCCCACCGTAAATCTGGCGCCGAAAACGCGCTTCAGCGCCAGGGAGTGGGAGGATACCTCCAGAACTCCGTGCGTGCATCCTTCCTCGATTGCCCGGCTTAGGAATTTCATCAGGTCGGAAGCTTCCGGGGTCGTATGCTCACTGTGAAAGCGCTGCGGGCCGATTTTCATCCCGAGCGTGCCGGCCAGGCAGGACTGGATCCCGGCTTGGCCATAGATCGAGTCCATCAAATAACAAGTTGTGGTTTTGCCGTTCGTGCCGGTAATGCCGACCAGATTCAGTCTTGATGAAGGATCTTGGAAGAAGATCCTGGAGATTTCGGCCAGAAATTTCCGGGCGTCGGGCACGGTAAGGGTTGCCGCCCGAGGACGGAGATCCATTTTCTGTTGCGATGCCACCGCCGAAGCTCCGCGGCCGATCGCCTGTTCGACGAAAAGAGCGCCGTCTGTTTTCGCGCCCTTGATCGCAACGAAGAGGTCGCCTTTCCGCACTAGCCTTGAATCATAGGAAATGCCGCAAATTTCAGTGTCTGATCCTCCCGTGAAATCGATTCCCGGAATGTGTTCAAGTGCGCTTCTTATGAGCATTCAGACCTCATCTCATGGCCGCATGTTAGCCGGCAGCCGGTGATTGTTGTTTCGATGGGAAGGGTGATCTTCGGCGGCGGCCGACAGCTCCCTGAGTGTGCTCTTGGCAAAGGTCACGCTGCAGACGCCCCCGGCCGGCATGCGGATTCCCGGCGAAGGCGATTGGTAAACGGCTACTCCCGACCCGCGTGATTGGAGGCGGATACCCAGATCCACACACCGGTCCAGAACTTTTTTCTTTGCCAGGCCCCGGAAATCGGGCAGCACAACCCATTCCTCCGCGACCCCGACGGATAAAACTTGCGGAGGATTCTCTTCCTCGCGATTGTTGGCTTGCGCAGCCAAGGGGAGGACCGGGGTGGCATTGGGGCGATAATCTCCGGTGCCGGCGGCAGTGACATGAGGAGCCGGCGCAGGCAAGGGAAGATTCCGGTCGGGAGGGACTCGCAGCTGCATAAGACTTTCCTGCGCTATTTTCTGAAAATAGGGCGCGCAGACTTGCCCGCCATAGTAGCCCCCCTTGGGCTCGTCGATTTGGACCAGGATCGTAAGACGCGGTTTGGGGAGCGGCGCGAATCCAATAAAGGAGGACACATATTTGCTGTCGGAGTACCGGCCATCCACGATTTTTTGGGCGGTGCCGGTTTTGCCCGCCGCCCGATACCCTTCCAGGGCGGCGCGCCGGCCGGTGCCCCGCAAAACCACTCCTTCGAACGCTTCTGAAACGGCTTCCGCGGTGCGTGGACTCATCAGGCGCACCCGTTCCGGCGTCCTCACGCTGACCAGATTTCCATTTTCGTCGATGATCCTGTCGACGATCGAAGGGCGAACGCGGTAACCTCCGTTGGCAATCGCGTTGATCGCATTCAAAATCTGAATTGACGTCACCCCCACTTCCTGCCCGAAGGAAATAGCCCCGATCGACAGGCCGGACCAGTCATGCCAATCGCGCACAAGCCCGACGATTTCTCCCGGAAGGTCCACGCCGGATTTTGCGCCGAATCCGAAATTCCGAAGTGCCTCATAGAGACGCTGTCGCCCGAGTCTCAGGCCGAGTTTGACCGCACCTACATTGGAAGAGAATTCGAGTATTTGTTTGACCGTAAGCGGTCCGTACCCGTGGTGATCACGAAACACGTGCTTGCCGATGGTGATCGAACCCATCTGGCAATCGATGATCTCGTCGGGCCGGGTCAAGCCTGCCTGCAAAGCGGCGGCAGCGACGACAACCTTAAAAGTTGACCCGGGTTCGAAAAGGTCCGACACCGCCCGGTTACGCCAGAGGTCCGGAGGAGCTTCATTGTAAGTATTGCAGTTGAAACGCGGGTAATTTGAGAGCGCAAGAATTCTGCCGGTATCCGATTCCATGATGATTACCGTGCCGCCGCGGGCCTGAGATTTTTGGACTGCGTGCGCCAGCTCTCGGTCGGCGATGTATTGAACGGATTTATCGATGCTTAGAACCAGGGAATGTCCTTGGACGGGGGCTTTGTGCACTTTAGCCCGAAAAGACTTGCGGCGCGCGTCGACTTCGAAAGAAAAGAGCCCCTTTTTCCCCTGCAGTTCTTGGTCGTACTGCAATTCGATTCCGGCTCCTCCATCGCCGTTCATGTTTACGAATCCGAGGAGTTGACAGGCCAGATCGCGGTTGGGATAGACCCGCATGCTCTCTTCCACAAAATACACTCCCTCGATCCCGAGCGAGGCTATGCGCTTTTCTGCCTCAGGATCGATCCTGCGCTTGACGATCATGAACCGCTGCCGAGCGGGATCCTGCATTCGATCTCTCAGCTCCTGCGGGTCAAGGCCAAGCAGCGCGGCGAGAATGCCGGCGGTTTCCGGAATGTCGCGAATCCTGCGCGGTTCCGCCGCTACCGTGCTGACGGTTACGCTGGTGGCCAGCTCATCCATATGGCGGTCATAAATGACACCGCGGGGAGCAAGAATGGAGCGTGTGACCTGTTGTCGTTGCAGCGCCAGCTGAACGAAGGACGGATGCTTAAATATCTGCAGCTGCACCAGACGAATCAGGATAAAACAACACCATAGCGTTGCCCCGAGTATAACAACGACAAGTTTTATGGCCTTGGGACCGTTCATGCTGTCGGACATAATTTCTAAGCTTGACGATTTGCGATTGACGGCGGATGCCGCGCGATTCGATCGTTGCGCGTAAATCGCCAACCTTCTCCCTGCCCCCGAGACGGCCGAATCAGTTGGATTGATTTGCCGGGCGTTTGGCGGGAGCAGGCTTTTTCAGATCAAATGCTTCCGAATAAGCCATAGCCACGGCGGTGGAAAGGCTGCTCTCCATTTCCCATAGCAGCGGCACGACCAATTGGCTGGGGCGCAGCGGGGCCATCCCCAGATCATTGCGAGCGATGGCGTCGATGCGCTCGGGATTTCTAAGAGTCTCTTCCTCAAGCATCAGCCTTTTGTGAATGCGCAGCAATGATTCTTCCTCGGCGAAGAGATTCTGGCTTTCGTATCCCGTATGGATGATCTGATTGCGGACCCATGAATGAAAGACAAGCGTTCCCGCAACCATGGCAAGAGAGAGAATGGTTCGCATGAGCTCCGAAAACATGCGCCTGTCGATTCTACGCTTGATGCCGTAGTTGCGCGTTTCTATTCCCTCGGCCCAATCTGTCATCTCGGTCTCCGTTTATGAGCGCAACGTTTTTCTCCTGAAAGCGCATAGCGCTGTGCTAAGTCCGCTCCAATGACCGCAAACGCGCGCTTCGAGCCCGGGGATTTGCGGCCAGCTCATCGGGCCCGGGGGTCAGCGGACGGGGTGTAAGGAGGCAGGCTGCGGCCTGCCTTGGGCAGGTGCAGAGCTCCGGCGGCGCTTCGCACACGCATTGGCCGGCCAACCTGCGGAATGCCTGCTTGACAATCCTGTCCTCAAGCGAATGGAATGAGATCACAACCATTCTGCCGCCGGTTTTCAGGAAGCTGAACGCCTCCGCGAGAAAATCCTCCAGCCCTTCCAGTTCCTGGTTAACGGCAATTCGCAAAGCCTGAAAGGTCCGAGTTGCCGGGTGAATGCTCCGCTGGCCGCGAGCTTTAAAGACGCCGTTTATGATTTCCACCAGTTGGGAGCTGCGCGTGATGGGCGTCTTGGCCCGCTCCTGCACAATAGCCGCTGTGATGCGGCGCGAGAGGCGATCCTCGCCATATCGATAAATAAGGTCGGCCAGCTCGCCTTCGGACATGCTGTTGATCAAGTCGGCAGCCGTCCATTGCTGGCTCCTGTCCATGCGCATATCCAAAAAGACATCCGTCTGGAAACTGAAGCCGCGCTCGGGCGAAAGCAGCTGATAGGAAGACACCCCCAAATCCAAAAGAATCCCGTCCACCGGTCCCGCTGCAATATTGTTGAGAATAAGGGGCAGATTTTTAAAGTTGTCATGGAACAGCCGGAAGCTGCCGGCATACGGCTGCAGTCGCGCGAATGCCTTCTCCAGGGATTCCTTGTCGCGGTCGATGCCGACCAGCAAGCCTCCGGGCCGGCATCTTTCCAGAATGCCCAGCGCGTGACCGCCCATTCCGATGGTGGCATCGACATAGATTCCACCGGGCCGGCAGCGCAGAAGATCGAGCACTTCCTGCAGCATAACCGGGAGGTGTTCGGTTTCAGGATTTCGCGGCTGCTCCGTCATCTGCTTCCGGGCTGTGGCTCTCACCTTGCCCCCATAGCCTCGATCTGCGTGCTAAAACCCTTGTTCTGCCAATCTCTCACGCTCCGTCGGGGTGAGAGGGTTTTCCTTCAAGCCTTTTCGAAATACCTCGTCGTTCCAGACTTCAAGGTGGTCGATTTTCCCGATTACAATGACGTCTCCGGAAATCTTGGCGTCTTCGCGCAAGGACTGCGGGATCAGAATTCTTCCTTGAGGATCCATCTGTGATAGTAGCCCGTAATAGCTGGTGAACCGTTGCAGTTTCAATTTGGCCGGATCCATCCTTGGG
Source organism: Acidobacteriota bacterium (assembly GCA_037441325.1). Taxonomy (GTDB): domain Bacteria; phylum Acidobacteriota; class UBA6911; order UBA6911; family UBA6911; genus UBA6911. The sequence goes on along the minus strand of JBBISO010000041.1, from coordinate 9,715 downwards.
GGTTCTTGGAATTTTTGCGCGACTCGTTCCCAAACAGGTATTGGATATATCTGAGCGCAAATGCCGTCGTCGCTGGTCACATAATAAGTATTATCCTCAGTCTCGGGCAGGTCGCGGCGGAATTTTGCCGGCACTCGCAGGCGGGATTTGTCGTCTATTTTCGCCGAATATCTGCCCCAGAGCATATCAGACTCAAACCGCTTCAGATATCGAGTCAATTAGGTTATTTAAGAACTACTGCTAATGCCTATGCTTTCAGATACGCCGGTCCAGAGGGTGTTTCCAACCCATTTTCAGGACGCTCCCTCCAACCGCGAAGACCTTCTCCGCGACCTCAAAGCATCCCTTTTTCTTTGAGGGTCCTTGCGGTTTGCTCTTTAGGCGCATATAGTTCTTAAATCACCTCAGTCAATGAAAAAATCTCAGAGGAAATAACGTCTTGGCAGTTTTGATTAACCACATCTGACCACCATTGACCACAAGAAAATAAATCTTTCGCTGTTTAGGTGTCAAGAAAATAATTAAATGCCCTGTAAAATAAATATTTTTATGAATTTAGCTTGGTTCGCTCACGAACTTCAGGAGCAAATGGACCAAGGGCAAAGGGAATAAATGCCAAGAAGCTAATTGAGTATCAAAAAACGGCGCCAGGTGTGCCCTTTGCCCCTTAATCCCTTTGCAGCGGTACATCCGGGCGTGGAGACATGGCGGAATGGTTGGAGAACTCGAGGAATTGCAGATCCGTACCCTGTGATAACATGAGTATGCAGGAGCCGTTTCCGAAATCGGAAGGAAGCAGGTATTTTCCAACTCCGTGCTTCGCCTTGGGTGTGAGGTGCATCTGTGAGGATTGGGATTGTAGGATTACCTCAGGCCGGCAAGACAACGATTTTCAAAATTTTGACCCAGGGGCGCGTGGATACCTCATCATGGGGAGGCGGCAGGGAGGTTCATATCGGCACGGCTCATGTCTTTGACTCTCGCCTGGAGCGGTTGGCAGGCTTGGTAAAAACCAAGAAGGTCACATACGCCACCATTGAATATGTGGATTTGCCCGGTCTCTCCAAAGGGGGCGGAAAAGCCGCGCTGGAGGGCCATGCTAAGGAAATGTCGGCTTACCTCAACAGCCTGAAAAATGTCGACGCTCTGCTTCACGTTGTGCGCGGTTTTGAAGACTCCAATCTGCCGCATGTGGAAGGAACTATCGATCCGCCGCGCGATATCGGGCTTTTTGATCTCGAGATGATATTCTCGGACCTTGCGGCCGTTGATCGGAGGCTGGAGCGTCTCGCCAAAGATCTAAAGAAAGTCAAATCCTCCGAAATGGAATTGGAGTATGAACTGCTCCAGCGATTCAAAGCGGCCCTTGAAAGAGAGGAACCTCTGCGCAATTTGGAAATAACTCCCGAAGAGGAAAAGCGTGTCAGGGGATTCACTTTTCTTTCGGCCAAGCCGATATTGCTGATAATCAATTTGGGCGACCGCGATGCTCCCAAAATCCCGCGCGTCGTCCGGGAATTCGGGTTACAGCAGCAGGCCTTGATGCGCAAGGTCGGGATCACCGCTGTTTGCGGCAAGATCGAATCGGAAATAGCGGTGCTGGCGCCGGAAGATGCGCGCATGTTCATGGAGGATCTCGGAATCTCGGGGAGCGCGTTCGATCGCATCATTAAAAACTCCTATGACCTCTTAGGGGTCCTTTCCTTTTATACTGCGAGCGAACCGGAAGCGAGGGCCTGGATAATTCCCCGCAACACAACGGCGCTGCAGGCGGCCGGGATGATCCACAGCGACATGGAAAGGGGTTTTATCAAGGCGGAAGTGGTTTCGTTTGAAGAGCTGGATCGGTTTGGTTCCTTTCAGGCCGCAAAGACCCGGGGTCTTTTGCGGCTTGAGGGGAAGGAATACCGGGTCCAGGAAGGCGATGTAATCCTCTTTCGATTCAATCCATGAAGCGAAGACGGGGCCGCCGGTATCATCAAGTCGTCTTTGCGTAATTTATTTCGATGTTTTTCGCCCTAAGCCTTCAGAATTTGAAGACCCGATACCGCCCCAACAGGGCTTCCATTTTTCATTCGTGCCTGCTGTTTTGCGTCCCGGCGCTTTTTGCTCTTGCCGGGCGCCCGTCTGAGGCATCGGAGACCTATTCCAATTTTTTCGGGCGGCCCATATACAACATCGCGTTTGTTGCGGACCAAGAGCTGGATCCCGGGCATTATGCTCCCTTTATCGGAATTAAACCGGGCGATCTGTTGACACGGACCGGCGTCAAAGGAGCGCTTCAGTTCCTCTATGAAACCGGACGCTTTTCCCGGGTCACTGCCGAGGCTGTTCCGGAAGGCGACGGCGTTAACCTGAGCTTCAGACTCCGCCATGATTATTATTTCAACAAGTTTTCCGTCGAAGGAGACGTGGATCTCAAAGGCCGTTCTTTATGGGAATGGGTATCCTTGCCCGTTGGCAGGCGCTTTACGGAAAACAGCCTGGAGGAAGCCCGGCAGGCGGTTGCGGCATTCATGAAGGAAAGAGGCTTTTATCTCGCGCAGGTAAAAGCCCGGACTGCTGCCGACGAGAATACGCGGCAAGTGGATACGGTTTTTGAAGTCCGGCCCGGGCGGCTGGCCTCCATCCGTTCGATCGAGCTGACGGGTGTCCCCTCACAGGGATCCGAAGATCTGCTGCGCAAGTTCGGATTTCGGAAGGGGGGCAAATATGACCGCAGCCGGCTGAGCGGCCGGCTGGAGAATCTGAGGAAATACTTTTTGCACAAAGGCTATCTCGCCGCTTCGGCTCAAGTGTCCGAAGCTTTTGATCCCAAGAGCAATACTGTGGCGTTGGTGCTGAATGTGGCCAACTTCGGGGAAGTGCGGATCGCGGTTGAAGGCTTCAAGATCGACAGGAATCAGCTGCGCCGCCTGCTTCCGGTTTTGGCCGGAGAGGGTATTGATCAGGAGATTCTTGAGGAAGGGCTGAACAACCTCAAAGAGTTTCTGGAAGGCGAAGGATATCCTGAGGCGGATGTCCGGATCAGCGAAACGGCTGATGAGGCCGGTATCCGCGTTTTTCGCTACGTGATTACTCCCAACCAAAAGTTCACAGTGGCTTATGTGCGATTCAAAGGAAACCGCGCACTGCCCGGCGAGGAGTTACTGGCGTCGGTTGAAATCCAGCCCGCTACTTTTTTCCAGAGGACGGCTTACAGCGTGGAGCGTCTGGATAACGACGTGAAATCGCTCAGGTCTCTTTATGAGTCGCGCGGCTACCTTCGGGCCGAGGTTGTGCCGCTGATCGAGCTTTCTAAGGACGGGAAAAAACTGGGAATCACCTACCTCTGTGACGAGGGTCCGATCGCGCGGGTGCGATCGGCCAAGATCCAGGGGAATACCGCCATTGCGACAGAGGAATTGGAGTCTGCGATTAGGCTGGCCCCGGGGGAACCATATTCCCCCTCCATTGCCGAGCGCGACCGCCTTGCCCTGCTTTCCCGTTACAACGATCTGGGATACCTGCAGGTGCAGGTGTCGATTCGCGCGGATTTGGCCGATGACCCGAATTCTTACACGATTGAGTTTCACGTCCAGGAGGGATCTCAATCCATGGTGGACAACATCCTGGTCCTCGGCAATGATCATACCCAGAGATCGGTGATCGATCGCAAAATCAAACTGCGGCAAAATGAGCCCCTCAGCCTCGGCAAGCTGCTCGAGACCCAGCAGGCTTTGTATGGATTGGGCGTGTTCGATCAGGTCCGGGTGGCCCCGCAGAATCCCGACAGCACCGCTCCCTACCAGGATGTCGTTGTCCGCCTTCAGGAGTCCAAACGCCTCACCTTAAGATACGGATTGGGCTATCAGGAAAGGGAGCGGCTGCGAGCCACCGTGGAACTCTTTCATCTCAATATCTTTGGTTCGGCCAGACGCGCTGAGATCCGCTTGCGCGGGAGCAGCATCGAACAACAGGCGCTCTTCAGCCTTCAGCAACCGCAATTTCGCGCCGTGCCTGTGGATTCCTACTTTACATTCTCCGCCGCCCGGAAGAGGGACGTCAGTTTTGACAGCAACCGCTTTAACCTATCTTATCAATTCAGCCAGCCTTTCGGCGGCCACAGCTGGGGCATGCTGCGCTACAGTTTTAAAAGAGTAAACCTTTCCAACCTGAAGATTTCCGCTTCCGAACTGGAGCGCGAGGATAGACCCCGCAATCTTTCAACCTTCTCGGTCGCTTACGTCAGCGATTCACGGGACGACTACCTGGATCCGGCAAAGGGCTTTTTTACCTCAACGGATCTGGGCGTCACCACCAGGCTTTTGGGCAGCAACAACTATGCTTCTTTTTTTTCCCAGAGCAGCTATTACCACCGGCTGCCTAAATCTTTGCTGCTGGGGGCCGCCCTGCGCCTCGGATTGGCTCATCCGTTTGGCGGCGACGTTGAGTTGCCGATCAGCGAAAGGTTCTTCGCGGGCGGGGCGTCAAGCCTTCGCGGATTCAGTACGGATTTCGCCGGGCCGCTCGATCCCGTCACCCGCAATCCGCTGGGAGGAAATGCCCTGGTCGTCGGTTCCCTGGAAATCCGGATTCCATTTTTCCGTTTCATCCGTCTGGCTGGTTTCTATGATGCCGGAAACGTTTTTCGCACCGTCGGCGACATTGCGTTTCCGCGCTTCAGCCACACGCTGGGCCTGGGTTTGAGGATCAAAACTCCTTTCGGTCCTTTCCGGGCAGACTATGGCTATAACCTTGATCTTTCGTCGGAGCTGCGGCGGCAAGGTCTGAGCCGCGGACACCTGTTTGTTACCATCGGACCTCCGTTCTAGATTGGGGATCGAACCATGTGCGGTTGCATTATTTCAGTACGGTGCCGGAAATGGATGGGATTGGGTCTGCTGCGCGGACTCCTTATGGGCTTTCTGTCCTGCGCCTTCGGATCGGTCCGGACTTACGGGGAAGAGATTGACCGCCTGCTGGCGGCGGTGAACGGGAAGGTGATTACGGAAGGGGACCTTGTGCTGGCGCGCAGTTTGAATGCAGTCATCTCGCCCGGCGATGCCCCTAGCGCAGACGCCAAGAGTCAGGAAATCGAGCGCCTCATCGATCAGGAGCTTATGCGGCAGGAGCTCAAAAACTTCAGGCTGGGACAGGAAGACGGCACCGGAATCCCGGCTCGGCTGCAGACTCTTCGCGATGCTTACGCCCAAAAGGGAGGTATGGCCGAAGTTTTGCGGCGCCTTGGACTGCAGGAGTCGGAACTGATTTCCTATCTCCAGCTTGAGTCGGCAGTCCAGGTGTTTGTAAATTTTCGTTTCCGGCCTTTTGCCGCCGTTTCGGACGAGGAGATCAAAAGCTATTATGGCGAAAGGCTCGCGGCCCAGTTCCGGAAATCCGGGCTTGCATTGCCGCCGCTGGAACAGATCGCGGGCAAAATAGAAGAAATTTTGCGGGAGGAGAAAATCAACGCTATGCTTGAACAATGGATCCGGGAAATCCGCCGAAACTCCCGCATCGAATACTTTGATGCTGCAATAGACAAGGAGTAGGGAACATGCGTCACCGGATAGAACCTTCTGGCGCCCTCGCGGGTGCATTTTCTATTGCCAAGGCGGGTGAGTTGTGAAAATGCGTTGGAAAATCATGATTGCGGCCATAGCGCTCCTGGTGGTTGCCGGCCTCGGGATTTGGTACCTGCGGACGGATCGTTTTCAGGAGTTGCTGCGCTCGGCTCTCGTTTCGAGGATGGAGAAAGCGACCGGCTTGAACTGCAGGATGGCCGGCATCAGATTTGATATCTTTCGCGGCCGAT
>JBBISO010000041.1:0-3908 GCA_037441325.1 Acidobacteriota bacterium | reverse complement strand
CCGCGGGCTGGAGCTTTTCCCCCGCACCGGGGAACCGGGGCCGGCGACCTTGAGCATTGGCGAGGTCCGAGCGACGCTCAGCGTGTCTTCCTTTTGGCACTTGCGCGTGCGCCTGGACGAGCTGGTCGTGCTGCGCCCCCATCTTGAGCTTATTTCCCGCGGCCGCGGCCCCTCTTGGAATCCGGAGGAAGTGCTGAGCAAGTTGAAATTATCGCTAAGGCTGGAAGCGGGTGAGGTTTCGATTCGGGAAGGCCGATTCGAAATCAACAACAACGTCACTCGCTTCAACCTGTCGCTCAAGGATCTGGATTGCGAGATTCGCTATGCCCAGAGGATTCCAAGCTACAAAATTCATCTTGCGTACAAGCGGAGCAGGATTTTTTACAAGGGGCGCGATATCGAGCATGACCTGGAAGCCAATATGGATCTGTCGCTTCAAGGTCTCGACCTCGAATTTTTCAGATTTAGTCGCGACGCCAGCCTGCTTTACGGCACCGGCTCCCTGAAGAACTGGGACTCGCCGGTGCTCCTCATCCACGCGAGCGGGGCGGTGAGCGCCAAGGATCTCATTTTTGCTCATCCCTCGCTTTTTGAGGGGCGCGGGGAGGTGAACGTTCGCGCCGATTTCCGTCATGACCGGAACGGCATTTACTCCAAGGGCACGTTTTCATCTCCGAGCGGCGGCTATCGCAGGATGAATTATCGCGATCTGTCGGGAGATTATGAAATCAGCCGCGATGTGCTTAATTTTCGCAATGTCAAAGGACGAATCGCGCGCGGATACTTCGGCATAAACGGAGAAATCCAGCTCCGGGAAACCAGCAAGGCTCCCAACCGAGTGGAGATTGCGGCTAAGGAAGTGCCTTTGAGCGAGGCCGCACGATCGCTTGATCTTCCGCCGATCAATCTCGAAAACACAACGGATTCGAAGGCAACGATCCTTTGGGGTCCCGGCGACCAAGGTTTGAGAGCGGATTGCAGCGTTACCCTGCATGGCTTGGCGCCGCCGGCATCGGCGCCGGCGAAAGGCACGCTTCTTGGCGGCAATATGCAATTCACGGTTTACGGGACGGGCGCAGTTCATGTTTCCTTCCTGAGTCTGAATTCGCCTTACACGTCCGTGCATGTTTCGGGTGGCCAAAGAGCGTTGTTTCATGTGCGCTTGTCGACCGTCCGTCCGGCGGAACCACTCGGGCTGATTGCGGAATTTTCGCCTCCGGTCGCGGACCTGATCGCGAAGCAGCCGCAACTGCAGGAGATGGCGGGCTCCTATGAATTCAACGGAGATGTCCGGATTCAATCAGCGGCTGATATCGAGTGCGAGGGAAGCGTCTTAGTCAAGGATGGCCGGTGGTATTCCTATGAAGTGGATAGCCTTTCGTCGCTGGTGCACCTCAGCTCGTCCCGCCTTGAGTTGCGTTCACTGTCGATTCAAAGCGGGCCGCAGGTTGTGGAAGGAGAACTGGATCTGGATTTTGCCGAAAAGGGCCGGATACCGGATTTCCGGTTCTCGGGCACGCTGCGAAGAATTTCGCTTGCTTCGCTGAGGGACTTTGCCACCAATGCCCCGCAGCTCGCCGGAACTTTGGACGGCAGCGGTCTGGTGCGGCATGCGCGCGGCGTTTGGGAGGGAGAAGGCCAGTTTGTCGTTAAGAAAGGAAGTTTCAAAGGAGAACCATTCGACAGTCTGAGAGTTCGCCTCCGGGCCGAGAATCAACAGCTTCGCTTGATCGGAGCGGAAGTGAGCCGGGGCCGGGCTAATTTGAGCGCCGAGGGACAGGTAAACCTGAGCACGCGACAACTAAACGTGACGACCAAACTTGACGGCATTTCCCTTGAGGAAATTCCGCCGGTCCGAGACAGGAATCTGCCGTTTGCAGGGCGCCTGCGCACTTCCGGCGTGCTTAAGGGAACCTTTGAAAACCCTTCTTTCGCAGGCCCGTTTGAACTGGAGGCGCTCCGCTACGCCTCGTGGAATCTCGGGCGCGGCAAGGGAAAGATCGAGTTCAGCAATGGAACCGTTCGCGGAAACGCCAATATCCGGTCGGATTACGGAAGCTTCTTTGTTCAGGCGGACATCTCCGGCAGTGCCGGGTATCCGGGCAAAGCAAAATTGGAATTTGAGAATCTGGACGTCAAGAAAATTATGCCCGGGAAAACCCCTCCCTATCTTCAGGAGCTCAGCACCGCGCTGCAGGGGAAAATCGAAGTTGACGGAAAATTCGAGGATCTGGACGGCCTCCAGATACGCGGCGAGGTGGATGGAGCGCGTTTCAAGATCCACGATTATGAACTGCACAACGACGGACGGATAGAATTCAGCATCCTGAACCGCAATTTCCGCGCGGAAAAGATCCGTTTCGTCGGCGATGGGACCAGTCTGATTCTGAGCGGAACCGTTCCGCTGGACGACAGCCCCGGCCTCGATTTGAATCTGAGCGGCAACCTGAATCTGAGTCTTCTCGAAGGCATGGAAGATAAGCTGCACGCGGGAGGAGGAGCTTCCATCAACATCCGCGCCGGCGGCCTCAAAAAAAATCCGCAGATCCTCGGGCGGGTTTCTTTGCAGGAGGCTAGATTCGAGTATGCCGGTTTCCCCATGCGCATGTCCGCGATGCAAGGCGACATCGTTTTTTCCCGCAACCTCATAAGGCTGGAGAATGTCCGTGGGACCGCCGCTTCGGGCACGCTTCAATTATCGGGCGTTTTGGAGCACCACAATGCCGTGCTCCGCAGCATAAACATGGGCATTTCGGTCCGGAATGCGCGGCTGCTCTACCCCAAGGATTTTCGCTCCGTTGTCGGCGCGGAGCTTCTTTTAAGCGGGAACAGGGATTTTCAGATCCTTTCGGGCGCCATCGATGTGATCCGCTCGGAATACGTCCGCAGCTTCAATCTCTTAGATCGGCTTGCCAGTCGCAGTGCGACCCCGTCAGGGCCGATGACCACCGATCCCGCTCTTATGGGTCTGCGGTTCAATGTTGAAATTCGTTCCGACAGCGGTCTGGTCATCGACAACGAGTTGGCGAGGCTGCGCGGCAGCCTGCGTTTGTCGCTCAGAGGAACCCCGGCGTATCCTTCTTTGACCGGGCGCGTGGAGGCTGCTGAAGGGACAATATTCTTTCGCGGGAGCCGCTTTGAAATTCTGCATGCCGCGGCCGATTTTGTGGATCGCAACCGGATCAATCCCGTTTTTGAGGTCCGGGCGGAAGCTGAGGTCAAAAGCTATCGTTTGATACTCGATGCGGCCGGGGACCTGGATCGGCTCAATTTGAATGTCACTTCAGATCCCCCGATGTCCACGGTGGATATACTTTCACTGCTTACAACGGGGAAGGCCGAAACTTCCCGCGGGGAGTCGGAAACGGAAGTTTCCCGGAAGCAGGCGCAGATGGCTGGCATCAGCGCGGCGAGCGTTCTGTCGGAAAACCTCACGGGGGTCATCGGGAAACGCGTCCAGCGTATCTTTGGCCTTGAGAGCTTTCGGGTGGATCCCTTTTTGGCGGGAGTGGAGAACGATCCTACCGCCCGCGTCACCATCAGCGAGCGCATTTCAAAGGACCTGGTGGTCACTTTTTCGAGAAATCTGACGACCAGCAAGGAGGAGATCGTCGCCATTGAGTATGACATCGGGAAGGATATTTCCGTAGTGGCCACGCGCGATGAAGATGGAATGTTTGGTTTGGACTTCCGCTTGCGCAAGCGGCTGCGATAGCCGCAAATGGCGCGGGCTCCGCCGGGGCGCAATCTGCTTCCTGGCGTCAGCATCATTTCCTTACCCTTGACCTGCATTTCTCATAAGACTTCTACTGCAGCAGTACATCCGGGCGTGTCTGCTGCGGTGGGTTTTCAATTAGTTGGTTTCTGTCGCGAAACCATTCAAATTGGCGGCCAGTCCAACCCCGAAG
>JBBISO010000040.1:0-15416 GCA_037441325.1 Acidobacteriota bacterium | reverse complement strand
AGCAACAAGTGGTAGTTCTTTTTCTTCACTCGGCCTTCTCCGGGGAAATCGGCAGGCGAATGGTGAAAGACGTGCCCTCGTTAAGCGCGCTTTTCACAAAAATCTTTCCCCCATGCTGTTCGATGATGCCGTAGCTGATACTCAAACCAAGTCCCGTGCCCTGCCCGACGGGTTTGGTGGTAAAGAACGGCTCAAAGATACGCCTGAGGTTTTCTGGCGGGATTCCCACGCCGTTGTCTTCAATCTCGATTTCCACGGCATCGCCGGCGGAGCGGGTCCGGATCCACACGTCCCCATTCCCCTTCACGGCGTAAAAAGCGTTGGAGAGCAGGTTCATGAATACCTGATTGAGCCTGCCCGCATATCCGCTAATCCTGGGGATGTCGCCGTATTCCTTGTGAATCTCGATACGGTTCTTGTACTGGTTCCGCATGAGGTTGAGCGACATCTCCAGCGAGGCGCGCAGATCAACATCGGAAACCGTATCGGAATCCATGCGCGAAAAGGCGCGCAGGTCGGAAACAATGGTGTTGATTCTGCGCGCCCCTTCGGTGAAATTGTCGATCAGGGTTTTCAGGTCTTCTTTGATGAACGAATAATGGATTCCCTCCTTCAGCTTCAGCATCTCATTTCGATCCCCAGCGGAAATGCTCGGGAATTTTTCAAACGACTCCACCAGGTTCTGCAACTTGTGCGTATAGTCTGCAAGGAATCCGGTGTTGCCGTATATGAAGTTCAACGGGTTCTTGATCTCGTGCGCTATCCCGGCCACGAGCTGGCCCAAGGAGGCCATTTTTTCGGTCTGAATCAATTGCTCCTGAGCGCTTTGGAGATCGAGATAAGCCCGCTTCAACGCCTCATGCGAATTCTCGAGCTCGACTGTCCGCTCCCGAACCATGTTTTCCAGATTGCGATTCAATTCCTGAAGCTGCCGCTCTCTGGCCGAAAGCGCCCGCGCCATTTCGTTGAATGTGGACGCCAGAATTCCGACCTCATCCGATGATCGGACGGGAACCCGTTCATTGAAATTCCCCTGGGCGATGGTCGATGCCGAACGGATAAGCCTTTTTATCGGCACCGTGATCCCTCCGGCAATTGCATAGGTCAGCAATACGACGAGCGAGGCCAGCATGACTGTCGCCGCCAGGAGCCAATACGTCAGGACTTGGATGGGTCGAAAGATGTCAGCCTTGTCGATTTCGACTCCGAGGATCCAGCCGAAGGAGGTGTCGTCAATGCGCGCAAGGCCGGTGATCTTCCCCTTCCCTTCGGGCGGATCATACGCGAAATGGCTTTCTCGGTTCCGGATCGCATCATGCAGGTTCCGAAGCCCGTGGTCCTCAACAAGCCTGGTGTTATAGAAGTCTCTTCGTCCCGAAGCCTTGCCGCCTTCCTCCACTCGGCGGTTCAACCGATAGCGGTGGCAGATCAAAATGTTCGCATCCCGGGCAAGCATGAACGCATACCCGGTGTGGAGATTCTGGGCGGCGAGATCCATCTCCACATTGTCCAGAATGTTCTGGAAGTGGGACCAATTCACGATGTTAATCCAAACTCCCACAATTTGGCGGCTTGCCGGATCGCGGATGGGCTCCGAAAAAGCAATGTTGTATTGATGGCTCCGATCATTTTTCGAGTAATTATAGAGACTGTGAACCAGCTTTGACTGATACCAATCGTGATGAGAATTGTGCCCGGCAATAGATTCCTGAAACAGCTTCCTTTCCTCGGGAAATGCAGCAATGTTTGCGCCGAATATCTCGGACACGCTTTGGTCCGGCAGAGGCGCTCCGTTGGGATCCATCGTGTTGACCCCCAAAAAGTTGCCCTCCTTATCCAAAACGATCAAGGTGTCATATCCGTCGTGATTGAGCCAGTAGTTGTTCAGCAGCGGGATGAGGCTTGGGCGATCTTTACCGTTTATTCCATGATAAATGCGAGGGTATGTCGTCGCCATGGAATGGATCTCTTCCTTTTTCCCCCTGAGCATCAGGTCCACTTTATCGGCCGTGTCCTGAGCCATTCTCTCGAGTGAAAGATTAATGCGTTCTTCTATTTGCCTCCTGGCAATAAGATAGGAAAAAATTGCCGTGCCACTCAACGGAAGCAGCGATAATCCGATCATCAGAACAAGAAGTTTGTTTCGGAGACTGCGAAAAAGCACAAATTGGGAATCCCGCGGGATATTGTCTTGTTTAGCAGGCAAACGCTTGGCCCTCAATCAATTACCGATACAATGGCGTCGCAAAAGGTTCATCCGTCCGAGTTTCCGCCTAACTGTCAGCTAATTGTCCACTTCAATTGTCAATTTTATTTACAGTTTTGTCAACCCTGCATGGCCTTGGCATCTCCCCGGCATTGTCTTGAAATAGCCGATTCCGGATGCGGTTCAGTTCCCTGGTTTGAATGTCCGCAGCCTGCACTTCGGCTATTTTCGCTATGTATTCTGGGGTTTGACATGCTATTTTTTCGATATTCCATCAGGAGGTTTATTGGATGAGCATAACGGTCCGGATCCCATCACCGCTCCGGCAATACACAGAGCAAAATTCGGAAGTAGTTTTGGAAGGGAAAACCGTCGGGGAAGTGGTCGAGAACCTGAAAGCGCGTTTTCCCGAGGTCGGCGCCCGCTGTTTTTCCGAAAGAACCTCGCGCTTCATGAACATGTACTTGAATGATCAGGACATCAGGAATCTAAATGGCCTGGACACTCCGGTGGCGGAGAAAGATGTCCTCGCAATTGTTTTCGCAATTGCCGGGGGTTAGGCCGCGGGTTCTCTTTCAAGAATGAAAATCCCGTTTTCCCAACGCCCAGTCCACAGCAGCCTGTGCCAGGATTTGGTTTGGATTCAAGGCGGGATAGATCGCCTCGTGCGGGTCAAAGGACAAGGGAATTTCGGTGCATCCCAGAATCACGACTTGGGCTCCAGCCGCGATCAGCCGCGTTCCGACGGATTCAAATACCTCCCGCGTGGATCGATCGTAGGTTCCCGCCTTCACCCGGGCAATTGCGTCCTGCAGTCTCCGGTTATCGGCATCCTCCGGGATCAGAACATCCCGGCCGGCCTTTGACAATTCCGAATGATAGACGCCGCTGAGAACGGTGCCGGCTGTTGCCAGCAGGCCCGCGGTTTTGGCTTCAGGCATTTGGCGCTGCAGCGTCCGGCAGGTCTCTTCGATCATATTCAGAATCGGGATATGTATTTCCTGCCTCATTTGGGCCAAGTAATAATGCGCGGCATTGCAGGGCATTGCGATGATTCCGGCGCCGCCCCTTTCAAGCAGCCTGCCGGCCTCGATAAGATGGCGCACCGGGCTTTCGCCTCTCCCGGCGATAGCCTCGGTCCGATCCGGGATCTTTGGATTCGAGTAGATCAGCACGCGGATATGATCCTGGTCGATGGCGGCAGGGGTCAGACAAATGATTTGCCGGTATAGATCCAAAGTGGCCTCGGGACCCATGCCGCCGAGGATTCCGATCATGCGATCGGATCCCCTATGTTCGCCTACCGGAATCATTGTTTCATTATAGGGTCGCCGGAACTTGTTTCAAAACAATGAAACGAGCCCTGCCGGCATAGATGGAACCAACCAGCGGCGCACACCGGTGAATAAAGTATTGCTCATTTGGGTCATTTGTCCGTTATAAGTGGGGAAATAAAGCCGCAGAAGCAACGATCCTTGCTCCATCAGCAACGGTTTTGTTACTCTTCTGGCCGGTTATGCGCCAGGCAAGATTTTGACAATTGCTTCATCATCAAAAGCGCATTTGTGTCGATAACTATATAGGACGGATGCATCCCGTCCCGGATGAGCCCGGATCCGGCCTGCATTTCATAACAAGGTTGCGTTGCGAGGCGGCGCGGACGGGCGCAGATATAAGCGACATGTGCGGGCGGGTCTGGAGAGCCGTCCTCATGCCCGGATGTGCCGCCGCAGTAAAAACCTTGGGAGAAATGCGGGCTGGGGTTTTCCGATGAAATTCATGCCTCTGGGCGGCGGACGTGAGGATCCGCAAGGCAAAGGCTTGCTGAAGAAAATTCAAATCCTGATGGAGATGGTGAAAATCGAGCACACGATCTTCGCCCTCCCTTTCGCCTTATTGGGTGCGTTATTGGCGGCGCGCGGCTTGCCTCGCCCCGCGCAGATCGGATGGATTTTACTGGCAATGCTCGGAGCGCGCAGTGCCGCGATGGCGTTCAATCGGCTGGTGGACCTCCCTTTTGATGCCAGGAATCCGCGCACGGCAAATCGGGCTCTGCCCCGGAGGCAGTTGAGCCGGGGCTTTGTGGTTGCTTTTATCGTCGTCAGTTCCGCCGTGTTGGTGTTCGCCGCGTCCAGATTAAACCGCCTGTCGCTGGAGCTCAGTCCTGTGGCACTGGGAATCATTTTCTTTTATTCCTACACCAAGCGGTTTACCTGGTGGACCCACTTTTTCCTGGGGCTTTCTCTTGCCTGCGCCCCCATAGGCGCCTGGATAGCGCTTCGGGGGGATTTGACGCTCACTCCGCTGATCTTAGGGCTCGCAGTGATGCTCTGGGTTGCGGGTTTTGATGTGATTTACGCATGCCAGGACGCGGAATTCGACAAGAGCGAACCGCTCTACTCAATACCCAAGCGTTTCGGAGTCGCGGCGGCGCTTTGGATATCCGGCGCGCTTCATCTGGCAATGATAGGGGTTCTGGTTTGGCTTTTGGGGAGAGAAGGATTGGGCGTCTTGAGTTTTCTTGGGCTGGCCGCCGTGGCTCTGTTGCTTGCCTACGAACATAGTCTGGTCCGCCCAAAGGATTTGAGCCGCGTGAACACGGCTTTTTTCACCATTAACGGCTGGATCAGCATTCTCTTGTTCGCAGTCGTCATGGTCGATTTGCTTTGGAATGGATCGAAGTAGACAATGACATCCCATATCGGCGAGCTTCTGCTAAAAGAGAATTATATAACGGCCGAGCAGTTGGAAATCGGCCTCCAGAACCAACGGCAGCATGGCGGCCGCCTGGGCTCCATTCTCATCAACCTCGGCTTTGTAGATGACGATGACATCACTTCTCTGCTGAGCAGGAAGTATGGAGTTCCCTCAATCAATCTCGCCTATTTTGAGATCGATCCGGCGGTGATCAAACTCATTCCTCTGGAGGTGGCGCAGAAGTACACGATTGTGCCTCTGAGCCGTGTCGGCAATACGTTGACGGTCGCCAGCGCCGATCCCACCAATGTCTTCGCCATGGACGACATTAAGTTCATGACCGGCTTCAACATCGAGCCGGTCGTGGCCAGCGAGGCCTCCATACTGGAGGCCCTGGAAAAGTACTACGGCACCCCTCATGCCATTGAACTGAAAAAGGTTTACGATCAGATCGCCCAAACTGACAGAGACAGCGTCGAGCTTGACCTGGAAGGGATCTCGGAAGAAGAGGAGTTGTCCCTCGACCAGCTGCAGCGCTCAAGCGAGGAAGCACCGATCATAAGGCTGGTCAACCTGATCCTTTCGGAATCGCTGAAAAAAGGAGCCAGCGACATACATGTTGAGCCTTACGAAAAAGACTTCAGGGTTCGTTTTCGTATTGACGGCATTCTTTACAACATTATGAACCCGCCCCTGCGCCTCCGGGATGCCATCATCTCCCGCATCAAGATAATGGCGAAGCTGGACATTTCGGAGAAGCGCCTGCCGCAGGACGGAAGAATCAAAATTCGCACTGCATTTAACGGAAGGAAAAAGGAGATTGACTATCGCGTTTCCACTCTTCCGACGCTGTTTGGGGAAAAGATCGTCCTGCGCATTCTCGACAAGGATACATTGCCGCTCGATATGAGCAAGCTGGGATTCGAAGAAACCTCCTTAAAAAAAATAGAAGCAGCAATCCTCAAACCTTACGGCATGGTACTGGTCACAGGACCCACGGGCAGCGGGAAAACCTCAACTTTGTATGCGGCGCTGAACCGCCTGAATACTCCTGAGACCAACATCATGACCGCGGAAGACCCGGTGGAATACAATTTCCGGGGAATCAACCAGGTACAAATCAAGGAACAGATCGGCCTGACGTTTGCAGCCGCACTCCGCTCCTTTTTGCGGCAGGACCCCAACATCATCCTGGTCGGAGAAATCCGGGATTTCGAAACCACAGAGATTGCCATCAAAGCCGCTCTTACCGGGCACCTGGTCCTTTCCAGCGTCCATACCAATGATGCTCCCTCCACGATCTCCCGCCTGCTCAATATGGGGCTCGAACCGTTTCTGGTCGCCACGTCGGTCCATCTGATCTGCGCCCAGCGCTTGATACGCAAAATCTGTTCGGACTGCAAGACGGAAGTAAAAACGCCGCTGCAGGCCTTCACAGATGCCGGTTTTTCCCGGGATGAAGCCGGACGCATCCAGACATGCAAGGGAGAGGGATGCAAGACGTGCAATGGAACCGGTTACAAGGGCCGAATCGGCGTGTACGAGGTCATGGAAATCGGCGAAGCGATCCAGGAACTGATCCTGATTGGAGCATCGGCGCGGGAAATCCGGCGCAAGGCTGTGGAAGAGGGGATGTTGACCCTTCGCCAAAGCGGGTTGGCAAAAATTAAAGCCGGCGTTACAACGCTCGATGAGGTTTTGAGAGAAACAGTTTCGAACTAGGCAACCGGCGATTTCGCAAAATTTTGGGAAATTAATGCGAGCGCCGGACGGATTTAATTGCAAGGAGATTGCAAATGAGCACGTTGCCAGAGTTGCTCCAGAAGACGATTCAGGCCGGAGCTTCCGACCTTCACCTGACCACTGGGTCTCCCCCGCAAATCCGGGTGGACGGCAAGTTACACCCGATTGAGCAGGCGGTTCTGACTGCGGGCGACACCAAGAGGCTCGCCTACAGCGTGATGACCGACGGACAAAAACACGCCTTTGAGGAGAAGTGGGAAATCGACTTTTCCTTCGGCATTAAGGACCTTTGCCGATTCCGCGCCAACGTGTTCACCCAGCGCGGCTCGGTCGGTGCGGTATTCCGCGTTATTCCCTTCGAAATCAAGGGATTCCAAAGCCTCAACCTTCCCCCCGTGGTCGAACAGCTGTGCGAAAAACCGCGAGGACTCATCCTGGTCACAGGGCCCACGGGCAGCGGCAAATCAACCACTCTCGCCGCCATGATCGATAAAGTCAACACCGAACGGCGCGAGCACATCCTTACCATCGAAGATCCCATTGAATTCGTTCATTCGCACAAGAACTGTATTGTTAACCAGCGCGAAGTCAGCTCCGATACTCATTCCTTTTCGGACGCCCTGCGGGTGGCCCTGCGCGAAGATCCGGATGTGGTGCTGATCGGCGAAATGAGAGATCTGGAAACGGTGGAGTCAGCGCTGCGGATCGCCGAGACGGGCCACTTGACACTGGCGACACTTCATACGAACAGCGCGGTCACTACGATCAACCGCATTGTGGATATTTTCCCATCCGGCCAACAGTCCCAAATCCGCGCCCAGTTGAGCATGGTTCTTGAAGGAATCCTTTGCCAGTCGCTGATTCCCAGAGCCAACGGCTCCGGACGCTGCATGGCCATGGAAATACTGATTCCGACAACCGCGATCCGCAATTTGATCCGCGAGGACAAGATCCATCAGATCTACAGCGTCATGCAAACCGGGCAGGAAAAACATGGGATGCAGACATTCAATCAGTCGCTTTCACACCTGGTGCTGACCAGACAGATCACGCTGGAGGACGCACTCTCCAAATCCTCCAACGTCGAAGAATTGCAGGATCTCATCCAGAGGGGAGTGGGCCTTAATCTTCAAACCGCCGCCCATCGCGTGCCGCGTCTCGAACATGCGGGCGGATTGCGCCGCTAGTCAGGGAGGGAAACCTAATGCCGGTTTACGTTTTCCGCGGACGGAATATCAGAACCAATGAGAGCATAGCGGGTGAGAGATTTTCAAACACCCCTGAAGCTTTGGCCGCCGTGCTGCGCCGCGAGCAGATCGCTCCCATCACCATCCATGAAAAAAAATCCGAGGGTTCGGGTTTTTCTTGGCGCAAGAAGGTTTCTCAATCCGAAGTGGCGATCTTTACTCGCCAATTTTCGGTCATGCTGGACGCCGGGCTCCCTTTGATTCAGGCCCTGGATGCCATTGCCCAGCAGCATTCCAATGCGGCCTTCAAGAGCATCCTGCAACAGGTGAGAAATGATGTCGAGGCCGGGTCCACCCTCTCGGCCGCAATGGCCCGCCATCCGAAGGTATTTGATCCCTTATACACCAATATGGTCGCCGCCGGCGAAACCGGAGGCATCCTGGACACGATCCTGCAGCGATTGACGGCTTTCATAGAGAAGATCGTGAAATTAAAACGAGCTTTGCGGTCCGCCTTGATTTATCCGGCAACCATTCTCTCGGTCGCGTTCGGCGTGGTCGCTATCATTCTATGGAAGGTGGTTCCGGTTTTCAGAACTCTTTTTGAAGGCTTCAATGTCGAACTCCCTCTGCTTACCCGAGCGGTGATTACCCTGTCGGGACTCGCGGAGCGTTACGTAATCTTTTTCGCCGTGTTCATCGCGCTCGGCGCATTCGGCTTGCGGGGCTATTACACAACCGACAGCGGCAGACATGCCATCGACCGGTTGTTGCTGAAGGGACCCATCCTGGGAGAGGTGCTGCGAAAAATCTGCGTCGCCCGCTTCACGCGCACCCTGGCGACTCTCTTGAACAGTGGGGTCCCCATCCTGGAAGGTTTGAATATAACGGCGAAAACTTCGGGCAACGCAATCCTCGAGGATGTCATCTACCGGTTGCGGCGGCGGATCGAGGAAGGGGGCACCATGGCCGAGCCGATGCGGCAGTCCGGATTCTTCCCGCCGATGGTGACCCAAATGGTCGCCGTCGGCGAATCCACCGGCGAAATGGACGCGATGCTGGTGAAGGTCGCCGACTATTATGAGGAAGAGGTGGATGAAGTCATGAAAAACCTCCTCACGATTCTCGAACCGCTGCTGATGGTTTTCCTGGGCGTGATTGTGGGCGGCATTGTGATCGCGATGTATCTGCCGCTGTTCAAGCTGATTCGCGTGCTTTCAGGCGGCTGATTTCGAGCTTGCGAGTTGGCGGGCTTGGCCGCTTGCCGGGCAACGTCCGCGGCTCCATGGCTCCGAGAGCTTGCAATTATGGAATCCCGTTCAACCAAGGATCTCCACCGGCGTTTGCTTCAGCTTATTATTTTCCGCGCGCTGGTTCTGCTGCTTGTTCTGAACCTTGCGGATCGGCTCGACCTTCTACCTTCACGTTTGGGCGGAATTCCCTTCACCCAATTCTTCAATACGCTGGCCGTAATCCTGACCCTTATTTGTCTCCTCTTGTGGAGAACGCGGCGATTTGAAATCGCCCAGCTCTATTTTCAGATCGGGACCGATCTGGTCCTAACCACGGTGCTGGTAGCATGCACTCGGGGGATTGAAAGCCCTTTCCTTTCCTTTTATCTGTTGATCATCATCTATTGCAGCCTGACTCTCGGAAGCAATGGAGGAAAAGCCGGCGCGGCCCTAAGCACGATTCTTTATGCCGGAGTCATTCACGCGGGCCGTCTGGGCTTTGTTGCTTTCTACAATCCCGATATCACCTCGCAGCAGGCAATTTTCCGCATCGCCGCCCACGCTCTCGGATTTTGGGCCGTCGCTTATCTGGGGACTTGCCTTCACCGGCGCCTGCGGTCAATAGAGTGGGAATTAAAAGATAAAATCCAATCGCTAACGCAGCTTCAGCGCCTCAACGAACATATCGTGGGCAGCATTCGCAGCGGATTGATCACGACGGATTTGCGGGGATGCATTGCGGTATTTAACGACGCCGCCCGGGAGCTGACGGGGAGGGATGCGCAGGAAATGCTCAACAGTCGGATCCAGCATCTGCTGGGAGAAAAATTTTGGGATCAGATTCGCAACGCAAATTTGCCCGCGAATCCTAAGCCTTTGCGGCAGGAACTATGGTTGACACTCCCCGGCGGAACCAAGCGCTATCTCGGATTAAGCGTGTCTCCACTCATGGATGAACATCAACAGCTGCTCGGTTATATCATCTCGTTTCAGGATCTGACGGAAATCCTGCGGCTGGAGGAAGAAGTCCGCCTGAAGGACCGGATGGCGGCGGTCGGCCGGATGGCCGCCGGCATCGCCCACGAAATCCGCAATCCGTTGACGGCCATACAAGGATCGGTGGAAATTCTGCGTTCTCATGGCAATCTGCCCGGAAGCGATGAACGGCTTCTCGAGATTCTTATCCGGGAAGGCGATCGCTTGAACGCGTTCATCGAAAACTTCCTCAATTTCGCCCACCCGAGGAAATACACCAAGCAGTCGCTGGATCTGGTCCCCGTTCTCAGAGATGCGGTCGCCTTGCTGCGGAACAGCCCGGAAATCCGCGCGAAGCATTCGGTAGTTTTGGTCAGCGAAGTCCAGTCCATCCGGATTTTCGGGAGTGTCGATCAACTCAATCAGGTCTTTTGGAACCTCGCCCAAAACGCCATCCGAGCCATGGCGAACGGCGGAGAACTGACGATCTTCCTGCGAAAAACTCCCGACGGCGGCGGCCAAATCGTTTTTGCGGACCACGGCGTCGGAATGAGCCGGGAAGAATTGGATCAAATTTTTCAACCCTTCCATTCCGAATTCAGAGGAGGGCTTGGGCTGGGCCTTACAATCGTTTTCCAGATTATGCAAGACCATCAGGGCAAGATATTTTTTGAGAGCGAGAAAGGAAAAGGGACAAAGGTCAGCCTCTGCTTCCCGCCGGACCATCAATTTGCCGGCTCCGGCAATCTGGAATTAGCGGGGGCCGAGGCCCAGGCCTGATAAGGAGAGGTTTCATGCCGGTTATCTTGATTGTAGATGACGAGCCGAACATCACTGAGATTCTGGAAATGGTGTTAAAGGACGAGGGGATGGAAATCCTCACGTCCGCTTCCGGGCGCGAGGCCCTGGCCATTTTGCGGAAGAGGGATGTGCATGTCGTCGTGTCCGACATCCGGATGCCTGACCTTTCCGGAGTGGAGCTCCTGCGTGAAGCCAAAGCCGTCGCGCCGGACACGGTCTTTATCATGATCACGGCTTTCGCGAGCACGGATACAGCCATTGAAGCCCTGCAGCACGGCGCCTACGACTACATTACCAAGCCTTTCAAAATGGAAGAATTGCGCGCCGTGGTCCGCCGCGCGCTCGAGAAAAAATCGAGCCGGAATGTTCCGCCCTCCGCAGCCCCGGCCAACCTGGAAGCCCTGCAGGGACAAAAATTGTTTCAAGCTCTCCATCGCAGTCACGTGGTCGGCAAGAGTCCCAAGATGCTCGAGGTCTATCGAACCATAGGGACAGTGGCCATGGGAGAAAGCACAATCCTTATCACCGGCGAGAGCGGAACAGGAAAGGAGCTGATTGCGCGCGCGATCCATGAGACCTCGCAGCGCAGGGACAAGCCCTTTGTCTCAATCAACTGCGGCGCATTCCCGGAGACTCTTCTGGAAAGCGAGCTGTTCGGTTATATGAAGGGAGCCTTTACCGGGGCGCTGGCCAATAAAAAAGGCCTCTTCGAAGCCGCCGACGGAGGATCAATCTTTCTCGATGAGATTGGGGATATGACCCCAGCAATGCAGGTTAAACTGCTGCGCGTTCTGCAGGACCGGAGGTTGCGGCCGCTGGGCGGCACCCAGGAAGTTCCGGCGGATGTGCGGGTCATCACCGCAACCAACCGGGATCTGGAGTCGCGAATCCGGCAGGGCCTCTTTCGAGAAGATCTTTTTTACCGGATTGCCGTCATTAATATTCACCTTCCCCCATTGCGCGAACGGACGGAGGATATCGCTTTGCTTGCGGAACATTTTCTCCGCCGCTATGCACGCAGGGCCGGCAAAAACGTCACCGCCATTTCTGCCGAAGCAATGCGCTGCCTGAAAGCCTATAGATGGCCGGGCAATGTCCGCCAGCTGGAAAATACAATAGAGCGGGCCGTCGCCTTGGAAACATCCCAAACCGTTCAAATGGAGCGATTGCCGGAGTTGGTCCGCACGGAATCAATGTTTTTTGTGTCGGGCTTTTCGGAGCGCGATCCGTTCATCTTGCCCGAGGGACCCTTTGATCTGGAACGCTTCCTCACCCAGGTGGAAAGCAGTCTTATCCGCCAGGCCCTCCGGCAGTCCGACGGCAGCCAGGTCGCGGCGGCGCAGCGGCTGAATCTGACCAAGGGATCTCTCCGGCACAAGCTCCAATCCCTCCAGATCAAAATTTGAAAAAAATGTTGGCATCTGACAGCCTTGCGCCATTGATACCACAGGACGTCCGGCAGAGCTTTTAATTTGTACGGACGGGTTACCAGACCTGTCCGGGGACGGCTCTGGAGAGCCGCCTTCAAATTCTGGCGGCGTTGCAGTTCCATGCTTTCTAAGTGCTGATTTTCAGCACTCCCGGCGCTGAAAATCGGCAGAATGACGGCATTTTGCTTGGAAAGCGAACAGGGGCGCATTCGGTATGCCCGCTGTATCTTATTGGATTGGCATTGCTTATCGTTTGATTTAGAGACCTCCCAGAGTCTGGCACGATATTTGCAAATTAATTATTTGGTCTGCAATGAATCTAATCAAGTAAAGGAAGGGAAAGTGCATGAAAAAAGAACAGGGCTTTTCACTGATTGAGCTTTTGATTGTCGTGGCGATCATCGCGATCATCGCGGCGATCGCGGTCCCAAGCATGTTGACTTCGAGAATGGCCGCCAATGAAGCGGGCGCCATCCAGGCCTGCCGCACCATAGGATCGGCGGAAATTGCCTATGCTGCCGTCAACAACCAGCAGTATACGAATCTCGCTACACTGACCAGTACCACCGCCGGAGGGTTCCTGGATTCCCGTTTCACAGGCGCTTTCAACGGTTACAGCTTTACAGAAAACGCGACCATCACAGGCGCACCGGCCGCAGCAACCACCGCTGTGCCGGCTGGATTCGGATTCCAGGCGAACCCGACCACACCGGATTCAACCGGCCGATATAGTTATGGCATTGCGGCCGACCAGGTTGTGAGATACATGGGTGAAGCTGGGGAAGCGCCTCCGGCCAAATGTGGGGCAGATGATTGTGCTCCGGGAGATCCTATCGGAAAGAACTAATGACTCCTCCGAACAAGCTTACCAGGCGGCTCTTAAGGAGCCGCCTTTTTTGTTTCCGCATATACAAACCGCAATGATTTAGTCCGAGTTCCAAAATCCTACGGCTGCCTCAGGATTTTCCGGTTCTTAAAATAACCGCCAGGCCGCCCAGCAAGGCTGTGCAGGTTACGATAAGACCGACATAGAGAGAAACGGGCCGGTATCGGAATTCAACACGATGCTTTCCAGCGGGAATGCTGACGGCTCTAAAAGCATAATTGGCTCTCAGGATCTTTGTTTCTCTCCCGTCCAGGCTAGCAACCCATCCGGGATAATGACTGTCGAGCAGCACCAGGTAGCCCGGGATTTTCGCATTAACATCGCAGACGACTGAAGAATTCTTATATTCGACAATGCTCGTTGTCCCCGCGCCCATTTCGCCCGTTTTTTGTCCGCCCTGCCCCTCCAGAATAACTGTATTTCCTACCGGGAAATCAGGATCCAGAAATCGCTTGAGCGCCTCCTCCTGGGTGGGCACGAAATCATAGCCCGAAGCAAAATATGCTCGTTTGACAGTATCATCCAGCCAGTAGGCATGGACCGGAAGCTGGCTCTTGGTGTCGAATTTGGAGAGTAGGCGCAGGCGTGGATCTTTTATTTCGATCATCGACAAGACGATTGGAGAGTTCAGTTTCTGAAATAAGGTGAGGCTCGATGATTCGGACAGGTTGGTGCAGATGCGCCACAATACGTCGGCTTCGCGGGTGTTCAGATGATCCACGGAACGGTCCAATGAATAACTGATTCCGTTCATAATTCCATGGAAAGCTTGCCCCGACATTTTGAAAAAGTAATTGAGCCAGGCTAGAGACTGGTTCGGAGTATGCAACGTGACGTCCGGAAAGCGCGTCGCCGGCAGAAGCGTCGTAGGTGGAATTACCCGAAAAGGTTCCCTCAGATGCAGCCGCTCAATATACTTGTTTACATCGGGCACAAACTCAAGGTCGGCTTCACTGATCAAAGGAGACAAGCGAAGATTGGCCGGGGCCAGTTCAGCCGCGACCAAAGCGGGCAGCATTGCGCTCAACAGCAATTTCCCCTTAATTCGGGAGGCAGCCAGGACAAGAATGGCGCCAATGGAGAGAAAAATTCCTGAGGAAAGCAAGGACTGCCGCAAGTGCGCAATTAATGCCGGAAAATTCTTTTTCCCGCTCTCCGTGGGCCCGATTTCAAGCCTGAGCCAGGCTTCAAGAATATCTGGCCGGCTTCCCAGGTAGAGCCAGAAAATCACAAATGCTCCCGCAAGAAGCATGGCGCTGATGGCGATCCAGCGCCCTTTTCTAACCAGGATAGCATGCTTTTCAAGCATAGCCTCAGCGCCCAGGGACGCCATCATACAAAGCGCCAATGTGCTTAAAAGAAAGTACTTGGATGGATATCTCCCGATCGTGAATAAAGATACGTGCTGGTAAAGCCACTGATAAGCAGGATTGTATTTTCCAAGCGCCAGGAATATGCCCATAGCTGTAAGGATGAAGAGAATCAGCCGCAGCTTCTTGCGGCCGCTCGTTAGAGATAGCGCGGCGAGCAAAAGGAGAAAGGCTCCCAGGAAAAAGGACACCAGGTAACCTTCCCTTCCGTGATGGATCGATCCTCCCCAGGAAGTTGCCAAACCGATCGTGTAATAGTGGCCAAAAAGGTTGGGCACAAGCGCGTTTAGAAGATCCAGAGGGTGCATCGACCAGATGCTCACTTCAGAAAAGGGCAGTTTGCTCCTGGCCGACCGCTGGAACAGTTCGAGCGTCGGAATTACCTGGACTGCGGCCAAGCCCAATGCAAAAGCTGCGCCCAAAAAGCCGACTCGCATAAGCGTCGCTGTCGCCTCGGCACGCTCTTTCGCTTCAATTACATGCAGCGCGGCCAGACCGAGGAGCATCCATAGGACGCATTGAAACAGGAGCGGTTCGAAAGCAATGGCCTGGAGCCCCAGGAGGGAGCCAAACAAAAAACTCCGTTTTACCCAGTTCCGCTGTAAAGCGCCGTAAAATGCCCAGCCGATCCAAGGCAAAAGCGCCACTGCCGGCACCAAATTGTAAAGATTCAGGAACGACAGCACGGTTCCGGAAAACTGGTAGGCAAGCGCTCCTACAAATGAAGCTACACAGACGATTCCCAGGCGCCGCGCCAAAAAATATGCACCCAAGCCGGCCAGAATGGGATGAATAATGAAATGCAGTTTGAATGCGTAATTAAAAGGGAGGAAGAGGTGAAAAAGATTGGTGGGATAAAAAGCCATGTAATTGGGATTGGCCAGCATGG
>JBBISO010000039.1:14369-15585 GCA_037441325.1 Acidobacteriota bacterium | reverse complement strand
GCGCCTTGGGACGAAGCTAATGACCAGCAGCGAAGCCGCAAGGCGGCAGCAAGCGGCCGCACTCCATAGCGCCCTGCGGGCGCGGCGTTAACGGGAACGCCTATCTCACTTGACTCGCACTTCCAATTGCACCCTCTTCAAGATTTCTTCGCGCAGGGCAACCCGCGGCGCAAAGCTTCGGTTGCCCGCTTTCCCGGCCGAGTCCCGTCGCGCAAAGCGCGCGTCAATTGACATATCGCCTCATCCTGATGCCCATGCAGAGGCTCATGGCGGCAAAATGCGAGACGAGCGAGGAACCACCGGCGCTAACAAAGGGCAGCGGAATTCCCGCGATCGGGAGCAGTCCTTCGACCATCCCGATATTAACCACCACATGGAATAACATCAGAGCTAGAACCCCGGCTCCGATCATGGCACCGACTTTATCTTTGGCTTCCCGCGCCGTCCGAAAAAGTCTCTGGGAAACAAACAGAAAAAGGCTGAGGATGGTTATGGCGCCCAAAAAACCCCACTCTTCGGCCAGCACTGCAAAGACAAAATCCGTGTGGCGCGCGGGCAAAAAACCCAGATTGCCCTGAGAGCCTTGCTTAAAGCCTTTGCCTAGGAACTTGCCCGAGCCCACCGCGATTTCCGACTGTATGGTCTGGTACCCCAGGCGATGCGGATCTCTCGCCGGATTGAAAATTGTTTCGATTCGGCCCTTTTGATATCCATGGAGCAAAAACCAGCAAATGGGAGCGGCGACGGCAACAATAATCAAGATAGCGACTAGGTGTTTCCGCCTGATGCCGGCGAGATAGGAAAGCGCCGCGTATATAGGCATGAAAGTAACAGCGGTTCCCAAATCCCCCTGGAGCATTACCATGCCCATGGGGATAAACACAATCAACCAGCCTATCCCAAGCTCGCGAGTCCCTAAGTAATCTTGTTCAAGCCCGGAATAGTATTTTGCCAAAGCAATAATAACCGGCACCTTCATTATTTCCGACGGCTGAAATGAAAAAACCCCGATATCTATCCAGCTCTTGTTGCTATGTATAGTGCGGCCAATTAGTAGAACCAGGCCGAGCGTCGCCAATCCGGCGGCATAGATGAAACTTATGAAATCAGAAAAAAGGTGATAGTCAAAGCGCAGAAGCGTGACAAAAACCAGCAGAGCGAAGCATAGATAGATCAGCTGCTTCCCAAAATAGGAGCTCAGATTGGTTCCATCCGT
>JBBISO010000039.1:4552-14359 GCA_037441325.1 Acidobacteriota bacterium | reverse complement strand
ACAATGCCGGCGCCCGATAAAACGAGGAGCGCCAGAAACCATAACCAGTCGAAGCTGAGCCAAAGACGCTGGTCCGTTTTGTTCATCGCGAAACCACCGCGAAAATCAATCCGTCGGGCGGGTCTCTCTTTTCAGCATGGATACTTCCGCCGCGGGAGATTTCGTTTTGGAAAAGCCGGCTCGGGCGAGCATGCTCCCATTTCGTTTATGGAAATATGCACGGAAAATTTCCTTGGCCAGGGGGGCGGCGACAACGCCTCCTTTTCCCCCGTGCTCGATAAAAACGGTTAATGCGATCTCAGGATTATCTTTGCCGGCAAAACCTGTAAACCAGGAGTGATCAACAATTTGCCCGCGTACTTTTCGTTCTGTATCTCTGCTTATGACTTGAACCGTTCCAGTCTTGCCGCATATATCGAGCCCGGGAATCGCCGCATTATGCCCGGTACCGTAATTGTTCACTCCTGCCCACATTCCTTCCTGGATTCTGCGCGCGTTGGCTTCTCCGATCGGAATCCTGTGAGTTGGCCATCGCATGTCGGACAAGGAACGGCCTTCGGCGGAAAGAAGTACGTGGGGTGTCGTCAGCAGGCCGCCGGTTGCAATGGCGCTTATGGCCCGGACAATCTGCAAGGGTGTCACACTCACGGCGCCCTGCCCGATTGAAACCGAGATGGTCTCTCCCGGATACCATTTGGCGCGTCGCGTCTGCATTTTCCATTCGGGACTGGGCATCACCCCGCTGCGCTCGCCGGGCAGGTCGATGCCGGTTCGTTCGCCTAATCCCAGCGAACGAGCATGCCGCGCGATTTTGGTGATGCCGAGTCTTTTTCCCAGTTCATAAAAAAAGATGTTGCAGGATCGCGCAATCGCCTGCTCCAGGCGCACCGGGCCATGCCCGTCCTTTCCGACGCAATGAAAAACCCGTCCATAGTAGGAAGCTGATCCGCTGCAAAACACTGCCGGGTCGCCTTCGAGCAAACCTTCCTCCAATCCCGCGTCCGCTATAATTAATTTGAAAATGGAGCCGGGCGGATAGCTGCTCTGAATGGCGCGATTCTGCATAGGGCGGTACGGATGGTTAACCAGGTAATTCCATTCATTTTGGGAGATGCGCGTTGCAAAGACGTTCGGGTCGTAAGACGGCGAACTGGCCATGGCGAGGATTTCACCATTGCGAGGATCTATGGCCACGATCGCTCCGACCTTGTCCTGCAAAGCCTTTTCGGCGGCAATTTGAAGATCCAGATCAATCGTGATTTGAATCTCCCCTCCGATAACCGAGTTCGTCTCATTGAAAAAACCGACTTCCCGGCCAATGCTGTCGACAAGGACATGGCGCTCCCCATCCTTCCCGACCAGGATCCAATTATAGGTTCGTTCAACTCCGATTTGTCCGACAAAGGAACCGGCCTTAGCCCCGGGGAATACGTTGTTCTTGAGATCCTGTTCTGAGATCTCACCGACATATCCCAGCAAGTGCGCCGCAGTATTTCCATAATGGTAGAGGCGGCGAGGTTCCGGGCCCAACTGGATTTCCGGATGTTCCCTCCTGTGCGCTTCTATAGTGGAAATGTCCTCGATTCCGGCATCTTCTTTCACGACGACCGGGCGATAGAGGCCGGTGTTGTTGGCTCGGCGCAGCTTCGCTTCCAGATCTTCAGGTTTGATACCGAGCTTTTCCACCAGAAAACGAGCCGTCTCGGTGAGATCCTTCACCGATTCGCGATACAGCAGCACGTTGAAAGACAACCGATTTTCGACCAGGGGAATTCCATTCCGGTCCGAAATTGTGCCTCGCGGCGCAACCAGCTCTATTTTCCGGACCCGATTACGTTCCGCCCTGCGGGCATATTCGGATCCCTGGATTATCTGGAGTTGCCATAGCCGCGCCGCAAGGATCAGAAAAATCAGCAAGACGGGAAGGCGGAACCGCCTCAGCCGTTGGTGGATTAGTTGTCTGTTGGCTTCCTGCTGCAATTCCACGATTACGAATATGACTACTTAGTGCGCTTTCTTGGTTTGCGTTCCTTTATAGGCTTCGAGAGCCGTAAGAGCTAAAACACCGATTCCGGCGGTGATAAATGCCTGCAAAACAGAAGCGCCAAGGAAAATATTTCCGGCCGTGCGCTGCATCAACCAAAACAAAACATAAATGCTCAGGGAACTCAGGCAAGAAGAGGCCGCCAGAATTGAAAAACGCACCCATGGCTGTTCTGCGGTATTGAACTTCTTCCAGCATTGCCCGATTACCAAAGCGGCCAGAGTCTTACCGAATCCGTTATAGCCGAGCGGCCAACCCATGGCCGCATCCAAAAGCAGTCCGGTTAGGGATCCGACGAAAAGGGCCTGCAGGCGGCTGCGATAAATGGCCCAGTATGCGATCAGGATCAGCGACAGGTCGAGAAAATTGAAGAGAAAAAAATTATTCCCCACAATCATCTGAGCAACGATCGCCAAAAATGATGACAAGGCTAGGAATAAGTACTTCATATCATCCGCATTGCCCTAAAACACCGGATCCTGCAGGCCCGAATCAGTGATCTGGCGGCTTAACCTGGAGCACCGCCACTTCTTCCAGCCGAATCAGGTCCACTGCCGGCTCGACCTTTATGGATCGAAATACTCCCTTGCCCTTCTGCGAATCAACTACTTTCCCGATCACAAGCCCTTTGGGGAAAATGCCGTCCAACCCGGAGCTCAGGACGATATCACCGACGCTTACAGGAACAGTATGGGCGATGTAGTTCAAGTCCAACAGAAAATCTCCTGTTCCTCTTAAGACTCCCGGGGTGCGCGATGATTCCAATATGGCTCCGACGGAAGCATCGGGATTGGTAATCAGCTGAACCTGAGACTGTCGGGCGGAAACCAGCACGGTCCTCCCCACAACCCCATCTCCGGAGATCACGGGCTCATTTGCGCGTACTCCGTCCTTTGAACCCCGGCCGATGTAAATTACATTGGACAAAAAGCTGGGGGTGCGCGCAATAACCCGCGCGCTCAGGCTTTCGTAAGGCAAGCTTTCGGTCAACGAAACCAGGCGGCGCAGCCGTTCATTCTCTTTTCTGATCTGTTCGTAGGTGCCGTTGGACAGCAAAAGGCGGCGGACGGCCTCCTGCAGCCTCTGATTTTCCGCTCGTGCTCCGACCATCCAGATATAACCCTTCCATATATGCCGGATGCCGCCGGCAATACTCGACGAGATGGCAACGACCGGAGCCTGGGCCGCGAGTGCCCAAGTCTTGAACAATATGGTGCCGGAGGGTCCCTCAACTTGCAGCGAGAGAATTATCAGCTGCAAGACGAGCAAAGCAGCGGTCACCAGTACGGCTCGCTCCTTATTCGTTCGCGAGGACAGGTCACTGGACACAAATTCTCCGGAACAGCTTAAGATCGGTTAGCATTTTGCTGGTGCCGAGGACGACGGACGAAAGAGGGTCCTCGGCGACGAATACGGGAAGTCCCGTTTCGGATGATAGCCTCTTATCGAAGCGCTTCAAGAGAGCGCCGCCTCCGGTCAATACGATCCCGCGATCCATAATATCCGCCGACAACTCGGGCGGCGTGCGCTCCAACGCGACTTTGATCGCGTTGATAATAATCGCGACACAGTCGCTCAAGGCTTCGCGAATCTCTTCGTCGGTTACCGTAACGGTTTTGGGCACGCCTTCAATCAGGTTGCGCCCCTTAATTTCCATCGTCATCGGCCGGTCCAGAGGCGCGGCCGAACCTAATTGAATTTTAATGGTCTCAGCCGTCCGTTCGCCGATGAGCAGATTGTGCTTGCGCTTAATGTACTGAATGATTGCGTCATCCATCTCATTGCCGGCCACTCTGACCGAGCGGCTGTATACGATACCCGACAGCGAAATCACCGCGATATCCGTGGTGCCGCCACCAATATCCACGATCATATTGCCGCACGCCTCCGTGATGGGCATTCCGGCGCCGACAGCTGCGACGATCGCCTGTTGGACAAGGTAAACTTCGCTGGCTTTCGCGCGCAGCGCGGATTCCTGCACCGCCCGCTTTTCCACCTGCGTAATTTCCGAAGGAATGCCGATAACGATCCGGGGACTAAGAAGGTGATTCCGGCTGTGGGCTTCTTTAATAAAATACCTCAACATGACTTCCGTCACGTCAAAGTCCGCGATGACCCCATCTTTCATCGGTTTGACGGCAATAATGTCGGCGGGCGTCCTTCCGAGCATTTCCTTGGCTTCGTGCCCGACGGCGAGGACCTTTTTGGTGTTCCTGTCGAGCGCGACAATTGAAGGTTCGTTGACTACGATCCCGCGGCCTTTAGCATAAACCAGGGTGTTGGCGGTGCCCAGGTCAATGGCTAGATCACTGGAAAAAAATCCAAATAACGATCTCAAATTCATAATTTTTAAACGGCGACTTTGATGCTGTTCCTAGAAAGCTCTTTCGCGCGATACATGGCTGCATCCGCTTTTTTAATCAAGCCTTCGGCAGTGAGGGTGTGCATCGGGCAACTTGCCACGCCCAGGCTCACCGTAAGACGTATGCTCAAATGATGAGCAATGAATTCACACTCTTCCACTTTCTTCCGGATCCGCTCCGCAATCACCATTGCTCCGTTCAAAGGGGTTTCCGGCAGAACAATCACAAACTCATCCCCTCCATACCTTCCCACCACATCCGATTCACGGACTATTCTCTTGAACACCCGTCCCATCTCGGCCAACGCCTGGCTTCCTACCGGGTGTCCAAAAGTATCGTTAATCCTTTTGAATCCATCAATATCTATAAACAGCAAGGACACTTTTTTCTTGTAGCGCAGGCAACGTTTAACCTCGGCCTCAAGATATTGCATCAAATACCGGTAGTTGTAAAGCTTTGTTAAATCATCGGTTATGGTGAGACGTTCCGCGTCCTCAAACCTGTCCGCGGTTTGAATTGCGACGCACAGCGGGTTGATCAGCATTTCGATCGCGACTTGGTCCTCATGAGTAAATGGGCCCGCAGTTTTGTTGATCAGCTCGATAACTCCGATCTTCTCCCCTCTGCGCTGGAGCGGATAGCAGAGGACGGACCGTATAAAAACACTTTCTTGGGCGAAGGGGGCCTTTAGCTCGAACAAGTAATTGTTGTTGAGATAGGGCATGCCGGTGCTTATGACTTTTTCTATGATTGAACTGTTGGCGTGCTGCTCGAACAAATCAATATCTTTGAGGTTCCCGGTGCCGTAAGCCCGCTGCAGCATGGTGTGCGAGTTCCCATATAGGTAGAGGATGCACTCCTCAGCCCGGATATGGGAAAGAATCCTGCCGATAAGCAAATTCATGCCCAACCTGCGGTCCATGATATTAGAGGAGGATTCAACCGCGTTCACGAACGTATCGAAAAAGTCCTGAAGGTCGCCGGCCCGCCGCTGCATGAGCCCCAGTTCCCTCCGATGCAATCTGGCCAGGTCAAGACTCTCAAGCAATTGGCGCGCCGCATAAAAAGACATCGGCAGCTGAACCACCACCAATCCATTTTCATCTTTGCACCACATTCCCGCAGCAGAATTGTCGGAGTTCCGGTAGGCGACCACTTCCGCTCCGGGAAATCTGTTTGAGAGATGCCGCTGAATATCCGCCGCTTCGAGATCAGAGGGGAAAAAGACAGCCAGGTAGTCCTTTAAAGGGATAATCGGGCTTTCCAGGATCGCGCTTTCCGAGAAAAATTTACATTCCCACGATACCCCTTCGGGAATTGAATCCGCGCAAAGCTGCGGAGCCTGGTCACGGTATATGATCCCGATCCTAAATCGCTCAAACATGCCGGTAATTCCCACCACGCAGGTTAGAAGGCGCGTTGCCGTCCGAATGAGCCTCCTCCCTGCAAGATCCGCCGCTTTCAAGATAAAAGCGATCTTTCGCCCATACTTAGGAAATGAGCCTGCAAAATTCTTGAAAGGCCCGCCTCCGTAACCAGTTTCGCAGGAGCCGCCGCTGCGAGCACAAAAAACCTCCACGAAAACACTGTGCATATATGCACTTACGGCAACGCTCCGCAGATTCTCATCGGAAAAGCCGAACCGCACTATTATATAGTCGGGGGTAAAAATAGTAAAAGGAAAGCATTCACCGCGGATTCCGCCTATCCTGAACGGGTGCAATTAGAAGTGCGAGTCAAGTCAGATGGCCGTTCCCGGTAACACCGCGCCCCCAGGGCGCCAGGCGGCAGCTTGCTGCCGCCTGGCGGCTTGGCTGCTGGTCATAAGCTTCGCCCTCTCAAAACACGGGCCGGCTGACTCGCACTTCTAATTGCACCCATCCTGAACCGGCCAACAGGTTCATGTGTTATCATGTGTTATGCTACTGCATCGTTGTTTCGGTCTGTACGGAGGCTGTTGTTTATTATGCTGGATATAATGCGCCGCAAAAAGCGGCTGAAAATAATTCTCTGGCTGGTAATCTTCAGTTTGGCTCTCAGCATGCTGATCTTCTTTGTGCCCGGAGTAAACGTGGGCAGCGTTGCGACGGATACCTCGGCAGCCACCGTTGACGGGCATTCTATCCCGATGAAAGAATTTGTCGCGGTATACCGGAAAACCATTGATAATTACCGCCAAGGCGGCAGGAACAATACGGATCCTGAGACTCTCAAAGCGATGGGTATTCCCAGGCAGGTGCTCGACGGCCTAGTCACGCGCAAGGTTATTGAAGTCATAGCCGGCCGCATGGGAATCGAGGTTACAACCAATGAAGTCCGGCGGGCGGTTGAGACTTACCCCTATTTCCAGGATCAGGGAAAATTCATCGGGATTGAGCGGTATAAAGCGCTCCTCACCGCCAATAACGTGTCCGTTACCCAGTTCGAAAATGATCTTCGCTACATACAGCTTGTGAAGAAACTGGAACAAATATTTGCGGATTCAATGGATGTGAATGAAAAAGAGCTTCGCGATGAATTTTCCCGCAACACCCTGCAGTCGCAAGTGGATTTCGTGCTTTTGAAAAAGGACGATTTCAAGGAGCGCTTGAAGCCGTCCGAGGCGGATCTAAGAGCTTACTTCGAAGGGCATCAGGATGCCTACCGGATCAAGGAAAAGCGCCGCGCGCAATACCTTCTGGTACCTGTCTCTCAGATCCTTCCGACCGTCAAGGTGAGCGAGGAGGAGATCCTGCAGGAATGGGACCAAAGCTCCCATGAGGAAACTGTGGAAGCGGCCCATATTTTGTTCAGGATTCCGGATTCGTCCAAAGATGCCGAAGTTAAAGCAAGAGCGGAAGCTGTCTTGAAGCGAGCGAACGCGGGCGAGGATTTTGCAGAACTGGCGAAGAAACACTCCGAAGATACAGCTTCCGCCGGCGACGGCGGATACCTTGGAGCTTTCAGCCGCGGGCAGATGGTGCAAGAGTTCGAAAGCGCTGCTTTTGCTTTGAAGCCGGGGGAAATATCGGGGCTCGTGCGCACGGAGTACGGCTACCACATCATCAAAGTGCTACGTCATGAAACTCCCACTCTCGAAACAAGCCGCGACCGGCTGGCAGCCGATGTTCGGGTCAGAAAGGCCCAGGAAACGGCAAAACAAAAAGCGGAAGAAGCTTCCCGGCTTGCCGAAAAACAACAAGACCTAAACCTGATCGGCAAAGGCTTGGGAATCGCCACGGAAATCAGAGAGACTCCGCCGTTCGCGAACGACAGTTCTGCGTTTGATTTCGGCCTTTCGCAGGCTTTTCGCGACCAGGTTTTCCAGTTAAAAGAAATTAATTCAATCGGAAAAGCAGTCGAATTTCCCGGCGGCTATGCGGTTCCCAAACTGCTGGAGGTGCAAATGCCGAAGCCCGCAGTGTTCGCCGAATCGCGAACTCAGATTGAAAAGGATTATCTCGATTCCAAAGCGAAGGAATTGGTGCGGAATGAGGCCGGCAAGCTCTCGGAGGAAGCAGCCAAATCAGGAAGTCTGGAAAAGGCCGCCAAAGCGATGGAGCTGAGCGTCAAAGCAAGCCGGCCGTTCAAGCATTCTGAGGCGCCTGATCCGGAAATCGGGACAAATTCAGCCTTTAATTCGGCCGCGTTTGATCTGCCTCCCGGCCTCGTGAGCGATCCAATCCCCTTGTTGGACAACTTTGCCGTTCTGCAGGTCAAATCGCGCTCGCCTTTTGATGAGCAGGCCTTCCAGAAGGAAAAGCCGGGACTGCGCAAAAAGTTGCTCGACTCGAAGCAGGATGCGTATTTTCAGGATTATATTCGCAAAATAACGGAGGAGTTGGAGAAAGCAGGGAAGATCCGCATTAATCCCAGAGCCCTTGAAATATCACCCTCGGTAATGTATTAGGAAATCAGTTCCCTAACCCGCATTTCTCACAAGGTTTCGTAGCGAGGCGTCGCAGACGGGTGGGAATACAAGGCGCGCGGCATGTGGGGCGGGTCTCCAGACCGGCTCAGGACGGCTGCTGGAGAGCCGTCCTCCCGGGGAGCAAAATGCAACAGTCATGCCCGGAGGTGCCGCCGCGGCAGAAATCTGGCGATAAATGCGGATCAGCCCTGCACCCGACCGGCACCTAAGTCATATATGATCCGAAGTCCATCGAGGGTCAGCCACGGAGCGAGAATCGAAATAACTTTTGTTTCTTTGGCGATAATCTCAGCCAGGCCGCCCGTAGCAATGACCTTTGTCGCGGGCCCCAGCACCGCGAGAAAACGTGCCGCCATCCCCTCCACGATACCGACATAGCCGAATAGAATCCCGGATTGCAGCGAGTGAACCACATTTCTCCCGATGGGCGACGGCGGCCGCAGCAGATCCACCTTTGGGAGTTTGGCGGCGCGCTCGAAGAGAGCCTCCGCGGCAATGCCGATGCCGGGCAATATGGCGCCTCCGAGGTAATCGCCTTCAGCGGAGACAGCATCGAACGTGGTTGCCGTGCCAAAATCAACAATACACGCGGGACCGCCGTAAAGCCGGAAGGCCGCCGCGGCATTGACAATTCGGTCGGCGCCGACCTGGCCGGGATCGTCATACCGTACCTTGACACCGGTAAGGTTCGTGCCTTCCACCACCAATGGCTTGCACCCAAAATATTGGTAGCACGCTTCCCTAAAAACACCGGTGAGGGGGGGCACAACGGAAGCCATCGCGATCGAATCCACTTCAGAAACCGAAATGCCCGCATGCCGGAAAAGAGCCGCCATTAAAAGGCCGTACTCATCCGGCGATTTATCGTGGCCGGTGGCAAGGCGCCACCGGGGCCCGAGAGTCTCTCCGGGGTAGAGACCAAGGGCAATATTTGTGTTGCCGATATCAATCGCAAGAAACATAAAGGATCGTTCACTTGACGATTTACGATTGACGATTGGAACGATTTGTTCTTTAAATCGTCAATTATGGGCGACGGGATTGCCGGCGGCATCAAAACCGCCCATGCCGCGGCAATTCTGGCAATTCCCGCTGCCATGAGGGTAACAGGAAGTACAAACCTTCCCTTTTTGCAGCCCCAGCCGGCCGGTTCCGTGACAGGCGCGGCATTTACCCGTGCCTTTGCAGTGGGGGCATTTTCTGTGGGATTCAGGCATTGCA
The DNA here is from genome assembly GCA_037441325.1 of Acidobacteriota bacterium. Classification (GTDB taxonomy): domain Bacteria; phylum Acidobacteriota; class UBA6911; order UBA6911; family UBA6911; genus UBA6911. Next base: position 4,821 of record JBBISO010000039.1, on the reverse strand, counting down.
GCCTCCCATTTTGCTTAAAAATATCACTTTGGGTTGAGCGCCAAAACCGCGCTCCGATTTCCTTGATACACCCACTTATATTGGGGCTTGGCAACGACTCCGCTTTCGCCCTTTTCTTTAAGACACCTGAGGGCGGGGGAGCACATCCATGAATGAGGACACTGAAAAAACCGCCTTGCCAAGTCCGGGTTCGCCGTAACCGATGGGGGCGGGCAGACGGTATTTGGCTCTGGTATCGCGATAAACCTGGAGCAGCCTAACATAGTACT
>JBBISO010000039.1:0-4530 GCA_037441325.1 Acidobacteriota bacterium | reverse complement strand
GCCGATCACGCCCCAGAACACTGAGGGCTTCCGGGCACCAAGTTGTAAAGCGCGGCGAGATCCCGTGACTCATAAAGAATTCGAGACCCTGGCTCGTCGAGATGATCGCTTCTTCAACAGTGGCAAACCCGGCCGGAGGCGCCATCTCCACGCCGGCGACAAAACTGGGTATCACACGGTCCGGCCCAAATACCTCGGCTGCATCCAGAATGCGCCGAATCCATTCGTCCCGTCCGACCGCTCGGGCTTTGCCGGGGCAATAGGCCTCAAACAATCGCCTATCCCAGATTTCAAAGTTTGGATGGTAAATTTGAACTCCGGCATCCCGCAGTCTCCGCACCTCATCCTTCCGCAGCGCCTGCACAACCACTTTACTGATCCAGCGTCCCGGCCACCGACGTTCGATCGCCTCTGGATAGCGCACGTAAAAATCTATCTCGGATTTCCCGTCAAGCGATCCGGTGATGCTTCCGCCCGTCACTGTGTAGGCTTTACTGTCACTTTCCTCCGCCGCAATAATCTCGAGGGCTTCAAGGATCTCTTCCACAGATTTCACGGAGGCGTAAATTCTTCCGGATTTCTTTTGCTGGCGGAAATTCTCATTGATATCGCAGAACAAGCATTCTTCCTGCGCTCCGAAATATTGGCACAGCCGGAATACGGCCAAGTATAAGAGGTATCCCCATTCAATATTAGGCGCAATATCAGCGACCGGTTTTCCGCTGGCCAGGGTTTTTCCATAATAATCAGGCGATTTCTGCAGCTCGATTTTCGCGACCACCCGGCTGTCCGCTTTTAATACCAGGGTTCCTTCATCGGACTCGACGCAATAAGGTGAAGCAGGATTCAATCGGACTGAAACTACTACCGGCTGAAAATCATATGGGCCCCCTTCCAGGCGGACTTCTTCGGGCGCTTTGGAATGCTCCCCTTGTCCCATCGCGTCAATCGGAACCAGATCGAAAGAACAAATAAAGTAGGCCTTGCGCTTGGAATCAGCAGCAACTTCCAGAGCTCCGGGAGTCCATGCCATGCCGCAACGCAAAAGGTCTTCCTTGACTATGGCTTCGATCGGAATATCCGGGTAGCGCCCGGCCAGGTCTTCGATTTCTGAGAGCATAATCCTAACTCACCCGCAACGGCCGCAAAACCGCCTGTCAATGATAATCCCGAATCGGCTGCCGGCGAAATCCCGCCCGCACTCCCTACAGGTCCTCGGAAGAGGACCCGCCGAGATTATCCGTTCCGCCGCCCGCCGCTTCCTGTGCGGCTTCCTCCGCGAGCTGGTCGATGTCTTCGCCGCCGAAGTCCTCTCCAAGTTCCTTGCCCATTTTCTTCATCCAACGGGCGACGCTTCCGGGATCATTTTCGTCGAGTCCGGCAAAATTGGACGGGTCGGCCAGAGACTCGAGCCGGCTTTCTTCGGATCTGGGAGATGCAAAACGTGAGAAGAGCTGATCCAAATCTTCGCTCTTGCAGAACTTGCATATGGGCCGGAAAGAAGCCCGGGAAAGCACAAGAAAGCTCATTTTCCGTTTGCATCTTCGGCAGGAATATTCATAGATAGGCATATCGCTTTCTCAACGCCTCGCTTCTGAGCCGGCACTCCTCACGCAATTTCTCCTGCGGCGGCGCATCCGGGCATGTTTGCCGCGTTGCGCTGCCTCGCTGCATGAGAAATGCCGGCTCGGCAATTCAAAGTTTACCAAACACCTCGGAGCTCAGGAACTGCTGCGCCGATAGAAGCCACTCTTTCCGCCGGCCTTCTCAAGCAGTCGCACCTTTTCAATCGTTGCCCCCTTCTCCACCGCTTTAACCATGTCATAGAACGTCAGAGCGGATACCGTTGCCGCAGCCAGAGCTTCCATTTCAACTCCCGTAGGTCCGGCGCAGGAGACAGCGGCAGTGAAACGCACTCCATTGCTTCGGATTTCTGCCTCCACATCAACATGCGTTAAAAGCAATGGGTGGCAAAGGGGAATGAGGTCCGAAGTCTTCTTTGCCGCCAGGATGCCCGCCAACCGGGCGGTCTCCAAGGCATTTCCTTTGGGTAGATTACCCTGACGAAGCAGGACCAGGGTCCGGCGCGAAAGACGGATGAAAGATTCTGCAACCGCACGCCGGGAGGTGATTTCCTTGGCGGTTATATCAACCATGCGCGCCCGGCCCCTGGAATCAACATGGGTTAATTTGCTTGTGGGACTCTTTTTAGCCATATGAATACAAATTACCAATGACGAATAATGGTGCTGAGGCTTTTCATCTGTAATCCGCCATTCGTAATTCCGGTCAACGTTGCCGGACAAAAAAGTCAGGCAGCAGCATTAATTCAACCATCTCTCCGCGACGCAGAAAATCCTGGTCCTTCGGGAAGATAAAAGTCGCATTGGCTTGCGCAAATCCGATGATATCGGCCGAATTCTTCCACGGCAAAGGATTTACCTTCCAACCGTTCCCTTCCCAAAATACCCAGGCGGGCAAAAACGCCGTTCTCCCGCGTGTTTGTTTAATGTCGGCCAGCAACTCCCCCCGCATTCTCGGCAATTCCGGATTTTTCATGCCGCACATGCGGCCGATCACGGGGCGTACGAAACATTCGAAAGTGATAAGCGCGGAAACTGGATTCCCGGGCAAACCGAAGATCAGCTTTTGTCCCTTACGGGCAAAGACGGTGGGTTTGCCGGGCTTAATGGCAACTTTGCTGAAAAGAATCTCAAGCCCCAGATTCCGAAAGACATCCTGCACGAAGTCGTACTCGCCCATCGAAACCCCGCCGGTGATGATCAGGACATCGCGTTCCAGGCCGGAGAGCATTTTCCGGCGCAGGTCTTCCTTGTCATCCCGAACAATTCCCAAGTAATCCGCTTGCACGCCCAGGAACTGCAGTTGGCCGGAGAGGCAATGGGCATTGGAATTTCGGATTTGATCCGGGCGGGGCAATTCATCATATTCCACCAACTCATCGCCGGTAGCCAGGATAGCCACACTGGGCTTGCTGTAAATCCTGACACGGCTGTATCCGAAGGCAGCCATTACGGCGATTTCAGCAGGGCCGACGAGATGCCCGGAGGAGAGCACTATATCCCCCTCCTTGCCTTCGGATCCGCGCGCCGCGATGTTTTCCTGCGCTTTCGCCGCTTTCAATATCGTAACTTTCCGCCCGTCAGCCGAAAGTCGAGCCTGCTCCACAGCCTGAACCGCATCGGCACCATCAGGAACAGGCGCTCCGGTCATGATCGCCATGGCTTCGCCCGTTTTAATTTTTCCAGGCATCCCCCCTCCCGCGCGGCTTTCACCAACGACAATAAGCTCGACGGGCGCCTTCGCAATATCCGCAGAGATGACCGCATAGCCATCCAGGGAGGATCTGTAAAACGGTGGGATATCACATGTGGCGGCCAGGTTCTCGGCCAGGACGCAGCCCAAGGCTGATTGAAACCCGACCCGTTCAATCCTGCGCTCGGGTAGGTTGGAAAGCAATATTTCCAGAGCTTCTTCCACACTGATCATTGAATCCCCGTTTCACCCAACAGGCCGGACCGGATAATAGGGAATGTCGCACTGCAGGCCGCGAGTTACAGGTTGCAGGTCATTGGCCAGATATCCGTAACTTGAGAGTCCTGCCCTGCAGTCTTGCACTTATTCCTTGTCGCTCCTTTCAACGGAACTCCGAAAAGATTCTTCTTCCTTGCCGAGTTTCCTCAGGATTTCGGAAAACTGCTTCAGGCGCTGTTCGACTCGGTAGTTCACGGTTCCTTCGGGGTAGAGATTATCCGCATTGCGCTCTCCCGCAGCGACGGGTGATTCCTGCCGTGCCGCATCTTCCGTAAAATCCTCCAGATGAGAAAGGATATATTCCTGAACGTCATTCAGATAAGCGACCACCTTGGGAAACCCGGCGTGTTGTTCTCTGATTCCGTCAACCCGGATTCCCACAACATATAGTCCAAGGTTCCGGTGCAATTCCTGAATTCCGTCACGGCTGTTTTTGTTTGCATCGCGAACCTGACGCAAGAAAGCTTGGACATCCTGATCAAGTCCCGAGCGCCGCATTTCAATATCCTTTTTCTCTTCCGGATTCATTTCTGCATACTGCTCCGGTGTGATCGGCGGCCCTGCTGCGCAGGGGTTATCTCTTATATCCGATCTTGCGCAAAAATTCTCTCCTGGCCTTGATATCCGGCTCCGTTTCAACTCCCTTGGGGGGAAATCCGTCCACAACCCCCAAAACGCCCCTCCCCTGTTCGGTCTCCGCCATGATGACCTGCAAAGGATTCGCGGTTGCACAAAACACGCGGCACACTTCTGAACATGCTTTTACGGCATTAAGCACGTTGATGGGAAATGCGTTCCTGAGCAGGATTACAAAGGTGTGGCCCGCGCCCATACTCATCGCATTTTCGGAGGCGATCTTTTTCAGCTCCGGGTTGTTTCCCTCGACGCGGATCAAACAGGGCCCCGATGCCTCACAGAACGCCGCTCCGAATTCGGCATGGGGACAGCCCGTGGTTATCGCTTCGTACAGGTCTT
>JBBISO010000038.1:0-15652 GCA_037441325.1 Acidobacteriota bacterium | reverse complement strand
TCGAGTCAATAGGCAATCCCCAGTGAATGGATGCGGGCTTGCTTTCGGCGAAAAAGCGCGCGGCAGCCTGAATTTCCTTTTTGGGAACCCAGGTTATCTCCGATACGAGGTCGAGCGGGTATTTGTTGACTTCGGCGCAAAAGGCATCCCAGACCGTGAAGCATTCGGTTCTCGAACCATCCGCCAGTTGGATGGAATAATCTCCGCGCAGAGCCGGTTTGACACTGTTTGACTGATAGGCGGCTTTTGCTGATTCCCATATTGCCGCCTTTTTCTCTTCCAGGTCCCAAGCCGCGAAATTTTCCGCGGAGCCGTTTTTGCGCAGGTCGGACTCGCGCAACAGCCGGCCGGTTTCTTTCATGAGGAGAAAGGGCGCATTGGTCCATTTCTCCACGAACTCATGGTCAAAAAGGTTCTCGGAGATAATCGTATTCAGGAAGCCCATCGCAAGCGCTCCATCCGTCCCGGGCCTGAGTCTGAGCCAGTGTTTCGCCCGGGAGGAAAACCAGGTCAGCCGCGGATCAATGCATATGATTTCGGTCCCCAGTTTCATCAAGTCGATAAACCAATGACCGAAGATGTTGTCGGGACAGGTATTGGGAATGTTGTAGCCCCAGATCACTATGCACTTTGGAATTCGGTATCGTGTGTCGGCATATCGTTTTTCCAGCCACTGCGCGGCGTCGGGCACGCAATAGTCGCCCAGGACCGTTTCGACGGCGGCAATCCGCGGGCTGTAACAGGCGTTTCCGCTCAAGGCAAACATGACGTTCGGGCTGCCGTAGGCATAAGCCAGCATGCAAAGCCAAGGGCTGATATCCCTTCCTGTTCCCATGCTGAAAACGACGCTCTCAGGGCCGTGCTTGTTCCGGATATCGACCAGTTTCTCTTCGATCAGGTTGAACGCTTCCTCCCAAGATATCTCCTGCCATTTCCCCTCGCCCCGCTCGCCGGCTCTCTTCAACGGACGCCTCAGGCGGTCGGGATGGTAGACATACTGAGTCATGGCAAGGCAGCGGGCGCAGAGGCGGCCTTGATTCCAGGGATGATCCGGGTCGCCTTCAATTTTGGCCAGCTTTCCGTTTCGTACATGGACTAAAACGCCGCATGTTCCATGACAACCGGGGCCGGCCGACCAGACGGTAGTCCGAATTATTTCGGTATCTCTGGATTTGGGTTTGATTTTCGCGCCTGCCAATGCGCCGTCTCCTCGATAAAAAGAGCGTTCAGAATAGATGATCAGAGCAGGAATTTAAATCGCAATTTCCCGATCGATTTCAGCCGCAACCTCGGGAAAAAGCCCGCGGATCGCAAGGAACGGCGGCGCCTTGCCGGTTGCTTTCTTTACCTCCGCATGAGAGATCTGGCGACGGAAACAGCCGCACCGGCGTTTTCGCCGTATCCATCTGCCCCGATTTCTTCCGCGAAGCTTGCAGTCACCGGCGCGCCCCCGACAAGAACCTTGACCTTCTCTCGAAGTCCCGCCCGCGAGAGCGCATCAATCGTTTTCTTCATCTCGGGCAGCGTCGTGGTAATAAGGGCGGAAAGGGCCAGAATATCAGCGTTCTGGTCCCGGACTGCTTCGAGGAACCTCTGGGAGGAAACGTCGATTCCAAGATCCAGTACTTCAAACCCGGCTCCCTCCAGCATGGCCCCCACCATGTTTTTCCCGATGTCGTGAAGGTCGCCCTGTACGGTTCCGATAACCACTCGGCCGGTCGGCTGTACACAGCGGGCGGCTAGCATAGGACGCACCAGCTCCAGCGCCGATTTCATCGCGCGGGCGGCCAGCATGACTTCCGGTATATAGCATTCCTGGGCTTCAAAACGCCGGCCGACTTCATCCATGGCCGGAATCATCCATCGTTGGATCAGCTCCAAGGGATCGGCTGCTTCAGCCAGAGCTTCTTTGACCAGCTGAAGAGACAGTTTTTCGTCGCCGTTAATAATGGAGTCATACAATCGGGACAGATCGGGCATGGGCCGCCGCCTTCTTGATCCTGAGATCGCGGATGAGTCTACCACGCAGAGCAATGAAGAGGCAAAGCGCCATATCCGGAAATCTTGGAATCGAATTCGGTTTTTGAAAATGAATAGACAAGTCAGCCGGGAAAACCGATTTCAAACAGCGTGGCAGATGTGCCCCCATCCGTGCTATATAGACAGAATCTTTCGACAATGGAGCTTTGAATGAGCGGCATACCTGTATTGTATATGGAAGCCGGTTGCATCGCGCGCGGCTGGGAGGAATCCCTGATCGAGTTGCACCGCAAAGGCTGCGACATCCGCACACAGTACGACAAGGCGGACGATCCCCCGAGCAAAGACTGCACTATGATCCTGATGATCCGGGATCCGCTCAGCGAGCCGATGATCCACAAGGACTTCCCGGGTGGACTCCGGGAGCTTCAGGAATATGTGATGGAAGTGTGCGAGGGTATCAAGGACCACCTGGTGCGCAATCCCGAGGATCCGTCGGATACCCGATGGGAATATACCTATCACCGGCGGATGTTCGCTTATGATGTGCCGGGTTTGCGCCCTTTTGATCAAATAGAAACCATATGCCGGAAACTGGCGGAAGTGCCGCACACAAGGCGAGCGCAGGCAATCACCTGGAAGGTTTGGGAAGACAATGACTGTTATGACCCGCCGTGTCTTCAGAATCTATGGTGCCGCATCACAGAAGAGAGTGGGGATTGGTTTCTCAGCCTGAACGCGCGGTTTCGCTCCAACGACGCCTACAAGGCGGCCTTTATGAACATATTCGCACTGGTGCGGCTGCAAAAAATGATGGCCGACCGCATTTGCCGCCTCTCGGGCAAGAACATAAAGGTCGGGCGGTACTGCCACATCGCCGACAGCTACCATATCTACGGCTCGTATTTCAAGGAATTCGAAGGCCGGTTTATGGGCGCGCTTAGAAAACGTACCTTCGAGCAGCGCACCCTGCGTTACCAGGATGTGCGGGAAATGATGGAAGAGGCGCGAGCGTCGATTCTGGATAAAGCCGGACGCATGGGAAGATAAAGAATTTTTAAACAAGCGGCCTTCTTGACGGCGCTTTCGCTCAAGTCTATATTAGCGGTCTTTTTCAAGGGAGGGTTAAGATGTCCGGGCCTCTGACAGGCGTTCGGGTAGTGGAAATAACCATGTTTCAACAAGGCCCGGTCGCCGGGACAAAACTGGCCGACCTCGGCGCCGATGTGATCAAGGTCGAATCTAAAGAAGGCGATCCGGCGCGCGGATTCATGCGCGTTATCGGTGCCAGCGTAGGCCTGAAAGGCAACAATTATTATTTTGAAAGCAACAACCGCAACAAGCGCAGCATAGCGCTGGACTTGAAATCCGCCGAGGGCAAGGAGATCGTCCTTAGGCTGGTTGATAAGGCCGATGTATTCCTGACCAATATGAGTATCGATGCCCCGATTAAAATCGGTATTGGGCCGGATGATCTTCTGAAACGGAACCCGCGCCTTATTTATGGTCATTCTTCAGGGTGGGGAAGAAAAGGCTCCGATGCAGGGGATCTCTCCTTCGACTATACGGGCATCGCCCGTTCCGGTTTCATGATGTGCGCCGGCGAAAAGGGAAGCCCTCCCTCGCAGATGCTTCCGGGCATGGGCGACCAAATCGGCGGCCTCGTGCTGGCTTGGGCTGTCACTGCGGCTCTTTATGCGCGCGAAAAGACAGGGAAGGGCCAGCTCGTGGATACTTCGCTTATGGGCAGCATCATCGCGCTCACCGGGATCATCCTGGATGCTCCCGCCATGCTGGGCCAGGAATATCCCAGAGATACCCGTGCCGAGGCGGGCAATCCCATGTATAACCACTACCGGTGCCGCGACGACAAATGGATTGCCGTGGCTCATCTGCAGCCGGAGCGCTACTGGCCGATTTTCTGCAAGGCGATGGATATCGGACACTTGGAGCACGATCCCAGATTCCATACCATGGAAGCCCGGGGAATTAATTCACAGGAACTCATCCGCATACTGGACGAGCGATTCGCCGCGAAAACGCGCGATGAGTGGCTGGATCATTTAAAAAAATCAGGCTGCATCTGCACGCCGGTTCAGACTCTGACCGAAGTCACCCGGGATCCGCAGGCGTTTGCCAATGGGTATTTTATCGAAATTGATCATCCCGGCTGGGGACGGTTGAGAGAGGTCGGATTTCCCTGGGATTTCAGCGAAACTCCGGCTTCATGGCGGAGGCCGGCGCCCCAGCTGGGCGAGCATACGGAAGAAATACTGTTGGAACTCGGCTACACCAAAGAAGAAATCAGCCGCTTGAAAAGCTCCGGCGCAATTGTTTAGCCTGAATTCCTACGAGGTGCTCAAACAGGCCAAAAATTCAGAACTGACGCGCCCCTCAAAGGCTGGGGAAGTTGGCGTTTCTGTGGATGAAGGGAAACGGCGCTGCGCGTGCCCGTTGTCCCTTAACTCGCATTTCTCACAAGATTTCGGCGGCGGCGGCACATACGGGCATATCTAATCTAAGTTGCGCTCCCTCGCGCTGCGCGACATACCTGTGAGACGCTGTGTCAGCATTTGGGCAGGCGCGCGGAGCATGCGGGGGAACAATTTCATCACAGTGTCCGACGGAGCGAAAGATGGGAATGCGCCGCCAGCCGTTCTTATTCCACACAAGGAATGATGGTGCCGCCGGAGGGCAGAATCGTGACCTCTGCCCTGGGAAATCTCTGCTGCGCTTCCTGAACCGCCTCGTCGAGGTTTGAAGCGTATCCGAAATTCATCATCCTCACCTGTTCCCTGGTCAATCCTTCCGTGACATGAATGATGTCGTACTGCTCGGACACTTCCTTGAAAGGGACGCCAAGCATGAAGAATGAGATTCCGTAAGGCTTGATACTGTCGGGTATGTCCGCATTCAGCAGCCTGCGGTGATATTCGTTGGCGCTCTTGGCGGCCGCCATCTGCTCGATGAGCGCTGTTAATGGGCCGGCTTGTTTTTGGGCGGCCACCCAGATAATCGTAGCTCCCGCCTTCGCGGCAAGCCTGGCATTAAGCAGCGATTTCGTTGCCTGCACTCCGATTTCAAGCGGAGAAGCGGAAGTGATCACCACATCCGCCGGTTGCGGCAAGGCGACCAGATAAAGAGACGCTGCGTGTTCGGACGCCTGCCGGTGTTCTTCGACCGGATCGCCGGCAAAGACTCGGATCACCCGGTCGGCTTCATTCATCAGAAAATCAACCTTAAAAGCCAAACCGGCCAAACGGGCGGCTTCGACGGTTTCGTCGTACCAGGAGTTTCCCTCCAGCACGTTCAGTTTGCAGCTCTTGTTGCGAAGCCAGTTATAGTGATGCTCCGCGATGGCGCGGTAAGAGGATACCCCCGGCATAATGATCTTGCAGCCGCCGCTGAATCCGGCGTAGGGATGCGGTATGCACGCGCCGATGCCCAAGACTAGATCTGCTTCAGCGACATGTTTGTTGATTTCAATCGGAGTGCCGCGCCGGGTCTTGCCGATAAGAACGTTCTCATGCGACTGCGGATCGTGGATGTGAACGCGGCCCTGGAGGCGGCGAAGGGCTTCAGAGCCCACTTTCTTCTCCATCTGTTCCGGTGTCGGCGAAGGATGGGTTCCCCGGGCGCAAATTGCGGTTATGCGCTCATCCGGTATCCCGGCCATGTTAAGGCGACTCAAAATGGCCGGAAATGCAAGATATGCAGGTGTCGGCCGTTGCATGTCGTCAAAGAGCACGGCCGCCTTCATTCCCGGGCGGGCGAGCTTCTCGAGCGTCGCGGTTCCGATTGGGTTGTCGAGAGCCCGTTCAACTTCTTTGGCGGGATCATCGGCTACAGCAGCCTTGGTGCAATCCCGAGAGCTGATAACGTTCCACTCGGAAGGGAGAGAGAAATTGATTCTGCTTCCACCGTAATTCAGATAGTAGTCCATTGTTTTTCATCCTAAGTTCAAATGAGCGTGTAATTATATGCCACGAATTTGAAAATTTGATGCCAAATCCGATGTCCTCAGGCGACCAGTTAGTTAGTTTCTGTGGCGAAACTCCTTTTGCTGTTGATGGCGCCCGACAGCTTGCTGCCCCTTTTAACGAGCGCTTAAACACACGCCGCCCATGGCCTTGCGCCGAAGGCGCAAGCAAGCTTGCGCGCTTCAAGGGCTTTGCTATTCATTCGCACATTCGCAAAAAATCGGCAATGCTTGCCAGTTTTGCGACCGAAACTAACTAACCGATTACGCCAATGCAGTATTTGCGCTTGACACGCGCCGGACCGGCTCATTATGGTTTCCCGGCCGGGAGCGGCGGCAGAATATGCTGGGCGGATTTCGCGAATTGCACCGTCCACGGCTAAATAGCTTCCTGGTAAACTTGAAGCAATTGGATTCAATCTGGAAATGCCTGCGGTGGGAGTCAAGATGAACGCCAGAACAGTGGCGGTGATAGGAGTTGGGCCAGTTGGGGGAATTTTGGCTGCTCATCTCTTGCAGGCAGGCCACACCGTATTGATGGTGGATACCTGGAAAGAACATCTCGATCATATCCGCGCTCATGGACTGCGCATCGCCGGTCTTGAGGATATTCTGGTACGGCCGGTGCATTTATTTGAATCGGTTGCGGCGCTAGGCAATACTATGCCGGAATTTGTTTTCATATGCATTAAAGCCTGCGATCTCGATCATTTGCTGGTTGAAATGGGCGACAGGTTCGGGCGCTCGGGAGCGGTATTTATCTCATTTCAAAACGGCATTGATACCGAGAAGGTCATCGCGGAGCGCGTCGATCAGAGACGGGTATTGCGCGGGGTCGTCAGCTATGCTGGCGTGCTCGCGGGCGTCGGTGAAATACGTGAGACTTTTTTCGAGCCGCCGAACTATATCGGATGGCTTAATAAAGGCGGGCGGGAGCCTTGCAGGGAAATTGCCGGCTTTCTCTCCGCCTCCGGACTCGCAACGGAGGCGACCGGCCAAATACAAAAGTTTGTCTGGCGAAAAGCGATTCTGAACAGCTGCACCATGTCCATTGCCGCCGTGACGGGCATGAACATGCAGGAAATGATCAATTTTCAGCCAACTGCGAGGCTTGTCGAGCTTCTGCTTGACGAATCCATCGCCGTCGCCGCGGCGCACGGCTTTGATTTCGGCGCGGAATTTGTCGAAAGAGTGAAGGAGTTCAATAAGCGCGCCGGACCTCATCGCCCTTCGATGCTTGCGGATATCGAGAAGGGCCGTAGGACTGAAAATGCTTTTCTCATGCGGCGAATTGCCGAGTATGCCGAGCGGAAGGGAGTTCCCGCTCCCATCCATAGAGCAATGGCGGCTCTTATCGACGCGCTGGAAATGCGCGGCAAGGAGCTTCCGCGTTTTCAGCGGGCCGCCGGGTGAGTTTCCCGTGTTTATGGATACGAGGTTCGGAGGATGAAGCAAGAAAGTCAGGTTCTGAAGGGACTGTCCTCGAAACGACAATTATTTTTCACAGGAGTCTGGGAGTGAACACGGAGCAGAAAAAGCTGCAGGCATTCAAGAAGATCAATGCAACGAACAAAATGAAAGAAATCATGGAGCTTCACTTCCGCGAAATGGATGAAGCCGCCAAGACGAAAAGCCGCAAGATCGCGTGGTGCACCAGCGTTGGGCCTGCTGAGCTCTTGCGCGCCGCGGGATTTCTGGTCTTTCCCGAAAATCACGGCGCCATGCTCGGCTCCACCCGAATGGCCACGGATCTAATTCCCCTAGCCAATGCCTTGGGCTATTCTCCGGACATCTGCTCATATCTGACCAGCGACATTGGGTCCTACATTAAAGGCGAAAGCCCGTTAAGCAAAGCCTACCCAGGCATCAGCAGCCCGCCCCGTCCCGATGTGCTGGTTTACAATACCAATCAGTGCCGCGATGTGCAGGATTGGTTTCGTTTTTATGGGCGGGAATTCAAAGTCCCGATCCTGGGCATCCAGACCCATCGGGGAGTCGGTGAGATCACCAGCGCTCATGTGGATTCCATCTCGGCCCAAATGATAGCGCTCGTCCCAAAGCTTGAGGAGATTTCCGGCAAAAAACTGGACTACGACGAATTGAGACAGGTTGTGGGATTATCCCGCCAATGCACGGATTTATGGAAAGAAGTGCTTGCGATCGCGTCCCATACCCCCTCGCCGCTGACATTCTTCGACGGCACCATCCAGATGGGACCGGCGGTGGTCATGCGCGGCGAGCAACGGGCGGTCGATTATTACAAACTTCTCCTGAAGGAACTCAGGCAGCGTGTCCAGGACGGCGTCGCGGCGGTGGATGGGGAGAGGTTCCGCCTCTATTGGGATGGAATGCCGATTTGGGGAAAACTGCGGGAACTGTCCACACAGTTTGCGGAGCTGCAGGCATGCGTTCTGGCTTCGACATACTGCAGCAGCTGGGTCTTCCCGGCGCTGGATGCGGATGACCCCTTTGACAGCATGGCACGCGCCTATATCGAACTGCTCATCGTGCGCGGTGAGGAATACAAAGAGCGCTATTTCGAGGCGGAAATCAATCTTTACCAGATTGACGGCATGATTTTCCACGACTCCAAGACGTGTCCCAATAATTCGAATAACCGCTACGGCATGCCGGAGCGGCTTTCCAAAAAACACGATATGCCCGTGCTCGTGATCCACGGGGATCTGAATGACCTGCGGTGTTATTCGGAAGAACAGGCCCGCACGAATATCGAAGCTTTCATCGAGCAATTGGCGGAGAAGAAGGGCCGGTGAGCCAAGAAATTATTTTCGGCGGAGTGGACGTGGGAGCTTCCGCGACCAAGGCGGCGATTATCAACGCCGGCAGGCAGCTTCTGGTTTCCGATATAAGGAAGACAGGCGTCGATTTTGAAACCTGCGCGCGGGAATCCATGGCCGCGGCCCTGACGGGTTGCGGCCTTGACTTTCCAGAGCTGGCACGCGTTTACGCGACAGGGTACGGGCGGCATAATGTCCCCTTCGCCCGGGCGACTCGCACCGAGATTGCCTGTCATTCCCGCGCGGCGCATCACTTTTTCCCGCGCCGGATCACCATCGCTGACGTCGGAGGCCAGGACAACAAAATTATCCATATTGATGACCATGGCCGCCGGATCAATTTCAAAATGAACCGGAAGTGCGCTGCGGGGACCGGTGCATTCCTTGAGGAAGTTGCCCAGCGCATGGAAGTGCCGCTCGAGCAGATCGATTCTCTGGCGCGCCAGGCGAAGCGTATCGTGCATATGGGCAGCTTTTGCACGGTATTCACAAAGACTGAAATCCTGACTCACCTGAGGAAAGGCGAAAAGGTGCCCGACATCGTAGCCGGACTGATCGAGTCCATTGTCAAGCGCATCGTTGAAATGGATCCGCTGTTGGGCGAGGTTGTGATCAGCGGCGGGGTTGTGGCGCACAATCCGGTGCTGGCGGAGATGCTTGCGCGGCATCTAGGCCATCCGGTGCAGATTTTGCCCAACGCGCAACTGGCCGGCGCCTTCGGCGCAGCCTTGCTTGCTGCAGAGAATTGATTGGTACCTGGTTATACTGTCCCCATACGATACGGGACAGTATAACCAGGTACCGTTATCTACAGAGAATTATTTCGAGGCCGAATTTCCCGGCGTATTCCTCGAGCATCTTCCATTCCCCTTCATCCAGCGGAACTCCTTCCACCATCGACTCCGCCCGCTTCTCCATCTCTTTTTCGCCGTGGATATAAATCCTGTCGCAACCTTCTGCCTTAGCGCTTTCGCGAATGCCTTTCAGAATCGATTCGACATGCGCGGCGATTTCGGCGGGATTTCCGAAAAGGTCGGTGCGGATCGCTCCGAAAAATTGCGAGATGCGCGCGCCGCTGTTTTTAGCGAAGGTATCGCGGCTCCAGGCGCCGATAGACATCCCTGCGCACAACAGATCCACAAACAGGCCGAGTCCATAACCTTTATGGCCGCCGAGTTCTTCGCCGGCGCCGCCGAGGAACAAGTGGCCGCCGGTTTTCTTTTCACGATAGATTTTCTGAAAGGCGTGAGTGTCGGGGGTGTCTCTGCCCATTTCATCTACGACCCAGCCGATCGGCATGGGCTGGTTGAGGCGCTCGTATACCTCGACCTTTCCGTGCGCGACCGTTGTCGTCGCCATATCCAGTACAAAGTGAGTCTTGCCGGATGAGGGAATTGCGAAACAAAGCGGATTCGTACCCAGAATACGGTCGCGTCCGAAGGTGACGATCGAGCAGATCCGGGTATTACAGAAGGACATTCCGATAAAACCTTCGGCGGCAGCCATCTCCGCCCAGAGCGCGGCCATTCCGAAATGGTTTGAATCGCGCACTGCGGCGAAGCCCGCCCCTGCGCTCTTTGCCTTTTCAATCACTCGTTTCATGGCGAACTGAGCGATATACGGCCCGATGCCGTTGTGTCCGTTCACCACCAGAGATAGAGGAGTCTCGTAGACGATCTCGGGTTCCGCTTCCGGGAAGCTGAAGCCGGACTTGATGTTGGACTCATAGAATTCCAGTCGGCCCACTCCGTGGGAGGCAACGCCGCGAGCGTCGGCCTCAACGAGAATCCAAGCGGTCACCTCCGCCTGCGCCTTCGGGTAGCCCAGCTTTTCGAGTATTCTCCGGGGGTAAGATAGCAGCTCTTCGTACTTGACTTTCCTGACCTTGCCTTGCTCCATAGTTCTCCTCCTTAATCTTTGGGTTTACCCTGGTATTGGCTTGGGTAGGGTGCTAGACCCCTGCGGCATCAAATAGATCTTCTGCTTGGGACCGCCTTTGGCGAAAGCCATTTCAAGAGCTTCCTCCCCCGTCTTGGCCGTTTTGAAGGCGGTTCTGGCGAGAAGCGCGGGATCGAAACTTCCCACAATGATGATGTTCCAATTTTCCGCCGCAGTGCACATGTAATAGCTTACATACTTAGCCACCGTGAAGAGACTGCGAACTTCCCGCTCTCGTTCCGCATTCGTTCCGCAGCCCAGGAAAATCGAATTCGCGTCCGGCGGTCCGATCCCCTCCGAGCAGTCGCTCAAAATGATCATCGTGCCTCCGGGCTTGGTCGCTTCCTGCGTATGGTAGATGGCCTTGCCGGTCTGGCAGACATCGATGTCTTTTGGGTATCCGCCCTGAGATGATATGGTGATATCCGCGAGCTTGTTGATGGGAACTGCGTAAAGATCATCCACGATCCGACAGCCGGCCTCATGCGCCGCCGCATAATCGCCGCTGACTGCGTGCGCGATCTTGCCGTCGTGGCCGATGATTACGTTGAAAATATACGACGGCCTAACCATGGCTGCGACTTCAAGCATGTCCAGGTGGATTGGGTTGTCTTTGATATTCCCGCTGCGAACTTCGGGACGCTGGCGGCCCATCTCGTCCAGGATCATCAGATGATTGTGCTGGATGGACTCGATGGCCGAGATACCGGGTAAAATGGACTTTTTCCCGCCTCCCCAACCTACCCATGGATGATAGGTGCAGCAGCCGGTCAACACCAGGCGGTCAGCTTCGGCGGCGAGCTTGTTGATGATCACAGGCGTACCCCGGCTGGTCCTGCCGAGAGCGACAAGGTTGCTTTTATCCATGCAGTCGTGGTCGATGACCTCGAAACGCTGTAAAAGCTCGGCGCCTAGTTGTTTCTCGTGCTCCTCGCGCGTCTGCTTGCGGTGGTACCCGAGAGCGCACAGGAACCGTATATTTTTATCTTTAACGCCCGCCTCGTTCAGCTCCTGCAAGACATAAGGCAGATAAACGTTCATCCGCTGCCAGGCGCGGGTTACGTCCGAGACCACAACGCAGACCGTCTCTCCCGGCTTTACCATGTCTCTAAGCTTGGGAGTTCCGGTCGGATTGGCAAGGGATGCCAGGATAGCCTCTTCTTCGGTCCTCGTCGATAAGGGTGCTTCCTTGCTAATCACTCCCAGCAGGTTTTCCTCCGGTACGGATACGTCCACGTAACCATGTCCAAGTTTCATCTTTACGGTCTTCATGGCTAGGCTCCGTTCTATGACAGATTGTATGAAGACAAACACAGGCGCCGCAAATCATCACGAATTCCTGTCGCACCCGGGATTTTACACTGAAAGCTGTGGGCCGGGGCTACAAAATCCGGCAGAATGTTAGCAGAATAAGGCCGCGATTTACCCATAAGCTGATTATTGTCGCTAGTCCGGCAATCCAGTGGTATAAAGAGCTTTCATGAGATTTGCTATTGGGAGGGATGCCATGTCGAAAGGGCCGCTATCGGGTATCAGGGCAATAGAGATTTCCACATTTCAGCAGGGACCGGTGGCCGGGATGAGGCTGGGAGACCTTGGGGCTGATGTGATCAAGATTGAGCCGAAGGAGGGCGATCCGGCGCGGCGCCATTTTAGGACAATTGAGGCCGAATTCCATGTGACGGGTTACAATTATTATTTCGAACACGCCAACCGGAACAAGCGGGGCATCGTCCTTGACATGAAAAAGAAGCAGGGGATGGATGTTTTTTTAAAGCTTATCGACACAGCCGATGTCTTCCTGAATAACATGAGCATAGCTGCTCCCATCAGACTCGGCATAGGGCCGGAAGAGCTGCTGGGGCGTAACCCTCGGCTTATTTACGCCCAGGCTTCCGGCTGGGGCCGGAAAGGACCCTTGGCCAACAGTCTTTCCTTTGATTACACCGGGATAGCGCGTTCGGGCTTCATGATGGCGGCTGGAGAGGACAAGACCCCGCCCTCCATGATCCTACCCGGTTTGGGAGACGAACTGGGCGGGCTCATCTGCGCCTGGGGAGTGACGCTGGCGCTCTTCGCCCGCGAGAAGACCGGGAAGGGGCAGTTGGTCGATACATCCCTTATGGGGAGTGTCATCGCCATGATCGGCCATCTTATGTCCGGGACCGCGATGCTGAAGCAGGAATTCCCGAGATTTATCCGCGCGAACGCGGGAAACGCTCTCTACAACCATTATTGCTGCAAGGACGGCAAATGGCTCGCTATCGCCCATCTCGATCCTGACCGGTGGTGGGCGAAGGTCTGCGGGGCGCTGGGCATCCAAGAGCTGATTGACGATTCGAGATTCAACACCTTTGATGCGAGGTCCGCCAACCGCAAGGAGCTGGTTGCTATCTTTGACAAGGTGTTCGCGAGCAAGACCAGGGAAGAGTGGATAAAGATACTTGAGGAACATGGCTGCATATACACGCCGATTCAGAGCATCAGCGAAGTGGTGGAGGATCCGCAGGTGCTCGCCAATAATTATCTTATCGAACTCGATCATCCGGTTTACGGTCCGGTAAGGACCATGGGCTTCCCCTGGGATCTAAGCGAAACGCCGGCGTCCTGGAAAAGAGGAGCCCCGAAACTGGGCGAGCATACAGAAGAGGTTCTGCTCGAGATCGGTTACAGCCAGGATGAAATCGCAAAACTGAGAGAAGTGGGCGCAATACCATAAATAGCCGCCGGCGGGCCCCGCATGCGTGCAATTGCATTCTCCCCGCCAATGCAGCTTTAGATAAGGAGCCGTTATGCTTGAGTACCTTTTTCGGCCTCGCGGCGTCGCAGTGATCGGCGCTTCCAACAATACTTTTTCCATTGGGAACCGGGTGGTCAAGAACCTGCTTGCCCATGGCTACAAGGGTCCGATCTTCCCGATTCATCCAAAAGAACCGGAGGTCCTCGGCCTGAAGGCTTACCCAAGCATTCTGGATGTTCCCGGCCCGGTGGACATCGCGAGTATTGTGGTCAAGAACACTGTGGTACCGCCGGTGGTCGAGGATTGCGGAAAGATGGGGGTTAAATTCGTCATTATCCATACCGCAGGCTTCCGCGAAATGGGCGAAGAAGGCGCAAAGCTCGAAGACGCGCTCCTTGATGCCGCCCGCCGCTATGGAGTGCGTGTCTACGGCCCGAATTCCCAAGGCATCATGAACTCGGATCCGTCCATATCCGTCTATGCCAATTTCACCTTCACCCCGATGCGGCCCGGCAAGGTCTCCATCCTTGCGCAGAGCGGAGGAGTGGCGGAGTTGCTGAATCTGAACCTGCGGCGAGCCGGCTCCGGCTTCCGCATGTATGCTTCCCACGGCAATGCCACGGATGTAAACACGAACGAATTGCTGGACTATTTCGGGGATGATCCTGAGACGCGGACCATCATCATGCACATCGAGAGCATGAAGGACACGCCCGGATTCATCGCCCGTTGCCGCCGTATCGCGCGGGAAAAACCCATCCTGGCCATCCGCACGGGACGCACCGCTGCCGCCGCCAAGGCGGTCAGCTCGCATACCGGGTCTCTCATGCAACAGGATTCTCTCACCGACACAATATTCGAACATGCCGGCGTGATGCGTTTCGGCACCACCGAAGAGATGATCTCCACCGCATACGCGCTGGCGACCCAACCGGTGCCCGCAGGGCTAAAGGTAGGGATTATCGCAAACGCCGGCGGCCCGGGCATCATGGCCATTGACGAATGCCTCGCCAACGGGCTCGTACTCGCCAAGCTATCCGACGAGACTAAAAAGAAATTGCGCGCCGGGTTGATCCCCGAGGCCTATGTCGAAAATCCCGTTGACGTCGGGGCGACCGCCAACGCCGGCCATTTTGCTCTGGCTCTCTCCTGCCTGAATGAAGATCCCGGCGTCGATTCCATCCTTATCACCATGGTCACACCCTTTTTTGTGGATTGCGAGGCGATCGCCCGCAGCATCGCTGAAACCGCGTCCGGCGTGGTCAAGCCGATCGTCGCCGTGGTGATGACCAACGAAAACTGGGCAAGCACGGTCGAGACCATCAAAAGCGCCCGCATCCCGGTGTTTGATTTTCCGGAAACGGGCGCGCGCGTGCTTGCCGCAATGGCGCGCTGCGGCGTGATCCGGAGGCGTCTCGAAGAATCTCCGGCCGCCGCCGCCGGGGGTAAGGACAGAGCGCGGGAGATTCTGGCCGGGGAAGCCGGCGGATTTGTGTCTCAAGCCGCCGCCTTTGGGGTCTTGGATGCCTATCGCATCGCCATTGCCCGCGCGGTTCCCGTAGCGGATGCCGAATTGCCGCGCGGAATGAAATATCCCGTCGTATTGAAAGTAGACAGCGCGGAGATCGTCCACAAAAGCGCCGCCGGCGGAGTAAAGCTGAACATCGCCCGAAAGGCCACGCTTCAGAAAGCCGTAGCGGAAATGGCCGGCCGCTTTCCGCGCGCCCAGCTTCTTGTGCAGGAGCAATGCAAGCCCGGAACCGAGGTCATCATCGGTTTCAAGCGCGAAGAGGGCGTCGGCCCGGTTCTCATGTTCGGCATGGGCGGCGTGCATGTCGAGGTGTTCAACGATGTTGCGTTCCGGCTCGCGCCGCTTTCCGAAGGAGATGCCGCGCGCATGGTCCGGGGAATTCGTTCATTTTCTCTGCTCGACGGTTCGCGGGGACTTCCGGCCGCGGATCTGGCGGCGCTTGAGCGCTTGTTGATCTCCGCGTCCCAAATGGCCGTCGATCTGCCGCAAATCGTCGAAATGGATCTGAATCCGGTCTTGGTCTATCCCCAAGGCGTAAGGGTAGTGGACGTCCGCATCAAGCTTGCTCGAGGCGGAAATTAGCAAGCCTGAAAACCAGGTTCCAACCCAAATTCCTTTAACGGGCTCTATTGGATCTTCCCCCGCCATGGCGGGGGAAGATCCGTCGGAAGGTCCTGATTAAATAG
>JBBISO010000037.1:4312-15741 GCA_037441325.1 Acidobacteriota bacterium | reverse complement strand
AAAATCCGAGAGGCTACTCCTCCCATTGGTCCATTACTTTGCCTAAACCCAGCCCGCCGGGCATATCGCCCTGCATGATGCTCATTTTTGCATCGAGCACTTTGATCGGGCCGAGGAAGGTCAGCGGGTCGTGGGGGCCATCGAAGAACTGAACCGTCGCGGTCCCTAGCGGAAAATTTAATCTGTACCAGTGTTTCCTGTCATCAGCAAAAATCCGAATTGCATCGAATAGGGCCGGATTTATCAAGACTTTGCAGGCGATTCGGTTCGAATATTAATTGCCTATGACTTCACGCACGATAGCCCTAAAATACCCAAATTCTCCCAACTTTGCGAATCAGCAGTTGGCTGCTATCCCATATTCCCGTTGAAATTATTCAGTATATGATGAAAATCATGGGACAACTTTAATCAGTGGGAGGGAATATGCGCTCATTACATTCGATTGCCGGACGGTATCTGGTGTGGACCCGCTGGCGGCGAAATCACTGAAGGACGAGGGCTTCAATGATCCGGGCAAGCTGAGCGAGTGGCTGGCTGAAAAGTCGGGCTCCCCTTTTCTCAGACCGGAAAGCATCAATTTCGTCGTAGTGGGCGGCGAAACCAATCCCATCTTCCATGCGACCGATTATGTCCATTACAAGACGGCTTCAGTGGACAAGTGGGTGCCTGAGGGCGGGATCAAGCTTGATGAAAAGCCCCTCCGCATGCCTGCATATAAAGAATGTGAGGACGAATTATGCATTATTGGAAAATAAATGAGGACTGCACCTGAACCGGCCTATGCTTTATGCTTAGACAATGTCATTTGATAGGAGTAGCTAATGTCGGATCCAAAAGAGAAGCCCAAAGCGGTGTTTTGCACCAATGTACAATTACCTCCCGGTGTCCACGATTTCGAAACCGAGGATGATGAGCCCAAGGCGACGGACGCACCCGATCCCATTAATAGGGTCATCTACATGGATGACCGCATCGTCCCGGGATCTTTTTATGTCGAAGCTGTGTGGGTGACAGGATCGGTGCCGAAAGTACATCCCGTTCACCGTCACGATCACGATGAAATCCTAGGCTTTGTAGGCAGCAATATGGATGATACGAAGGATCTGGGAGCGGAAATCGATATCATCATTGACGGCAAAAAGACGACGATTACGAAAACGTGCTTTATCCATGTACCTGCCGGAGTGGAACATGGAGGGCTTTGTTTCAGAAAAATCGACAGGCCGGTATTTCAGATCGCCATGCTGAGGCAGGATAAATTTGAAAGCGTCCCCCCCACATAATATTCTATGAAGTAGCGTCATGATGCATACCGGGGAAATCGTTAAAACTCATAGTGCGGTCATCACCAACATTCAGGGCTTTTCCATCCATGACGGGCCGGGAATACGAACGGTTGTTTTTCAAGCGATGCCCGTTGTCATGCCGGTGGGGTGCGAATCCTGAATGCCTTTCCCGAGAGCCGCAGGATCGGCTTCAGTGAAACCCTCTGCCCGGATGGCGGCGAATGCTCCGACAGTTGCGCCGATGAGGCCATCCGCCTTGGAGAAGGCATTCACCGAATCGACTACACCCAATGCAGTTCCTGTGGGGATGGCGCACGTGGCCTGAAAACATCCCGGCAATATCCCCGATTTCGGATGGGAAGCAGATGCCGCGTCCGTGAAAGAGGTCCCGCAGGAGGGGAAGACGGGGAGGGATGTGCCGCCCCACTCCTCCTCCCAGAGCCTGCGTGGATTTCGGGCACACTTCCGCTAAGGCAAGGGCGGCCGTCTTGAACGCACAGAAGCCGGGACCGCGTCAAGCGGTTGCGTCCAACCACTGGCCGGCATCGATGAGTTTAACCCGTACTTTTCCAGGAATCGCGGGACATCGAGCGAAATATCCCGACCGATCAAACGGCAGGCGCGGCTTACAGGCCGCCACTGGACCTTTTCCATCTCCCGCGTCTTGCGCCGGCTCAAGTTCGGTGACACGTTTGAAGAGCTTCATCGCGGTCCCAAAATCGCGGTTCTCGAAAGCTTTATAGGCGATTGTGTGGATCTTTCCCGCATCCTCCTTCTCGGAATTCAACCGATATTGGAGGGAATCCGCTTTGGGCATAATGCGCTGGTTGGCGTCTGCATCGGCCGTTTGACAAAAGGACATGTGCTCGCGCCAGCGTTTGCCGGATATTTCGGAAATACGAATTTCCAGCCTCCTCTCGGCCATGAGCCTGTCGCCGCTGATTTCGTACTTCGACTCGTAATCGCCACGGATCACTTCCTCTGGAAATACGCCCCGGTCAATCGTCCAAATGCTGATCGGATTTGCCGTCAACCGAGTCTGTTCGAAAATAACGTAGGGATTCTCAACGACTTCCCGATCCGTACATTTGATTCCTGCCTCATCCCGTTCCTCTTGGACATAGATCTGTTTTGCCTGATCGGGAAGTATTTCGAAGCGGCTGAGAAGCTTCCGCAGGGCTATACGTTCTTTGGGGATTCGTTTCCAGCTTTCGATCTGAAGCTTGCTGATGTCTTTGGCTAGATCTGCCGACAAGTTGGCCTTGGGATCGCGCAACACCTTGTCTGCCAATGGCCACGGGTCCTCGTTATCCTGGAGCTTGGTAGCAAGCTCCCAGGCTATCATGGTTCCACGCTCAATACCGAAGGCTGTCAGGGCAGCCCCAAGGCCAGGACATGGCCCGCGCAGCTTCCAAAGCTCGGCAAGGCGGAGATCAATCCATTGCAGACAGCGCTCCCATACACCATCGATTCGCCTTGAGGCTGTCCGCAATGCCTTGGCACAGGCTAAAAGGGAGGAGATGGCGCAGGGTGAGGGTGCGCGTGTCTGGGCTGAATGTCTTCAAGTGGCACAACAACAACGTCTACCTTGGATGAATGCGGAGGTTTCCGCCTATTTATTAGCCATTGCTCTCACCGCTTGCGGCGGGCAGTGCGGCGGACGATTTCGAGTAAGGCACCCCAAATCGTGATGCAGACAAGCGTGAAACCTCGTTATTCGGTTTCAGTTCCCGCACGCAGGAGGCTGAGGTAGGCCTCGTAGCTGAAGGCTCGGTCTCGGCGACGGCCTGTTATTTCAACCAATACGCCAGCGACAACAAGTCCGGATACGGCTTTCATTGCTGTGGGCTTTGTTGTCTTAAGCAGCTTCACCGCTTCGGCTACTGTGATAATCGGATGAGAAGGTAATAACTCAAAGAGACGAACGCCGGCGACGGAGGTAGAACGACCTGAGACTACTTTGATCCGATCTGCATTGGTCAGGGCAAAAAGCTTTTGTGTCGTCGCCACGGTTTCGTCTGCAATAACAGCCACGCCTTCCAGGAAATACTTCAGCCAGTTTTCAAAGTCGCCATCGGTCCGGACGGCGTTCAACCGCCGGTAATACTCGGCGCGATGACGTTTGAAATACAGACTCAAGCACAGCAACGGGACATCCAGAACCTGCCAGTGCTCAAGCAGCAATGTGATCAAGAGGCGGCCGATACGGCCGTTCCCATCAAGATACGGATGAATCGTTTCGAATTGCGCATGCGTTAAGCCGGCGCGAACAAGCGGCGGCAATGGATCTTTTGCATGAAGGTACTTTTCTAGGAAGCCTAGCAATCCACCAAGCAATTGTGGCGGCGGCGGAACGTAGATCGCATTCCCTGGGCGGGTTCCGCCAATCCAGTTCTGACTGCGCCTGATCTCTCCCGGGCTTTTATCAGCGCCGGGGACATTCTTCATTAATCGCCGGTGCGCTTCATTAAGAAGCCGCATTGACAGGGGCAGTCCTTTTTTGCTGCGCATCTGCTTACGCGCATAGGTGAGTGCCTCCACATAGTTGCATACCTGTCTGACATCACTATCATTGACGGCATCCTCTTTGCCGGAGGCTTCATACATAAGCAAATCAACCAGAGTTGCTTGGGTGCCTTCGATTTGAGAGGAAACAACGGCCTCTTTGCGAACGAAAGAATAGAGAAGCCAATCAAGAGAAGGAAGCATAGAGCCGGCCAGCTTCAGTCTGGAAACTGCTGCCTCTGCACGCTGCAATAGCGCAGAGAGTTCCATGTCCATATTAAGAGGAGGGTTGCCTGGAGGAAGCGGCGCGGGCACAAATGCGCTTACCGTTTCACCGGCAGTGCTGGTTTGCTCATAGGTACCAACGATTCTGGCCATAATTGCCCCCTAGGAAAGATATCTTTACCAGGCTGACTCACTAGGAAAGGATTCTTTACTAAGGAAGCCTGAAAGTAAAGAACTCTTTACTAGCAATTATCTGATTTGACCCTTATTGCCGCCGCTGACACCAAGAGCCAGCAGGTCAAGAGATACGGAGCTTTCGCCAGCTTCCATTTTTGCTACCTGGGATTGGCTCAATTTAAGCTTCCTTGCCAAGCTCGATTGCGTCAACCGAAGCCGCAGCCTTTGCGCACGGAGATCTTCTGCAAGTCGGAGTTTAATTTCTATGTAGGCTTTTTCCTCGGGGGAAAGTCCAAGAAAATCCTTAGTGCTTCCAACCTTCCATCCCTTAGCCTCAAGTCGCTTTTACTTCGTGCTACGCATATTCATACTCCCTCTGTCACCGCTTCCGGCGGGCGGTGCGGCGGACGATTTCGATTAGCACACCTTGAATCGTGATGCGGCTTGCGTGAAATGTTCGCGGCGAATGGCGTTTTGTTTCAATCGGAGTGAGAGTGATTTCGTCGCCCTGGCGGGAATTGGTTTTCAAGGTACTCTCAGTTCCATCGATCAAAGCTGCAACGACATCTCCATCGTTCGGCTGCAGGGCGTAATCCATCAGCACGATGTCTCCGTTCAGATAATCGGGAGACATGCTGTCGCCCACGACGCGCAGCGTGTACCAGGTGTCCTTGCCTTTCGAATGGACAATGTCCATCCACATCTGGCCCTCCGGATGCATTTCCCGCGGATTGCCGGCGGTAGTAGATGACCTGCCCGGTTTCCGGGCGATAGCGCAGGCGTTCGAGGCCGATCGGTGGATGAACCATGTTGCCCGCCACACGCCGTCGGGCCTGGTGATCGTCGGGAGTGATCGCCTTGCCTTGGAAAACTGAAAAGCCCGGATGGACCCAATTCTGCATGATTTCAACCAGGCGCGGCGAGATCTTTTCCCGTCCGAGCAGGGCCTTGAAATCAGCCCTTCAGGAATACCCGCACAATCGCGGCAGCCCTGAACCCGTTTGTCGGGTTGTCGATGAGATCGGCCCGGACCATAGGAAGACCTTTGCGGTTCAAATAATAATTCATGGTGAAGTCATTGCCGAGTCTTCAGGCAGGACCAAAAAGAAGCACAGCAAGCTGCCCGCCGCCTTGCCCTCCAAAAACTTAACCCGTCGGCAGCATGCAGTCAGCAGTACATCTTCATCATTGATAATAATTTTTAAACATGATACATAATGATTAATATGGAGGTTAATGCATGCCTAAACCAGCTGAAATGGTCAACTTTTCCACGACGCTAACGAAAGCCACCAAAGAATTGCTCGAACGTTTCTGCAAAAAGAGGGGGCTGCGGATGAATCACCTGGTGGAACGCGCCATCATCGAGTTGTTGGAAGATGAGATGGACAAAGAAATTATTGAAGAACGTGAACTGGAAGAAACCGTCGAATGGAAGAAACGTGCTTAAACCACGCTATAAAATCCTGTTCCAAAAATCAGCTTATAAGGAATACCGGGCGCTACCAAAAGGCGTGCGATCGAGGGTTGATCAAGCGCTCGAGATTTTAAGCATCGATCCTCTTTCGGAGGTGCTAAGGTTCAAGAAGATCCGAGGCAAGGAGAACCACTACCGCATCCGAGTAGGTGATTATCGAATAATTTACTCGCCGCAAACAGCAACGCTCATTGTTCGCGTCATACGAATTGGCCACCGCAAGGATGTTTACCGCCACTTCTGAATATGGGTCAGCTTGATACTGTTCGCAATAAGTAACCATGATTTGCCCGGATAGGAACATTGGCTTCAGCGTTGGAGTTACATGATTAGAATCGGGCTGCAAGCATGGGGAACGGAAGGAGATATCCGTCCGTTATCCAGCCGGAATTACTAATATTTCCCGACTGATGGTCGATGCTGTCCGAATTGCGGGCTGCCGGGCGATTATTCAATCGAGATGGGATCTGATCGGCGGCATCCCCGAGAGTCCGAATATCTACCGGATTACCAGGGTAGCGCACCAGCATGTCTTTCCCCATTGCGCCGCTATTGTCCATGCAGGAGGGGCGGGAACAACACAGACTGTCATCCGGGGCGGTTGTCCATCCATTTTTGCTTTGGAGACTGAAGAGAGGACTTGCGGTTAGTTGATGATTTTATGGGTGCCGAGGGCGGGAATCGAAGCCGCACGCCCGGGGCGCCGGGATCTGATGACGAATATCGGCAAGGCCGTTGCCGAAGGCTTACGCTCGCTTTCCCCCCGATGTTTACCGCAGCCACCCGGGTGGCGGGGGCGGCCCAGGAGGTGGCGGCGGCGTGAACAATTGGGGATTCTCCAGAAATTGCATAGCGGGACTGAGCGGGATGATGACCAGGTAATATACCGGTACGGGATCGAAGCCAAGGACACCCGGAGTGATGACGCGCGTGCGCATCAGTTCATTCTCCAGTTCGGGGATCTCAATCCCCGGAGTAGCCTGCAGCCCCCCTATCTCGCCGACTTCGTTGATGTAGAGAGTATATTGGAGCGCCGGAATCGAGTGTCGTTCCGGGAGATCGGATGCCGTCGCCAATTTTCGCAGCCGTTCCCGGTCACATAACGGCCCGCACCGTCATTTGCGGAAGAGGAATTGCCCGGTTCCACCCGCGGGATTCCGGCCTCCGAATCAGCCGTCTCTTCCTGGACGAGTATGGGTGATCCCGTCAGGGGAAACCGCCCGGCCGCGAGAACCATCCCCGGAGTCTCCGGCGGAATGCGAAACAGCGGTTCGGGCTGTACGGCGACGGGAACGCTGAAAGCGGCAGGCTCCATAACCGCAACTGCCGTTTGCCCGGAACTGTATATGGGATGCTTCCAGCTCTGAAATGCGGGAACGAGCAGGCAGGCCACCAAAGGGACCTTCCAGTAAGTGTGCGTCACCCAGGGCGCGCGCAGCCGGAACAGGTGGACCAGCAGCGTACCGGCCGACGCCACAACGGCAATCTGCAGGCTGTACGCGATCAGGTTGTCCAGCCAGACCGGAAACATCATTGCCTCCTCCGGGGAAATAGACCCCCTATTCTTTGCTTTTGTTCCGAATCATCCGCGCCGCCTCTTCGAGGTCTTTTGACGACAGGCGTTTTTCCTCCACGAGGTGGACGAGCAACGGTTCGGCCGAGCCGTGGAACACGCGATCGATAAAATCACCGACGACCCGGCGCAGCGCCCGGCTCTTCGGTTCGGCGGCCCGATAGACGAAGGCGCGGCCCTGGGTCCTTTTTTTCAGGTGCGCTTTCGCCTCCATCGTCTTCATCGTGGTCATGACGGTGGTGTAGGCGATGGGCCGCCGCGCCGTCCTCCAGCGATATCGCCTCCATCTGGCACCGGCGCGCCGATGGCAGAGTTTTTATTTTCCGGATGTCTGCTCGGTGCCGGAGCCCAGAAGAATGGCGATCCAGCGCAGGTTATTTGAATTCTCCAGCATGATTTTGACGATCATCGTCAGCGGCACGGACAGCAGCATCCCTACCGGGCCCCAGACCCAGCCCCAGAACACAAGGGACAGGAACACAACGAGCGTCGACAGGCCCAGGCGCCGTCCCATCAGCTGCGGCTCCAGGAAACTCCCCAGAATCATATTGACCACGACGAACACGATGGCGACCGCCAGGGCGTGCCCCCCGCCGAGCTGGATTGTTGCCAGCAGTATCGGGGGCACGGCCGCGATGATTGATCCCAAGCTCGGCACGTAGTTGAGCAAAAACGCCAGCAATCCCCAGAGCACGGGAAAATCGAGCCCGATGAACGCCATCGACACGCCCACCAGAATGCCCGTCGCCAGGCTGATCAGCGTCTTGACGACCAGGTACTGCTGGATGTCTTTCTTGATCTTGTCGAACCATTCCGAACGGCGCACGGCGGGCCCCAGGGCCCGCTCCAGCTTGGCGGGGAATCCGGCCCCTTCCAGCAGCACGAACAGGATGGTAAGAAAAACCAGGACGAAGTTGGACAACAAAGCCACCAGACGGCGCAGGGCGTTGTTCAGAAGATCGAAGGCCATGCCCGGATTCAGCATATCGGCAACCGCTTCGCTCGATATCTGAAACCCGAGAGTGTTCAACCAGGCGATCATCGACTTTGCCGTCAAGGTCAGCTTTGCCTGGTACTTGGGGACCTCCGCGGCGAAGCCCTGCACTGAGCCCCCGATGAGAAACCCGAAGCCGGTCAGGACCAGAATATCCGCGACAAGAGTCAGCAGCACGGCCAGCGACCGGGGGACCTTGTGCGCCAGCAGCCAGTACTGCATCGGCATGCTGACCATGGCCACGAACACGGCAATCAGAAACGGCACGATGATGCTCGTTGCCGCGCGCAGCCCGGCGATCACAACCACGAGGCTGGCCGCTATCACAAAATAATGCCAGCCGCCGTCACCGCGTGACGCATTCATACAACCCCCGCATCCGGATCGCAAAGCCGGCGGAAAAACAACTCGCCCTCCCGGTTATCAGGACGCCGGCGGATTCGTCGACGTTCCGCAATCCCTATAGTACCCTACTCTTTAATCCTTGACATATTCAGAATTCCATTAGACGCGCTGTTTGATCCTGATCAGGAATGTGGCCACGATGCCGACCACGCAGAACGGGATCATCCAGTATCCGGCTGCGGTCCAGCTCATGGTTTCCAGCATCCACCCGGACAGTATCGGCCCGGTGCACATTCCGATGTTCTGCCCCAAAGCCGCGGCCGCCGCGATTGCCGCGCCCACCCACCAGACGGCGCGTCACTTGTAGTATTCAACCAGAACCGGAGCGAGGTTGAGGGAAACAATGCACCCCTGTGCTTCGCCAAAAGGCTGTAAGGCAGTAAATTCAATAAGTTGAGGCAGACAAAGTCGTAGCCTCTTACGCCATAAATCCCTGGCAATGATTTCATTTTTGCAAGGATTCCTCGCTTTTTCAGCTCCTTCTTCCGTTCCCGTTACAGCCTCAGCCTCGAGATCATTGCACTGCGCCAGCAATTGGGCGGCCGCCGAGGGATGTGCGGAAAGAACAAAGAACAATGATTGCAAATATAGCAAGGGCGGCATAGCCGCATCCGGAATACCATGCGGATGCATCGAGGGTTATTGGAAACCTGTTAAAAATAAAAAAGGCACAGGCGACAAACACAGCTGCTGCAAGTCCGAAGCGCATCAACACAACGAAATGCAAAGAGCCTAAAATCATAGAAATTGCGAATGTCCACATATTTCTCAGCGCTCGGCAAAAATGACCCATGGATTATGTGATTCTCCACATAACAGGCGGGTCATTTTTGCCGAGCGCTGAGGAGTTAGCAGTGAGTGGGGGATAGATCATGAAAATCTGGTGGGGGAAAGAGGGCGAAAATTGACAGGAAAGTCTGTCGACAGAAACTGGTGAATTGCGCACTCTCCTCTATCCCTCTTTCATTTATTACCGGCATGTGTGATGCCAGTCAGCATGGGAGCGTATCGCTTTTCGCGCGCCGCCAGCTCCTCGCTCATCAATTGCCGCTGGATTTTAAACAGCCAGTGGTCATCCGCATGGCCGCGTTTTTGCGTCTTTGCAAGTTGCGACGTGAACTCCGTCAGCTTCTGTTCCATAGAATTGAGAACCTCGCGCGCATGGTCGTATTTGCCCCGGTGAAGGTATGCCGTCGCCAATGAATGCCAGGCATCGTCCGCCTTGAGCCAAGCGAAGAAACGCCCTCTCAAAAAACTCCATTGGAGGTCTCCCGCGAGGTCGCTGGCTGTTTCCCCGCTGTATTTTTCGGCGGCGGCAAGCCCTTCTTTGATAAGAGCAGGAACCTGATCCAGCCAAGCTCCTCGCTCAACGCAGAGCATTGCCAATCGCAGAATATTTGATCCCCAGAATAAGGCTTCCGGAGAAAACTGGGAGGATTCTTCGCTTTTCCGTTCCAGCGCGAGCGACTTTCTCGCGACTTCAATAAACTCGCCTTCCGGGCGACTCTTGAGCGCCGCCAGCGCTTCAAGCTTTAAAATCCAAAGGGATGGATTTTCGGGCACCCGGTTGATCCATGAATCACTAGCCTTGAGTCGTTTTTCCCAATACGCTATCCGCTTTTCGGCTGCCGCATTATCCGGTGGAACTGGATTTTTTTCATTCCAGTCCTTTATTTCCATTCTCACGAGATCCCATCGGCCAATGTAACTATGATCCTTTTTGGCTAAGTCACAAGAGGTCTCTTTATCGTTGATCATCCTATAACCGAGACGAATGAGTTCTGCCACCTCGGGTTGATCCGCAGCATCAAGGCCGCGCAAGCGTTTAAGATCATCCTTTATTTTCTCTTGAACTCTGGTGATCTCTTCGCGGGTTAGCCCGCTGACCCATTCCAGTTGCCATAAACGATCATAAAGCAGCAGCGATGGGATATCGGAGCGCGCAGCCAGATTCGAGCGCATGCGCCTAATAGACTCTGCAACGAAATCCGAGTCCTCCCATCCCCCTAATAGCGGAGTGGGTTCCGGATTTTTAGGACACAGATTCATAAAAGCCTGCAGGTAAAATGTAGCCCTATTATTATTCCGGTAAAAAACCTCGCGATAAACTTTGGCTAGAGCCAGATAAGGCCATGGGAATTCCGGATTATCTGATACCAACTGTTGCATCAGCTGAATCATCCGAGGAGTGTCTTTTCCAAATAGGGTGTAGGCGAACAGATAGATTGAGACCGGATCGTCGGGATGGTGCGCTAGCCTCGCGCGATATCGATCAATCACCTCAGGGACTATTATGCCTGAAAGGAAAGTAATTGCCTCAAGCGAAGCCTTGTGCAGAAAGAAATTCTCCGCATTCTCGCGGGCAAGCTCGTAAAGCGCCTCGGCCACAATTTTCCTCCTCCGCAGATGCATTGCGCCCTTATTGGTCATCCAGGCCTTGTCGATGAGTGAGGTTATTTCAGGAGAAGGCTCGCACCGGCATGCTTGATTGAAATTAGCCAGTGGCTTTTTGTCTTGGAGTTGGCTGTCCGGAACTTGTTTTAGCCGATGTTCTTGCCTCGATCCCTGATTTGCAGGTACGTCCGGCGCACGCATGCTTCGTTTGATTCCCAAAGTATGCTTTGAATCTAATCCAGGTTTAGGAGCGGGGCCCGAAGCACGATTGCCCAAATATATCGCGGCCAGAATGAACATTAGGCTGAGAATTGCTGCTAAAGCGAGGCACAAGATCCAGCGAGAGGGTCTCGCGAAACGGATTGTATTTCCCAGTTCGGCAAATGACAC
>JBBISO010000037.1:0-4302 GCA_037441325.1 Acidobacteriota bacterium | reverse complement strand
GGTCGGCACGGCGGATTCCGGCTGCAATTTGAGGCCACAAATCTCGATCCGGCATTATGCTTCTTGAAAGCCGGGCCCGCATATCCATTAGGGATTGCAGGGATCTCAATTCATCACGGCATCCCGTGCACAATTTGAAATGTTCTTCAAACTTCCAGCGCACAGACTCCGGCAACTCGGAGTCGACAAAGTCGTTGAGTAAGCTAATAAACTCTTCGCACGTCACTTTTTGAGCGCCTCCCTGAGAAGTTTGCGTGCGCGGCTAAGCTGGGCTTTGCAGGTCCCCACCGCAAGTTCCATCGCATGTGCGATTTCCCCGTGGGTGAGGCCTTCAATGTCATGCAAAACAAAAATGATTCGAGCCTGTTTGGGCAGTAATGCGATAGCCTTTTCCAAATCCAGCCGCAGGATTTGAATTGGTTCCGATCCAGAGCTGGCATGGTATTGGGTTTCTTTTTCTGCGCATTGCTGCTCAATCCTTCCCGTGGGGCATTTCAATTCTCCGAGAATTACATTGACTGCAAGTTTGTATAGCCAAGAAGAGAAAAGGCTCGCTCCACGGAAAGAGTTCAATTTGGTCCAGGCGCGGATAAAAACCTTCTGAGTGACTTCTTCCGCCCAATCTCGATCGGCTAAAATCCGAAGACAAATTGCATATACGCGGCCGACGTGCATCCGATGTATCGCTTCAAACGCGGCATGACTTCCAGCTTTCGCTTGCGAAATCAATTCAACATTGTTTTCCCGCCCCAGAGGTTCCGGTTTATGTTCCGACTGCTTTGAAGTCATGGTGATCTGTGGGCGAGCATTTCGGTGAATGATGCACTTGCCGCGTATGCATTTTAAAGCGAACCATACAATGTCGGGAACCGATCCTTCTCACAGCTCATATAGCTTATAGGCAATTTCAGGATGGACATGATCCGGAGCATTCCCGGCGGCAACAATACCTCCTATTTTGGCACCCAGAAGGGCATTAATCGTTACACCTACGGCTTTATGATGAAGGTCACAGTTTGCATGGAGCTCCTACTCAAAGCGACTCAATATTCGGCCGTGGAGATCATTTCTCTTTAATGCATTTCATCTTATTGAGAGCTATCGCAGCCTTTTGTAGATTTGCGTCACTGTTACGGTGCCGGTTGGACGCTGCGAAGAACTCAAGACCGTAAGGATCTGCTTGTCGGCCGAAAGCGACCATACTTGCTTTGTGGCGGATATCAGCGCGCCAAATGGAGTGGCTCCTTCGAAGTTTTGATTTATGACCAACGCATCTCCATCCCATTTTGCGCTGCAGGTTGCATCTCCTATATTGTCGGGCATATTGCGCAGTGTGCCATCGGTGATGTATTCGCGAACTGACTTACCACAAGTGACGCATTGCCTTTCCACCTGAAATCTATTTCCAGTATGAGTAATCAAAACCGCAAAATCCGTATTTAAACCCTGGATAACGAATTGCTTACCATTGTCCAGGGCAATTTCCTGATCCAATTTCCAGTTGCCGGTAAAATCGGACTCGGCGGCGAAAGCGAAATGTCCAAGTCCCAGCAGAACCCAAAGCACATACGTAACAATCTTCATAAATCCTCCTTTTTAGTTAAGCGCTCACAATGCCGGTTGTGTCTTTACCCCGTTGCGCATAGGGTCTTCTTACCAGAGTGTCTTACATGGAAATCCCGCAGAATTCCTGGCATAAGCGCACTTTTTATGTATTTAGACAGTATGCAGCTGAGAAAGGTTTGAAAAGAAGATGGAGATTATTGATAGGGAATTGTTTTTGAAGGGGTGGGGGAGGATGGCGCACGTGGCCTGAAACATCCCGGAAATATCGCCGATTTCGGATGGGAAGCAGATGCCGCGTACGTGAAAGAGAGCCCGCAGGAGGGGAAGACAGGGAGGGATGTTCCGCCCCTGTGCTTCGCCAAAAGGCTGTAAGGCAGTAAATTCAATAAGTTGGCTCCCAAGACAGTTCTCAAACTGAATGTATCCGGCGGACGGAGTTCTGCGTTTCCAAACCACAATGGAATTTGAAAGTCAATCAAACGAATGACGCTCGGCTTCGATGAGTTTAATCCATACTTTTCGCAAGGTTTCTATTGCGGCGGGACTTCCGGGCATGCGTTGCGCTCCTTGTAAGGGCGGCTCTCCAGAGCTGTCCCCGGGCGGGTCCTGAAAGCCGCCGCACATGTCGCGCGCCCTGAAGCGTTCGGCGGGGTGAGCAAGCGTTGAGCTTGCTTGGATCGAATCCAGGTCCTCCTATAATTTTTTATCCAAGCTCAATTTCTGAATAAGCGCGTCCAGCTGTTTTTGGGCGGCGGTCCGCGCGGTTTCCAGTTTGTCGCGCTCGGTTCGCATGGCGGCGAGCCGGAATCGGTAGTAATTGGCGGAAGATTCCGCGGGCGCGGCGTCGATCAGCTTCCATCCCGCTCTCACCGGGTGTTCCAGCACGATTGTCCGCGCCGCCTCATTATTGTTTCTTATCTTATAGGTTTTTTTCTCCACCGACTTGGCGATCATGCGCATCATGCCCTGGTTGATCAAGACTCGTTCGACTCGCCGGCGCTCGCTGCCGCTGGCGGTGGAGATTTCGGTCCCGAGATCCGCGGCGTAGCTCAACAGGCGGCTTTCCCCGGGTTGAAGGGTTTCGATCAGGCCTTCGCCGGCGAAAGCATTCGAGTCGATGACGGTCACTGGACCAGCGTCCAGTGTGAGGCCGCCGCTGTTTTTCAGCCGGAAGGCGAGGCGCGGGCGGGACTCATTGCTGCCGGCTCTATAAACCGAGACCTTTTCTCCTTCCACATCGGACTGAATGATGGGCAGAAGCGCGGACTCATTGCGCCGGATGGTAACCGGCTGGCGGATCTTGTATTCGAATTGTTCCCCGACGGCTTGAGCCTGTGCGGTTTCGATAACCTGCTGCCGCATTGCCTGGGAAACGCTCCCCAAGGCTTCCAGCGCCTGAGGTGCGGGAGCGGGGGCCCGCATTGCCGCCTCCGCCCGGAGCATGGATTTTGGCCTGCCGGCCGAGTCCATCTCAATTTCCCCGCGAGCGCCCGCGGCGGCTTTTGCCTCGTCCGCGGTTTCTTCCTCGATGGTTGCTTCGTAGGTCTGCGGGCTGAGCTGGATTCCCTGGGCCAGCGGCACGACCGGGCGCCGCGCGTAGATCGGCTGGGAAAGGTTCTGGATAAAACTCACAGGCGCTCCGGCAACCAGGGAGAGCGATACGTCCAGCCAGTCCATCGGGGTGGTGTTGTCAACAATCGCCCATCCCTGGAGCAAAGGTTTCTGTTTGGGGCCCAAAATGACCCGGTAGGTGGTTTTCCAGATGGGCGCTTCTGAAGTATAGCTGATGAAAATCTGGCGCTCGCCCGTCCCCAAAGTTTGGATGCGAAGCTTGCGCACGTCGCGCTGATGGGTTGTGTCCAGCAAATCCAGGTAGCGGCTCAGATCATTCGCAAGTTCCTGCGCGGTAAGTTTCAGGGCGCCGGCGGATTCAAGGTCCACGAGGCGTACTTCTCCGGCAGCCGTGAAGACGGTGACCAGCACTTCCTGTGAGGTGGCTCCCGGCGCCGTGCTCCTGGTTCTGAGTTCGGCGCCCATCAGCTTTCCCGCCACAATCCCGCTTGGAGTTCGGATCTCAACGCCTGCGCCGCGTATCTGGTTTAAAAATTCCACAATGCCGGCAGCCGATCCGAGATTGATCGGCACTTCCGCCAGGCGCCGGTCCAGAGGCGCGGCGGAGTCGTAGTTAACGCCTGCGATCTGGCCTTTCCCGAGATCGAGAACCGTGAGGGATTTTAGAATGTCGTTCAATTGCGAGCTCGGCAGGACGATTTCCACGCTCTGTTGCCCTTTTGCTGCCCCCAGATGCTCGAAATATCCCATGCCGTTCTTGTAGAGTTCAACTTTGCGCACGGGAAGCGGGACGGAGTCCTGTGCCGGGAGCGTGACCGGCAGGAACAGTGCAAAGATTGCAGCATAAGAGAGATGAAATCTTAGCCTTGTCATGTCTTTTATCCAGATTCATCTTTCCGTGGCATTTTCGGCCCCTAGCCTGCACTTTTCACAAGATTTCTACTGCGGCGGCGCATCCGGGCATGTTTACTTCGTTGAGGATGAGTCTCCAGAGTCCGTCTCAAAACTTGCGGATTTGCTGGTTTTTGATGAAAACCGGATGGTAAGGCGAACCCTCTGGAGTGCGCAAGCTTGCCTGCGCCTTTTTCATAAATCTTTATGGGATATATATTTGGCATGTTTGTGAAGGCGGCGGCAAGCTGCCGCACCAAGGAAACCAGCTTC
>JBBISO010000036.1:0-16083 GCA_037441325.1 Acidobacteriota bacterium | reverse complement strand
AGCTCACCGAACCCATGATACCTGCCCGCACTGTGGCCATGAGTTGAGCCCCTGGCAACAGGTCCTGCTCACAGTCGACCGGGCCCTGGTCTGCAAAAATTGCTGGTACCGCATCATCCTCGACATCTCCGAAAATCAGGAGATCGCCCTCCCGCCCAAAGATAGGGAATCTAAGTAAACGGGCAGGAAGTCCTCCGGGACTTCGAGCCTTCCTCTCCCTGAGGATACTTCGCTCTGACCGTTTGCGGCGCCGCACTTACTTGATCAGGTCGCGGTATTCGCGATATCGGCCTTCGTCATGCTCCCGCAGGAAAACCGAGATGTTCTGCAGCGTGGTGCAGAGCCGATAGCCCGGCAGCTGTGCGGGATGCCGGTAAAAAGAGAAGGTGGAACGGATCAAAATGCTTCGGTCATCGATCGGCAGTTTCTTTATGTTGCTTACAAATGCGGGAAAAGTACTGGTCGGGCCATAGTCGAAAAGCACGATCTCTACGTTAGAGGCATAAAAGACCGTCACGATATATCCATGTTTCTTCAAGTAGGCGCCCACCGCGGCCAAAGCCTTTTTGCCGCCGAAATCGCCGACCACGGGAATGATCATGTTCCTGCGCTGCATCCCGCGAACAAAATCATAGTCATCGGGATCGGCGAGAAAATTGCCCTCTTTGCCGTTTGGATCCTTCTTGGTCAGCAGTTCCCGCAAATTTGGCAGGCGGCCGAAACGCCGATTAAACCTTCCGCCAACCTCAAATCCGGCCTCGAAACCCATGAGGCGGAAGCTTCGGTAAACATACTCCAGGCCTTCCTTGTCCTCCTGGGATAGCGGGAATAGGAAATCCTCCTGAATCTTTTTGCGGATCGCCGACAGGTTTTCGGCATGGAAGTTATCATCCCCTGGAATGGCGGAAAGATAGGCCACAATGTCGTTTATGGAATCCTTTGGTCCGGGGGCGTCCGCCTTCAAAGACCTGCTTAACAATCGCGACAAAAACTCGGCGCGCGTGGGTGAGAGTTCGAAGATAGCTTTATACATCAAATGCTGGATCATCGCCTGGCGGCGGATGTCCACAATGAAGGCGATGCGCGGCCGGATTTTGGCGATATAAGTAAAATTCTGCTCCGGTCCGACGCCGATATAGGCGCCGTCTTTCGCGCCCAGTTCCTGCAGTTTATCCACGACCGTCAAATAGGAATCTTCATTGGAGGTGAGATTATCGGAAAAAAAATACCCGCCTTCCTCGGAAAATTCGCTGATCAGGCGGGTAAATTCCGCGGCGGACAGGCGGCCGAGCTGGACGGCGGCCATCTGGGCTGAGGCCGCTGCCGTCGCGGCGATCAGAATTAAAAGCAGCAGCGGCCCGGCTTTCCTAAGTCTGCAAGCATACATGAATGCACCCACGCATTTGCATTGATTATAAAAGAGGCGGCGGCGAATGGATATGAATTTTTCAAATCAGCTTCCCGGATTTTGCGGGATTCGCCAAGGTCGGATTCAGGCCTTGACAATAGCCCGGGCGATTTCCTTGGCTTGATGACTTCCAATCAGGCAACTGATTTTCATTTCATTGCTCCTGAAGACTTATTGGTGAGCTCAAAAAAAAGGCCACGGATTTCACAGCCTATTATATCCATGAAATCCGTGGCGTTTAGCAATGGATCCAAGCCGAAAAGCTTAGAAGCTGAATCGCGCCACCAGCTGGCCGGTCCGCTGGCCGCCTGCAGGAAGCGGGTTAATATAACCGAAGCCGGACTGCGTGTTGCCGTTTGCAGCCCTGACCTGAGTAGCCCTCGCATTAATGAAAGTAGGATTGGGTATCCTTACCCGGTTAAATGCATTCATCAATTCCATCCGAATGGACAGGCGCATCCCTTCTCGGATGCGGAATACACGGGACAGACTCAGATTTTCACTTTGAATGCGCCGGAACCGGTAATCATTAATGTAAGCGGACGTGGTGCCAAAGGTGCCCGGCTCCGGGTTCGTCCAAGCATCCGGATTCAGCACAAACGTCGTATAGGGATTGAATTTGGAGTTGAGGTCCACCAGGAACAGCGGCTGTCCGGCCACGCGGTTCATATGAGAAGAGACGGCCGACGGCGAGACCGTGGAGCTATTGCAGCCGCCGAAAACGCTCTGCGGCGCGCAAAGCGAGAGCAGCTGAGTCAGATTGGGCGTGGTCTGCGCATAGGGAACGTGGATCGGAGCTCCTGACTGGTAGGTCAAAACAGCACTGAACTGCCAATCCCGGATTGCCAACGATAGGAATCTATTTAGGTCGAACTTGGGCGTGGTGTAGCTCCCGGCAATGACGAGACGGTGCGGGATTGAAAGGCCTGAAACAGTCTTGTTGGACCTCAGGTCGTTTAAATCATTTATAGAAGGAGCCACCGGGGCAAAAGCCGGATCAAAAGTCTCCGCGCCTATGGTCAGCTCTTTCTGGAAACTGTACGCCGCCGTGAGGTCAAGACCGTGCGAAAAGCGTTTGGTCAGTTTCACCTGCAGCGAATCGTACCAGGTATTGCCCAGCGGCGCCCAGAGCACGAAAATCCCGCCGAAGTGCGGGTATGGCCGCAGCGCCTGGGATACGGTGCCGACGAAGCCCGAGTACGGCGGAGTCAGGTTGTGAGCGGCGGCTTCCGCGGGGGTTACGGCGCTGAACTGTTTAAGCAGGAGGCTTCGATGCGTCGCATTAGTGAGACTTAAATTGTGTTTTGCCAGCTTTGCCGGTGTAACCCGGTTCGGATCGGTCAGGCCACCATTGGAATTCCACCAAACGCCGCGGTTAGCTACATAAGAAATATCCAGGCTCATGTTTGTGGTGATTTCCCGCTGGATGCCGAAACTCCACATGACCTGTCTTGCCGGCCGCCCGGCATTGTGATCGAATGCCGTCATGAATGCAATTCCGGGGGTCTTCGGCACCGATCCTGGATCCAGGTTCGGCCATACCGGAATTACCGGCGGGCCATTCTTGAGGCGGAATGCTTCCGCCGTATCCCCGTATGACGCTACGCTGAATCTTTCGTTGGATCCGAAACGCAGGCTCCACATCTCCAAATTGGCGGTCTGGCCGTAGGAAATACCGATGCCCGCACGGAGCACGGTCTTAGGCATGAATTGATACGCAAATCCCAATCGGGGGCCCCAAGCATGGGGGTAGTTACTGGCAAATCGGTGTCCGTCTCTTTCGAAAATTACGGCCCCGGGGATGTTGCCGTAACGTGGATTTGGCCTCTGCCATCCAAATCCCGGGATGCGCCCGTATGTCTCTCTCAGATAAGTCTGGAAGTCGTAGCGCAACCCGTAGTCGAGCGTTATCTTGGGAGTGACCTTCCAGCTATCCTGAGCGAAGAATGCCAACGAATGCTTGCCCACATGGAAACGGGCTAACTGTCCGATTTCGCCGTGGTTCACATGACCCAGAAGAAAACTGGCGTAGGGAAATCCGAGAACGCCGCCCCTGAAGCTTGTGCTGCCCAGGTACGGGAGAGCCGTCTGGGCCCCATCAAAATAGAACCAGCCGTTGGATGGAGTGCCCGCGGTTGATGGGTATGATTCGGCGCGGAACTCGGCGCCAAATTTATAGGTGTGGTTGTTTTTCACCCAGCTGAGGTTCACGAGCCCCGTAGGTTTGATCTGCCATTGCGTCTGCTGCGCCACCGGCCCGAAGGAGTTCCCCTGGCCGCTGGTGCTCTGCATTCCGCCGCCCTGCGACTGAAAGAGATTATATATGGTGGGGTAGACCTTCAGGTATGTATTCGGGAGCCCCAGCTCCTTGAGTGAATCGAAGGTGCCGTACCCCGGCACAGGATCCTTAAACAGGAAGTGCATAATGCCGGCGCCCATGCTGAGCAACACGGTCGGAGTAATGGTGTAGTCAAACTTAAGGCGCACGGTATGCGTGGTCTGAGACAAATTCCGCTGGGTCGTAATCGGAGGCTGGAATCCATCCGGGAAAAAACTGAGGCCATGATTCAAAGACCAATACCCGGAAAGCTTCGTCTTAGGACTAATCTGGTGATCCAGCTTGATTGAATGGATCGAGCGGACCGGCTTATTCGGGTAGGTCACATTGTAATTGTTGAAGGTTGCGGTGGGGCTTGTAGGCGCCGGAATGAACGACTGGAGCTTCAGCGCGACTGGATCACGCGGATATCCCGCTGGAATTTTGTTGTCCGGGAAAGGATCCCTTACAACATAGCTCTGGCCTCCCACAACCACTGCTCGGGTAGTCTTGGGATCATAAATTGTGCCATCTAGGATGGCTCGTCCCAGCACATCGGTGCCAAGCACCCTCTTGGTCCAGAGCGCGGGATTACTGAAATCGCCATCACGGTAAGCCATTGTAGGAATGGTCCAGTTGGCGTTTGTTGTCATGCTCTGGCGGTTGGTTTCATATGTCCAGAAGAAAAAAGTTTTGTCACGGCCGTCATAGACCTTTGGAATTAGGATCGGCCCGCCCGCAGTGAATCCGAAATTGTGCCGCCGGTCGCGGGGTTTTACTGCGGGTTTGTTATACGGCGCATGTGCGTTAAAAGCTTCGTTTCTCCAATATTCATACGCACTTCCATGGAAGCTGTTGGTTCCTGAGCGCATGGTCATGTTGAATACGCCCCCGCCCGCCTGGCCGAATTCAGCAGCATAGTTGCTGGTCTGGATCGCGGTCTCTTCAATCGAATCCACTCCCGGTTGCGACATCCCATAGGCCGTGGACCAAGCAGTCTGGGTAGCGTCTTGTCCTTCGATGCGGAGTGCGAGGGTTGCACCCGGCATGCCGTTAACACGCAGCGTGCCGAAACCGCCCGCTATCGTTGCGGCGCCGGGAAGCAAATTAATCTGCGCATAGGAACTGCGAATGCCGCCGGCTACCGATATCAGCGGCAGCTCGTTGATACGGTCCGTGCTGATGTTGTGGCTGAGCTCGCCGCTTTCGGTTTTCAGAAGCGGCGCATCCGCGCTGACGGTGACCGTTTCGCTGATGTTGCCCACTTCCAGCGGGATGTCAATGCGCAGAATTTGCGCAACCATGACGGTGATGCCGGTGCGGATATATTGCTTGAATCCGGCGGCAGTGGCCGAGAGCTGGTATGTGCCGACCGGCAATTGGGGAATGGTATAGTTGCCGGTGCCGGAACTCTGAGTTTGATAGACGATTCCGGTTGCCAGATTTTTTGCCTCAATCGGCACATTCGGAATCATGGCGCCGGCCGGATCCGTAACCGTGCCTGTGATTGTGCCCCTATCGCTTTGAGCATAAGCGGCTCCAAAACAAAGGAGCACGCAAACTGATCCAATTACAATCGAACGCATGATTGGTATCCTCCTGAAGTCGGATTTAACAAAGTGACCTCGTTCAATATAAACTCAGGTCGCTTCCACGAACATCTGAGCCATCGCCCAGAACTCCAGGAAAACCTGAATTTGACATCCCGCTCGCGCCAGGGGATTCGAGCGATTATATTTCCTTACAGCGAAGCGATTGAATCAAAACCAAAAATCGTGCCAATTATTCAAACGCGCGCAACACGATTGAAAAGCCTGCACAATTTATCAAATTCTGCTTCGACGCAACTAATGATGTCAAGCGAAAAACGATGCAGCGCCGCCGCGTTAAAAGATGCGAAGACACATGACCCTT
The DNA here is from genome assembly GCA_037441325.1 of Acidobacteriota bacterium. Taxonomy (GTDB): domain Bacteria; phylum Acidobacteriota; class UBA6911; order UBA6911; family UBA6911; genus UBA6911. The sequence continues at coordinate 10,444 of JBBISO010000036.1, read as the reverse complement.
ATTTGAATGCTGCAATACCAGGAGTTAGTTGCTCCAACTCCTGAAATCAAGCGCTCCGGCCGGATTACAGAGGATTCGGGCAGGCAATAAGATAATGTGGCTTATTCCGGGCAGAAATTCGTTCTTTGCAGAAGCAGGCAATCAAAAAAGTCAAATGCCAAGGGCGACGCCGGACCGGATTCTACCCGACATCTTCCTCTTCATCCGCGTCTTTGAAGCCGGACATTTTATCGAGCTCCTGGTCATCGTCGTGGTCGTCGTCCTCAAAACCGCCGAAAAATCGGCCGCCGACGCGCTCGCGGATCGGGCCTTTGGTGAAGCCCGATTCCCCCTTGGAACTATAATAGCTATATTTCCGCTTGCGGACAGGCTTCGCATCCGCGCCGAAGCTGCGGTTGCGTCTTTCCGCGCGGCCCGGCCGTGCATGTTCCAGCGGATGGGGTACGAAATCAGGATTGCTGAATGAGGGCTTCGAACCGAAACCGGAGCGATAAACTCCCCCAATGCCGGCCGGCCGCATTGGATATGCAGACTTGATTCCTCCGCCGGAATCAGTGCGGCTTTCACGCGCTCGCGCCTCGCTAATTGTTATGTTGCGCCCTTTGAACGGCTGGTTGCTGAATCGGCGGATAGCTTCTCCGGCCTGGGCCGGATCGCCGAACTCGACAAATGCAAAACCCCGCCGCTTTCCCGTTTCGCGATCCACGGGAATTATAACGGCCACTAGCTGGCCAACGGGCGCGAAAAATTCTCTTAAATCCGGTTCAGTCACATCGTAGGGAAGATTCCCTACAAATAAACGCACAGACATTGTTCTCCCTTTGAAAACCCCCGAAAACGCATGCAGCGCACATTGGCTCTAAGAAGAAAAGGGGAGTTATCATGCGTGCAGGCGTGGGATCAAGTTAAAGTTGGCGCTGGTGATTTTTCCATCCACTGCAGCAGCCGAATTGAAAGCCATGAAGGCCGACAGAAGATTCATGCAAAAAATTTTACACCAAAACATTTACAAAGCCAAAATTATAAATTTTTTATCCACATCCGCGGCGCAACGCGGCCGGGTCGATCGCATATTTTTCAGAGTCTTATGGCTTGGCGAGGCGACGGCCGTGGATATACAAGGCGCGCGCCTTGTGCGCCTCGGTAAATAAAAACGGTTGCGCCGCAGCCGCAGAAATCCTGCAAAAAATGCGAATCAGCGTTTATTCCTCGGCGGAATCAAAATAATGGTTGTAGTATATCCTCTGCGCGGGGTTTCGGATCACGCCGGAACGTAGTTTTTCAAAAATAGTCCGAGCAGCCGCATCGATCGTCTGTTTGGGTTCGAATCCCAGTGTCCGGGCAAGCCGGGAGAAGGAGACACGGTAGTCTCTGGCGTCCAGATTGGAATTGTCTCTTGAAATGGGGATTCCTCCCAACGCCGCCCCAATAATCTCCGCGACCTCACCGATCTGATAATTCTGGTTGTCCGAACCTACGTTGAAAATTCGGTTTCCCACAGCCTGCAAATCCGCCTCAATACACCGGATGAATACTTCCGCCGCATCCTCCACCCCAAGAAGCGGCCTCCATTGTTTCCCGCCAAAAACCTGGATTTTCCCATCCACAAAGGATTTCATGCTCATGGTATTGACGACCAGGTCGAATCGCATTCGCGGCGAATATCCGTAAAGTGTCCCCATCCGCAGAATGGTTGGGCTGAAATATTCATTTCCCATGCCCATGATAGTTTTTTCCGATTCAATTTTTGTCCGGGCATAGAGAGCTACCGGATTCAGCGGCGCCGCCTCGTCGAGCAGCTCCGCTCCGATCCCGTAAACGCTGCAGGTCGAGGCGTAAAGGAAACGGTTTATGTGATGAAGCTTGCACGCGGATGCCAGGGCCTGAGCCGCCAGGACATTGGTCTCGATTGTTTCCGCCGGGCGGATTTTGGACGCCGGATCGCCGACAATTGCCGCCAGCAAGACGACCGCATCCGTATCCGTAAGCGAACTGACGCATGTATGGATGTTGCGCAAATCCCCTTCCCGGATTTCAAGATTCTCATCCCGGGTAATTGCATCGAGCGAGCGGCGCCCGTAAAGAAAATTGTCCAGGACACGGACGCGGAATCCGCGGCCCAGAAGCTTTTCAGTCAGGACACTCCCCAGGTAACCGGCTCCGCCCACAACCAGGACTCTTCTGGGCGGTCCGTTCAGCCGCGCCTCCGGCTGCGGTAATCCGTGCATGCCGACGAGGTCCTCGGCCGAAAGCACGTCGCGGATGGTCCCGTCAGGCGAAACCAGGGGCAGAAAACGGACGCCTTTCAACTCCATATCCAAAATCAGAGCTTCGGCTTCTTTACTATCACTGAGCGACGCTTCGGTAATTTTATATTCATGCTTCCGCGGATAGCCGCCGATCTCCTCTTCGCCGCGCGCTCCGCTGATCAATAAACGGCGAAGATCCGCTATTATCACTCCACCCAGATAGACGCCCTTCTCATCCAGCACAAAGGCATGGTCGAAAGAGCTCCTTTCGATAAGCTGGATAGCCTTTTGAATCGGGGTTTGCCGGCCCAAACACACAACAGGATATTTCATTTGCTCGAAATCAATACCGCCCGCCCCTCAGGCGGATTCAGAATGCCGCGCCCTTCCGTATGGACTCCTCAAGAACCACTCCACATACAATCGCATGGCGTCCTCGTACTCAAGCTGAGGCGCCCAGTTTAGCAATCGCCGCGCCTTTTCCGAGGAAATAAAACGCCCTTTGAAATTCCCCTTCCGGTCCGCCACAAAATTCACAATCGCTTTTTTACCGAGGATCTCCTCTAGGGTTTTCACGATTTGCAGGACGCTGATTCTTTTTGTTCCGTTGAGATTGAAAATCTGGTTTTGCGCCGCTTCGGCGAGGCATGCAGCATTGCCCCGCGCAAGGTCTTTAACATAAATGAACTGCCGGGATTGGCTGCCGTCGCCATGTATGGTAACCGGCTCCCCGTGGGCAATTCTCCGGATAAAAATGGGCGTAACCGTTTCCGGACGCGCGCGCTCGCCAAAAGGTATACCGTAGCGCATGATTGTATAGTTCACGCCATAGAGCACTTGGTAGTTTTTGCAGAAAAGCTCTGCGGCTATCTTGGAAGAGGTGTAGATGTGATCCGGAGCGCCGGTATAGGGGCAATCTTCAGTAATTTTTTCCTCTCCCTCTTCCTGAAGCGAGCCATAGACCCATTCGGTCGAGGCCAAAATTACCCGCGACACACCGGTACGCCGAGCTGCTTCCAATACGGATAGCGTCCCATTGGCGGTAATATCATTGGAAAACAAAGGGCTTTCGAGAAAGCGGTTTACATTCGATTCGGCGGCGAGACAATAAACAATATCGCCGCTTTTAAACACGCGGGGCAGTCGGTCGAGATCCCGAATATCCCCCCGAACAAAAGCACAGGACAGGCTACGCCGCGGGGCTTCGAGATCGTAAATCACCACTTCATGGCCCTTTTCAAGCAGCACGTCCACTACATGAGAACCGATAAAGCCCGACCCGCCGGCGACCACGATTTTCATATCAAAGCCCCTGAAACCTTGCATTCTTATAAGAACGGCCCTGAATAGGTGGTCTTAAGACTCGCCATCATTGAAAATTTACATGCCTCTTGAATTTAAAGATGCGACAGCCTGCTGCTTTAAAAAACCATTTAGCTATCAATTGCTTAAGATTATGTATCGAAAGCGCAAACAGGCCGGCACATCCCAAAAGCTCCGCGCCATAATCCTAAATCCTCCACGACCTGAAGATTCATAAATTTTGGTGCAGCCCCGGGGAACTGTCCCCACGGCTTTCAGCTAATTTTCTCGAATGCAATACAAACGAGTCATGCTGCGGAGGAAAATCTCACCTCCGGTTATGGCCGGCGTGGCTATGAACATTTGGTCCGCCATAGTATTGGTCGCCAGGATCTCGAATTTTTCGCCCATTCTCAGGACCAATACATCTTCATTTTCACTCGCCAGATAAAGCTTGCCGTTGGCCCCGACAGGGGAGGACTTGAAATTGTAAGCTTTTGGCAGGCGTACTTGGTGGTAATAGGGTTCGCCGGTCCGGGCATTATAACAACTGACCATGCCGCTATCGGTCAGGACATAAAGCTTGTTGTCATGGATAACGGGAGAAGGAGTGTAGGAATTGCCTCGGGTCTGGCTCCACACAACCGCATCCGTACCCGTCAGATCCCCTTCCCTGCCAAGACGAATCGCCATCAGATTTGGGTTCATATGCCCGCTCATAGCGAAAACCAAGTCGTCCTGACGAACCGGCTGGGGAATGGTATTGCTTCCAAGACCGGCGCACTCCCAGATCTGCTTTCCACTCTCGAAATCATAGCTGCGCACTTTACTGACGGCGCTGACCACAATCTGCTTCTTCCCCCCATATTCCAGCACAAGGGGAGCCGCCCAATTCGACTGTTCATCGCGGTTCACCCGCCATATTTCCTTGCCCGAAGTCTTATCGAGAACCACCATGAAGGACTCGCCTTCATGGTCGAATACCAAAATCAGCCGGTCGCCTGAAAGCACGGGGGCCATTCCTTCGCCGAATGCCATGCGCATCCGCATTTGAACGCCGAAGTTTTTCTGCCAGATCAAGTTGCCTTTCATGTCGTAGCAGTACATGCCCCGCGAGCCGAAAAAGGCATAGACATATTTGCCGTCGGTAACCGGCGAATTGGAGGCGAAGCTCCCGTAAGTTGGATGGTATCCCTCGTGGGGAACCGCTGTGGTCGCCGTGCGCTGCCAAAGGATTTTGCCCGTTTTCCGATCCAGGCTAAATACTTCAAACTTGTGCTCAGCTTGCGGCCCCGGCGTCGTCAGTTGAGGCTTCGCGCCGGGCTTGGCGGCGGGTGCCGCTACAGGTTCCGGGGCCGTGGAGGCGCCGGTTCTAACGGCAGTGGTTACGAAAATCTGGTCTCCCCAGACCACTGGGCTGGAACACCCTCTCCCTGGGATATCCGTCATCCACTTGACGTTTCGCGTCTCGCTCCAATGCACCGGAGCGTCGCCGACAGCCATGCCGTCAGCCGCTGGGCCACGCCAATAAGGCCAGGAGCTCACCTCCGTAACGAGACCGGAAGCATAAGTCCCAAATATGAGAGCCGCAAAAATTCCGGCGATTGCAATGCGATAAGCCAAAATATCTTTCATAGCCGTTTCCTCCGAGACCAATAGCTTTATCATTCCTGCGAGAGAGGTCAAGAAAAACTTCTCCTCTTCAGAACCAGAAATGGCAATCGCCATCAGACATCAATTGCTATCGCGGCGGTTATGCTGCCAAAGCCAATCTTCGACAGCAACACCAACCTTCATACAACAGATCCCGCTCGCGGACGCTTTTTCTGCCGGCATCAAATCATTTGGTAGTAAAATCCGCGCGCAGGCTTTATCGTAGGAAATGGCTAATGATGCCGCTCACTCCGAAAAAATCCTGGCACGTTAGGAAAGGCACAGGAGAAACAAGCGATGATAAAAGTATCCGTGATGTACCCAAAACCTGGAAAATTTGATTTTGATTATTATGCGAAAACTCACATGCAACTGGCCCACAAACTGCTCGATCCTTTTGGATTAGTTACAAGCGAAGTCAATAAAGGCATCGGGGATTCTCCCTATATCGCGATAGGACACCTGGTTTTCCACAGCCTGGAGAAGATGCAGGAGGGGCTTCAGGCGCACGATCCGGAACTGGCCGCTGACCTGGTGAACTTTACGGACATTAAGCCGCATTTTCAGATCAGCGAGATTATCGACTGAAAGGCTCAGCCACGGATTGCCCCGCGCCGGCAAATTCGCGGCTCCTCATTGCTCAAGTTGGATGCCGGCCGGTTTTGGGGTTTGATCTCCGCCCGGAAAACAGAGGAATCAACTCAGGCAGTCTAACCCAGCCCGGCCGCGGGTTTGTCTCCTCCATAAACGAAGAGGTATTCAATCACGCCGTTTCGAAGCCGGAAGGAATTGGCAGTCTGGAAATTCCGCATGGCCGCTGCAAGAGCTCGAAACTGATGCCTGGGGCACGTTCGCATTCCGGCGCTCTTGTATTCATACCTGAGGTGCGATTCGTCAACTATCCGATAAGCCGTGATTTCTTCAGGCATCTCCCTGAGATCGAAAATCAGAAAAAAGATAGCGGTTCCGGGGCGGCAGAAACGGGTAAGATAATCAACCAGGCCTGCAACGGCGGAGAGTTCGAAATAATTCAGCAAATCCCAGGCAAGAATCACATCGAAACGGCATCCTTGGGGCAGGCCAATGATAAGGTCCCAATTCGGCCATGGCAAATCCGGGTCCGCCACCGATTCCGGCAAGGGCATGCTTGAATATAGGTCCGCTATATATATGGATCCACAGAAGCGGGACCAAAATTCTACGTTGGAGCCCCGCGCAGGTCCAAGGTCAAGGATATTACAGCCTCCGGAGCCCTCGAGTCTCCGGCACAGCGCGCTAAGTCCAAGAGAGTTTTGTACAACCGGCTCGGGATGCGGTCTCCGTATCATTCTGCCATGATCCGACTATGGAGCTTTGTTTTGCATAAAAGGTTTGTCTTGAGCCCCCGGGGCAATGGTTTTTTCCTTGGGGCTCATATCAATGCTGCCCTTGAAGTTGGATCCGTCTTCCAGAGCAACTCTAGGGGCCACGATGTTGCCGTGAACTGTGCCCGACTGCCTCACGATCATCTGTTCCTCCCCGTAGAGGTTTCCTTCCACCGTTCCTTCTACGGTTATTATTCTTCCATAGATGTCTGCCTTGATGCGTCCATTTTTGCCGACAGTGACGCAATGGCGCTTCAATTCAATTTTTCCATCCACCCGCCCTTCAATCAGCAGGTCCTCCTCGCCCGTCAGGTCGCCTTTAATCGAGATTGTGGGACCGATTACGGCATGTTCCCTGATTGGAGGAGCCGAACCCCGCGGCGCCGGGGCAGGCTGGGCCTGCGGAGCAGGCACCGACGGGGGATTCAACGTTTCAGGCTCGGATTTCTTCCACATCACGCATTCCTCCTTTCCTGAAAAGCCAGGGACATCCCAGCCGGCATTCAAATCTCCACCTGCGACCTGGCAAAAAGAGATAGATGCCCCCGACTCAATTTACTTTCTATAGACTCCATATTCCTTCACTGCCGCCAACATGGCCCTAAGATTCTCCAGTTTTGGGTTTTCAGCCACACAGCCGGCAGCCAAAATGTAACCTCCTCCTTTACCGCAGCCTTCAATCAGCTTGCGGCAATACTCCTTAACGTCCACAGGAGAACCGGTGACTATCAGAGAAGAAGGCACATTCCCCTGGATGCAGAACTTATCGCCCAGGACTCTTTTCGCCTTCATCATGTCGGTCTGATCAAACCACCATACCACACTTCCTCTGGGAAAGTCCGTCACCGTTTCCAGGCGCGTATTGTAGCCGCCCTCGGCAAAGAGCAGACAGATGATTCCCTCATTAATAATGGCGTCCATAACTTTTTTTAAAGACGGCCAGTAGAAGGTCTCGAATTGCTTCGCGGACATCCAACCATCGGCTCCTTTGTGGAGTGGCATAATGACGGTCAGCGCTCTGGAAATGGCGGGATTATGCAATAGGGAGTGGATGGTCAGTTCCGTCATGACGTCAATTGCCTTCAAGAGCTTATCCGGCCTGCGAAGCATATCCGCCATGATGCCCTTGGTGCCTCTCAATGTATCTCCGATGGCATCAAACGGGGCGAAATTTAGCAACCCCATGGTCGTCGGAAAACCGCTCTCGGGACCAGCGCTCATCAGTCCGGCGCTTATTTCAATCCTTCTCTGGAGGTCTTTTCCGGCATCAATCATCCTTTGCAGCGTGTCCTGGATCTGAGGCAATGCCAGCGGCATAAGCTGCGCCGTGGGTATTTCAATAATGTCCGGCAAAGGCGCAAGCACCCGAAAGCTTTCAAAGGCACCGAAAATCCTGGGAAGATACTTCCTCAACCAATAATCGGAGGGATCGCGGACAAGGTCCTCGTATTCTTCGACCTTCATATATTCGCCTTCCACGAACTGGTATCCGGAAGCATCGATTGAAAGCCCGTGGCCGGGCCAGACATAGAGCTTATAGTCGAGAATCTCCATTGCCTTGCCGGGCGCAACCATGGGCATGGCATAATAATCCAGTTCTTCCGCGTATTTTTCATTGAATGCTTTGCAGGCTTCAATTGCTTTATCGAAGTGGTACATGGCGCTGTGAGTGCTGACGCCATGCATGATTAGGGGCAGGTTGCCCACCGGCAGGCTGACCGGGATCCGGTCGGGCTCCTTAACATTGAAGACGTCCACAATTCTTTGAGCCCTTATCCTATAAGCTTCGGCCGCTTCCGGGCTGACGAATCTGATATCCGTCGGACTAAGAAATCGATTAAGCCGGTATTCGCGTTTCTGCGCCGGAGTGAGTCGCGGCCAGTTGTCCGGCAAACCGGATTGCCTGTCATTCACCATCTCTATTCTCTCCTTTGGGTCTTCCGGGCCATAATATATTTATTCCGAACCCGCCGCATATCCATCCTGAAGCCTGTTGGCCGCATTCTTCAAGTCCGGACCCTCCAAAAACTTCGACCTGGAAAATCCGTTCTGGCGCCAAGGCCCGCAAGCATGGATCCCCTTTGCTCGATCACGCAAAAGCCGTATCGCTCGCCCGTATCCGGTCTTCTTTGTGGCCAGGCAGGTTGTGCCAAAAGGCGATGTGTAAAGTTCTTTTACACTGCAGCAGCATATCTCTGCTTACGGCAATCCTTTGTAATTGTTGGCTTTTGCACGAATCATGCGGTCAAAGTTTAAGGAAACACCCGTAATAACTGCAACCTTTCTTTACATTCTTTAAATCCCGTTTCTGACAAACAGGGGGCGAGAAAAATTGCTCGAAAAAATAAATCGCTGATTCCTCAATGCAGAAAAGGAGATGCGCAAAAGCTCGCTACCCGCGGCGCCGAGTTGGAACTTGATTTGCTTGTTTTTTGGAACAGCTGTTTCTCAGCAGCCGTAGCGGTTTTTTCCAAGTGGGGCAGTCGGGACCCTGAGCGAGACTGAAAGGATGTACCCTCACCCATCCCCAGCCCGTCAGTCCCAACTGCCCCATTTTTGCATATCGGATAAAAAGCAACGCATAGTAATACTTTCATTTTGGTGAAAACTTGCATCCTTGCCTAAGTACCGGTATTTATATTTGCGATTTAACTTCCAACACCAGTACCAAGCGCGAAAACATCCTCCGGATTGCCAGCCCATTGCCTGTAAATATCACCTCCGGCCGCTGCGCGGCCGGTTTTATCCGGGTCGGCCAACAACTCATACCATGTTCTTTTCGGCAAAATTCCAGTTCAACAGTCTCTCGACGAACGCTTTGACATAGTCGCCTCGCCGGTTCATGTAATCGAGATAATAGGCATGTTCCCAGACGTCAATGGTTATCAGAGGTTTGGCCGCCGTCGTGATCGGCGTATCGGCGTTGGAAGTTGTTGTCACTTGAAGCCTGCCTCCGTCCTGGACGAGCCAGGCCCAGCCGCTTCCGAATTGGGAGGCAGCCGCCGCAGAAAAGGCCTCCACAAACTTCTGATAGCTGCCGAAGGATTCCTTGATTCTTTCCGCAATCTTCCCCTGCGGCTGCCCTCCTCCGCCCGGTTTCATGCTGTTCCAGTAGAAGGTGTGATTGAAAACCTGTGCGGCATTATTGAAGAGAGCAGTCCGATCGGCCTTCCCCGCGCTCTTTTTAATTATTTCTTCAAGTGTCGCTTTCTCCAACTCGGTTCCCGCAATCAACTTGACGGTGTTGTTGAAGTAGGCTTGGTGATGCTTTCCGTAGTGGAATGAGATGGTGTTCTCGGAAATAACCGGCGCCAAAGCATTCTGCGCATAAGGGAGCGGAGAAAGGCTCAACGCCGATATTTCCCTCCGCTGTGCCGCGATTATATCCGGCTTGCCCAGCGATAGCGCAAACGCTGCGCCCGCGGTCCCCGCCCTAATCATAAACTGCCGGCGACCAAGCGATAGAAAGCCATTGTTTCTCATATGAATACTCCTCTCTGTGCGTTTGTGCGTCTCCGGATTGCCACAGCAAAATGGCGGCCCGATGCATAGATTATCAGGAATTCATGACTGCCGCATGCGGAAATCCGTTCCCGATGGGAGAAACATGCGAATCCCCGAAAGGAATTCTTATCCAACACAAACTCGATTGCGGCTTCGCAAATCGCAGCCATACGGAACTCCTTTGCAGTATCAAAAGCATTCCGCCGCCTCCCGGAATCTGCTCTCCGGTAAACAGGGCAGGTACTCCAAGCATTCCAAAGCGGGGAAAATACCACTGGCATAAACAGGATTCTTTTGCTACTAATTAGTTTATGTCGCGAAACCATTCAAATTGGCGGCCAGTCCAACCCCGAAGGGGTGCCGGAGAATAGC
>JBBISO010000035.1:0-16266 GCA_037441325.1 Acidobacteriota bacterium | reverse complement strand
GAAGACCCTGAACGACGTGGGTCTGGGATATGTGCACCTTGGCCAGCCCGCAACAACCCTTTCCGGCGGAGAGGCGCAGCGGGTGAAGCTTTCCAAGGAACTAAGCCGGAGGGCCACGGGCCGAACGCTTTATATCCTGGATGAGCCGACCACAGGGCTGCATTTCCATGATGTCAACAAGCTGCTCAATATCCTGAACAACCTTGTAGATCGAGGAAACACTGTGGTGATCATCGAGCACAACCTTGACGTGGTTAAGATGGCAGACCACATCATTGATCTCGGACCTGAGGGAGGAGAAGGCGGCGGCTATATTGTTACCACCGGCACTCCCGAGCAGGTGGCCCAGCTGGATACATCCGCAACCGGGCGCGCGCTGCGCCAAGTGTTGTTTAGAGGGTTAGTGAGCGTTTGATTATATGGAGTGTTGGCCAGATACCGGATTTGTACTGACCGGCATGAAACCAACGACTGGAGCAACAAAAATTTTCTTTACATATAATCCCCTGCCCGCCAACCCCTAACCACCGACAAGGGGTAGAGGATGAAAATCAGCGAAATATTTTACAGTATTCAGGGCGAGTCCTCCTTCATGGGATGGCCCTGCATTTTTATCAGACTGGCTTACTGTAATTTGCGCTGCAGCTATTGCGATGCTGAATACGCTTTGCAGGAGGGCGAAGACCAATCGATTTCCGAGATATTAGAGGCGATAGCTGCATACCCGACCAGGCTGGTGCTGGTAACTGGGGGCGAGCCGATGCTGCAGAAATCGGTGCATGAACTTTTTCGGCAACTGCTGGAGCGGGATTACACGGTTTTGGTTGAAACCGGAGGACAGGTTCCGCTTTCAGAGGTCGATCCGCGGGTGCACAAAATCATGGATTTCAAATGTCCTTCGAGCGGGATGGAGGGCCATAATGATTACCGGAATATCGATTGCTTGACCCGCAACGACGAACTGAAGTTTGTGGTTGGAGACCGGCCGGATTTTGATTGGGCCTGCGGCATCATCCGCCGCTACAATTTGCCTTCCAGAGTGGGAACGATACTCTTTTCGCCGGTTTACGGAAAGCTGCCTTATGCGGATCTGGCGGAATGGGTTTTGCGCTGCGGCCTCCCGGTCCGCCTGCAGCTCCAGCTGCACAAACTTATCTGGCCGGATATCCGGCGCGGCGTGTAGGGGATCGTAATCTTTCATGAATACATGGGGTCTTATAAGCCAAGTCCGCCGGCGGGTGCGCGACGAAGAGGGAATGCCGCACAAGGCGGCTTCATATAGGATTGCCCTTTGCTATCCGGCCCCATATGCAGTCGGCATGAGTTCGCTCGGTTTCCAAACAATTTACCGAGAGATTCATCTTCACCCGGGGGCGGCGGCAGAGCGGGCTTTTCTTCCCGATGATGCCGGGGAATATCGCAAACGGCATATGCCGGTCTTTACCTATGAGAGCGAAATGCCGCTGTCGGATTTCCCTGTGATCGCCTTCTCAATCGCTTATGAGCTGGAAATCGCAGGGATACTGGAAATCCTATATCTGTGCGGCATTCCGTTGCTCCGCGAGGAGCGTAACGAAAAACATCCTCTGGTTGTGGCCGGCGGGCCTCTGACCAGTTCAAATCCGGTGATCCTGGCGCCGTTTGTCGACCTGATTTTTCTTGGGGAGGGAGAGGAGTTGATTCATTCTTTCCTGGATGCGGCTGCCGGGCTGGAAAGAGGCGTTTTGCGGGATCGGTTTTGCCGCTTCCCGGGATGCTATGTGCCGGGAAAGACGGCGCAAATACCGCAACCTGCCGTCGCCGGGGATGAACGGCTTCCCGCTTATTCACAAATCCTTACCAAACACGCCGTATTGGCCTCGATGTTCCTCATCGAGCCGGCGCGCGGCTGCTCGCGCAAATGCGCATACTGTGTCATGCGGCGCTCGGCGGGCCGGGGCATGAGGCTAGTGTCGGCCGAGAAAACGCTCTCTCTTATTCCCCCAAATGCGCGTCGCGTCGGCTTGGTGGGCGCCGCGGTTGCGGATCATCCCGGAATCAAAGAGTTGGTCGGTATAATCGTGGAGAGCGGCCGCGAGATTGGGATTTCAAGTTTGCGGGCCGACCGGCTTGATGAGGATCTCGTGCAATTGCTGGCGAGAGGCGGATATAGGACGCTTACCACGGCGGTAGATGGCACGTCCCAAAGGTTGCGCAATCTTATAGATCGGGATACAACCGAGCACCATTTGATCCGCGCCGCCGAGCTGGTTCGCGAGGCCCGTATGCAATGCTTAAAGCTCTATGCAATGATTGGTTTGCCCGGAGAAATGATGGATGACATCGACGAGTTCATAGGTTTTTCCCTTGAGCTTTCGAAAATCGCCCCGCTTTCCCTGAGTATTTCGCCCTTTGTGGCGAAGCGAAACACCCCGCTTGCCGGCTCTGGTTTCGAGCCCATTCCGTCGCTGACCGCGAAGCTCTCGCGAATCCGCTCGGGTCTCAAAGGAAGGGCTCAGGTGCTTCCCAGCTCCGCGCGCTGGTCATGGGTGGAATATATGCTTTCCCAGGGCGACCAGGCTGCCGGCCTGGCTGCCATGGACGCGTGGAGGGCCGGGGGAAGTTTCTTGTCATGGAAACGAGCTTTTGTTCGTCGTGAGGTCCAAACGTTCCTCTGCCACACGGCTGATGAAAACCGTGGGAAGGTTCCAATTTTTTATGATGAGATGTAGGAAATTCAACAAACTCCAATCGTTATGGAATTCGCATAAATCTCCAATGCCCCTGCCTTGGCTTCTGCAGTTTACTTTTGCCGGAATGATTTTTCTGGTTCTTCCGCCGCCGGCCTGGGGCATGGATAAAAAGGCGGCTCTTGAGGAGGGCAGTTTTAATATTTATGTCGATGGCAAGGAGATAGGTACGGAAAGATTTTCAATCCTTTTTTCCGCGGACTCGGCAAGCAGCACCTCCGTCATAGATTTCCGCGATCCCGGCAAGAAGCATCAGCGGGTTCATATGGAAACCCAGTTGCACATGGATGGCGGTTTTCTGCCGCGAACTTATCAGCTTCGCTTTGATATTGAAGGGCAGAAGGGAAGTTTGAATGGAACATTCACGCCGGGCCAGGCATTGTTCGAATACAAGGGCGGCGGAAATCCCAGAAAGAGCGGACTGTTGGTCGGAAATCAATACTTTATTCTCGATACAAATGTTTTTCACCATTTCATTTTCTTAGTGAAACTTTTCGATTTGCATGCCAAACAAAAAGCGCAGGCTTTCGAAGTTATTGTCCCTCAGGAGACGGATAGCGGAATTATTCGGATCACCCGAGCCGGCATGGATAAAATTATGGTCCGGGGCAAAAAGCGGAATCTGCATCATCTGAAAGCCGACTCGGGTATTTTGCAGATTGATTTGTGGATGGACGACCGGCGCGTCCTGCATAAGCTGGCGCTTCCGGACAAGAAAATCGAAATCATCAGAAACTAGTGGTCGGCGGTTAGTTGGCGGCGGATTATAATATAAGAAAACGTGGGTGGCGCCAGTTGTTTGTTTCCTGCAGATCAATAAAAATCTGGTATCTGCCCAGCGCTAAATGCAAGCAAATATGCGCTAACCATTGACAACTTATTTGCAACTGGGGGCGGCAACTGGCGTAAAATTTATTTCAAGCGTAATCTTACGATATGGGAGGAACTTAAAATGAGCAATCAGCCGAAGGAGGGAATGCTAAGCGCCAAGCGGCTATTAGGTTTATCCATGGTGCTGCTTTTGCTGGCTATAGGAATCGGGATCGGCACACTGATTTCGGATCGCGTGGATGCCACCGGGCCGGGCGACAGCCAGCTGCAAATGCAGACAGAAAAGAAACCGGTTGCCGGCGGAGCGCTTCTGGCTTTGTCGCAGGCTTTTGAGGAAGTCGCGACCCGGATTGAGCCGGCAGTGGTCAATATTAATACCGAGGAACTGATTACCAGACGCCGCATGATGCCTGACCAGGATCCGGACGATCCGATGTTTGACTTTTTCCGCCGCTTCGGATTCGGCGATCCCCTGTGGCAGATACCCGAGCAGCAACTGCGGACAAGTCTGGGATCTGGAGTTATCGTCGATCCCAAGGGATACATTATCACCAATAATCACGTAGTCGAAGGGGCAACAAAAATAAAGGTCAGCGTTCCGGGTGGGGAAGAATATACGGCACGGGTAATTGGCGCGGATGCAGTTTCCGACATTGCGGTAATCAAGATCACGGGGAAAAAGGATTTTTCATATGCCAAAATCGGCAACTCCAGGAACATGAAAGTCGGAGACTGGGTTATTGCGGTCGGAAGTCCGTTCGGCCTTGAGCAAACCGTAACGGCAGGAATTGTCTCGGCCATCGGGCGGACGTTTACGGAGCAGCGAGAAGGCCCATCCAGATATTCGGTATTCAACGATTATTTGCAAACGGATGCCGCCATAAATCGCGGAAACAGCGGCGGTCCCCTGGTGAATATGAACGCTGAAGTCGTAGGCATCAACAGTTTCATATCCACCTCGACGGGCAGCAATGCCGGTGTTGGATTCGCTGTTCCGTCGCATATTTTTGTCAAGGTATATAATCAGATCCTTCAAACCGGCAAAGTCGCCCGCGGGTGGTTGGGGGTGAACATGAATTCCCATCAATTTACGAAAGCGATGGCGGATTTCTTTGGAGTCAAGCAGGGTTCGGGCGTATTAATCACGCAGCTCAGCGATGAGAGTGGAGAGCCCTCTGAAACCACCCCGGCGGCAAAAGCGGGTATTAAGCCGGAAGATGTTATTGTTGCTTATAACGGCCAAAAGATCACCGGTGTGCAGGACCTGCGATGGGCAGTGGCCGATACTCCTCCGGGCCAAAAAGTCAAAATCAAAGCTGTTCGATACGGACAGGAAAAAGAGTTTGAGGTAACGATCGGGGAGAGGAAGTTTGATGACCAGGACAAACGCCGCTACAGCTTCGAGGACAAGGAAGAGAAAGCCAAACCTGAGATGGGCTTAGAGATTGATAATGTTCCCGCTTGGCTTGCGCAATCTTTGGATGTTTCAGGCGGCGCATATGTAACTTCCGTCAAACCTGGAAGCTTGGCCGATGAAGCAGGTTTTTCGGGGCCGGTGCAGGACAGGACCAGCAATATAAGGAGTGATGATATAATTGTGGCTG
Organism: Acidobacteriota bacterium; assembly: GCA_037441325.1. Classification (GTDB taxonomy): domain Bacteria; phylum Acidobacteriota; class UBA6911; order UBA6911; family UBA6911; genus UBA6911. The sequence continues at coordinate 11,102 of JBBISO010000035.1, read as the reverse complement.
CGAACGGCAAGCCGGTCCAAAGCGCTCGGGATCTTTACAACTTCATTAATAATCTTAAGAGCGGCGATGCTATTGTCCTCAAATTCCTCCGCGTCAGCCGGTCCTTGAGCGGCAATCAAATGCTGGTAGCGCCCAATTTCACCAGTATCATCAAGCCCTAGGAGGTTTGGGGACCAGAAAAGATTTCTAACGCCCGAAAAGCCAGCCACAAGTTTCATGGATCCAGGCGGTTCTTGAGACTTGTGGCTTTTTTATCGCGACGCGGGTTTGCGGCCGGTTTATAGCGGGATTAGTTTTTCAGCCTGGGTGTGAACCGGCGGGCCGTTTGACTTTGCTTTCCGCGATACTATAATCTTTTCTGACTGATATTTACCCGTGTTTTGGACATATACGGGCGTGCCGAAGCAAGTGAAATCGGGATAAACATGGCAATTACCAAAGAATACCTGGCCAGCAGGCGAATTCGCGAAATCCTTAATTCGGTGATCGCCACTTTCATCGTGACCGGAAGGCCGGTAGGGTCCCGCAGAATCGCCCGGCAGAACCGGGAGCAATTAAGCGCCGCCACCGTGCGAAACATAATGGCCGACCTCGAAGAAATGGGGTATCTGCACCAACCGCATGCATCGGCCGGCCGTGTCCCAACCGATAAGGCATACCGTTTCTATGTTGATTATTTATTGAAACGGCGGGATATATCACCGCAAGACAGAGATATCATCGACAGAGACTTGAAGCTCGACGACAGTGCTGAGCACCTGATGGTACGGACAAGCCAGGTCCTGTCGCGGGTTTCGAAAAACGTCGGGATTGTGGTTTCCCCCCCGATCAGCCGGGTGGCTCTGCAACATATTCATTTTGTGAAACTGACCGACCACCGGATCCTGGTAATTCTGGTTTCTCGATCCGGCATCGTCCAGAACCGGATTATTCCTTACCACGAAGAAATATCGCAAATCGAGCTGGATCAGGCGGCGCGGTACATCGTGGAGAACTTCAAGGACCTTACATTGCTTGAGATTAAAGCTCAACTCCACAAAATGATTCAGAAAGAGCAGGCTCTGTACGACAAATTCATGCGGCGAGTGATAATGCTGAGCACGCGAACTTTCGCCGAAGATGAAAACGGATTGGATGCCGAGATCTATCTCGATGGAACGTCGAACCTAATTAAAAAGCCGGAGTTTTCCGATATTAACAGGATGAAGCTCCTGTTTGAAACCATCGAACAAAAGAGCAGGTTGGCGGCTTTGATTTCACGCTGTATTGAAGGAGATACCCAGGAGGTTCGGATAGCGATCGGCGCCGAGAACGCTCTGCCGGGAATTGAAGATTGCACTCTGGTTGCTTCGCGCTACATTGTGGATGAAAAGACCCATGGATCACTGGGAATTCTGGGGCCTACTCGGATGGAATATGCCCGGGCAATCTCACTGGTGGAATATGTGGCGAGATTGTTTGGACGGGTACTCGAAACAGGGAACTAGGAAATGAGCTTTAAAGCTGAAGATCGGGATCTTGATCGGGACGCGGGAAAATCGGTTGCGGATTCGGAACGCGAAGAAACCGGTGAATCCATTGTCCCCGCGCCGGACCCGGTGGCCCAATTGCAGGCTGATCTGAGGGCTGCGAGGGCGGAAGCGGCGGAATGGCAGGACCGGTTTCTACGAAAAGCCGCGGAGCTGGAAAACTATCGCAAAAGAGCGGAGAAAGAAAAAACGGATTCCATGGCGCTGGCAAAAAGCTCTGTTTTGATTGAGTTTTTGCCGCTTGCCGACGCCTGCGAGCGCGCGCTTAAAAGCTTTGATGAGGCTCCGGCGGCATCGGGCACGCTGCAGCAATACCGGGAAGGCGTCGAATTATTGTATAAACAGTTAATGGACACCTTAAGCCGGACGGGGGTGGTCCCTTTTGAAACCGAAGGGAAGAAATTTGATCCGCACCTCCATGACGCATTGTCCCGGGAAGAAACCACTGATTATGAAGAAAACACAATCGTCAAAGAACTGCGGAGAGGATACCTTTTTAAGGATAGGCTCCTCAGGCCGGCCCAGGTGATCGTTGCGGTTAATCCCCAGCGAAAAGACCAAGCATCCTAATGGGCAAAATAATCGGCATTGATTTGGGCACCACGAACTCGTGTGTCGCCGTTCTGGAAGGTTCCTCGGTCCAGATTGTTCCCAACCATATCGGCGGCCGAACAACCCCTTCAATTGTGGCTTTTGCGGATAAGGGAGAAAGGCTCCTGGGGCAAATAGCGAAACGCCAGGCGGTGACCAACGCCGCGAACACCATCTGCGCGGCAAAAAGACTGATGGGCCGCAGGTTTGACGATCCCGAAATTCAGAAAATAAAATCCTATCTTACTTACCATGTCCATCCGTCCGCCAATGGGGATGTCAGAATATCGGTTCATGGAAGGTATTATAGCCCGCCGGAAATTTCTGCCATGGTGCTGCAGTATTTAAAAGCCGCGGCGGAAGACTTTCTGGGCGAGGAGGTGACCGAAGCGGTCGTCACGGTCCCGGCGTACTTTGACGACTCACAGCGGCAGGCCACCAAGGATGCCGGGCGCATTGCGGGACTCGATGTCCGTCGAATCATCAACGAACCCACTGCGGCTGCGCTTGCTTATGGATTAGGCAAAAAAGAGCGGGAGCGGATCGCAGTCTATGATCTGGGCGGAGGAACATTTGATATCTCGATCCTGGAGCTGAATAACGGAGTCTTCGAGGTAATTTCAACCTGCGGCGACAGCCTCCTGGGCGGGGAAGATTTTGACCAGTGCATTATCGATTGGATGAGCGAGGAGTTCAAATCGGAAACAGGCATCAGCCTGGATGGCGATGTGCTCGCGCGCCAGCGCTTGAAGGAAACCGCGGAGCAGGCCAAATGCGAGCTGTCGGCCGCCGGCGAATCCCGAATCAATCTCCCCTTTATAGCTTCCGGTGCCGATGGCCCTAAGCATTTTGACACGATCCTGAGCCGAGCCCGGTTCGAGGAACTGGTTAAGGGGTTGATCGAGAGAACCACTCTGTTCTGCGAAAAAGCCCTGAGCGACGCGAAACTCGCCCCCGGCGATATAGGCAAGGTCATCCTGGTCGGAGGACAAACGCGCACGCCCGCGGTTCAGCGTCACGTCGAAAAGATCTTCGGCAAAAAACCTTCGCTTGAAGTCAATCCCGATGAAGTTGTGGCGGTCGGGGCTGCTCTCCAGGGGGGAGTCTTGCAGGGAGAATTAAAGGAGATTGTTCTGCTTGATGTCCTCCCGCTATCCCTTGGAGTGGAAACACAAGGAGGTTTGTATGCCCGGATCATCGAGCACAATTCGACCATTCCTCTGAACAAGACCGCCGTGTTTACTACGGTGGCTGACAATCAGACGGCGGTTGAAATCCATGTTCTTCAGGGAGAGCGGGAACTGGCCCAGTATAATCGTTCCCTGGCTAAATTCAGTCTGGTGGGAATCGCCCCGGGGCCGCGGGGCGCGGCGCAAGTTGAAGTTTCTTTCGATATGGATGCTAACGGAATACTGAGCGTCTCGGCCAAAGATAAACTTTCAGGAAAAGCGCAGGCCATAGAAGTCTCTCCGTCGACCGGGCTGGGCAAGGACGAGATCGACCGGATGATGATTGAGGCGAAGCAATTTGCTGAAAATGATCGCCAGGCAAGGCAAATCGCCGAGATGCGGAACCGGATCAGGGCACAGGCCGCGGCACTTATGCGGAGTTACTCCGAGTTCGGCCGGCTGCTTGACTCTTCAGAACAGGAAATGGTAAAAGACATGATCCAAAAAGCCAGGAGCCTTTCTCCGGAGGAAAGCAACATCATATTATTGAGAGAAATGCTGGAACGAGTGGAAGACGGAGCCGCGATGTTGACAGCCGCTATATTCAGTGCGGTTGAAAGCAAAAGCTTAAGAGCCGGAGAGAACCGGAATCAGACCGATCTGGAGCAGCTGATGAAATCCGCGCTGAATTCCGTAGAACCGAAGACATCATAAACAAGAGACAGCGGGGACGCTTTTTTGAATAATAAGCGAGACTACTACGAAGTATTGGGACTTTCCCAGAACGCATCGGATCAGGAGATCAAGAGCGCCTATAGGAAGTTGGCTCTCAAATACCACCCGGACAAAAATCCCAATGACAAAAACGCCGAGGAGAGGTTTAAGGAAGCCGCGGAAGCATATAGTGTCCTGAGCGATCCCGAAAAACGAGCGCGCTATGATCGTTACGGCCATAGCGGACTGCAAGGGGGATTCAGCGGTTTCGATCCCGCCATTTTTGGTGATTTTGGCGACATACTTGGGGAGTTTTTCGGGTTCGGCGACATTTTTGGAGGGCGCCGGCGTAGCGGTCCGGAACGTGGTTCCGATCTCCGCTACGATTTGAAGATTTCTTTCCGCGAAGCAGCCTTCGGCCTCAGGACCAAGATAAAAATCCCGCGTCAAGATACTTGCAGCGCCTGCGACGGGCGCGGAACCCCGAAGGGCAAACACCCGGTCAGCTGCCCTACCTGCCGCGGATCGGGGCAAGTGCGTTACCAGCAGGGTTTCTTCTCCATAAGCAGGACCTGCAGCCAATGCAACGGATCGGGAAGGGTAATCAGCGAACCCTGTGAGATCTGCCACGGCCGCGGCCGCGTGCGCAAGGAAAAAGTCCTTGAGGTGCGAATCCCTGCGGGTGTGGATAACGGCGCAAGGCTGCGCATTCAGGGAGAAGGAGAGGCCGGCCTGAATAACGGCCCGCCAGGGGATCTTTATGTCATCATATACGTGGAGGAGCATCCCTTCTTCCAAAGGCAAGGGAACAACATCTACTGCCAGGTTCCAATAGGCATCACACAGGCTGTCTTGGGCGCGGAGATCACCGTCCCCACGCTCGAAGGCGAAGAAAAGCTCAACATACCCGAAGGCACTCAAAGCGGTTCTGTGTTTCGGTTGCGTAATAAGGGCATTGTCAGCCTGGGAGAACGAGGACGCGGGGATCAGTTTGTCACCGTTAACGTGGTAGTGCCCACTAAGCTCACAAAAGAACAGCGGCAGATCTTCGAAGCTCTGGCCAAAATCAGCAAGGACGACGAAGTCACGCAGGAACGCAATATCTTCGAAAAAGTGAAGGATATTTTCGGATAGCCTGCCGATGTCCCGAAGACGATTTTATGTTCCGCGGGATTCGATTCGAGACGGAATTGCCGCGCTTCCATCCGATCAAGCCCGCCATTTGCGCGATGTCCTGAGATTGGGTACGGGCGATATGGTGGAAGTTTTTGATGGAGAAGGGAGCGCGTACAGCGGAGAAGTTGAACTCCGCGGACCCGGCGTTTTCGTCCGCTGTCTTCAAAGCCTTCATTCCTTAGGGTCGCCGGATATCCTGATCCTGGCCGCGGCGTTGATCAAATCCGTTAGATTCGAGTGGATGCTCCAGAAGGCCACGGAACTGGGGGCTTCTGAAATCATTCCTATAGAGACGCGGCGGAGCGACATCAAAATCCCCGACAATAAGATAAAAGAGCGTTTGGAACGCTGGGACCGTATCGTAAAAGAGGCCGCGAAGCAGTGCCGGCGTTTTGACGCGCCCCGTTTGAGGCCACCGGTGGAATTTTCGAAGCTTCTCTTTTGGAAAGAACTCGCCGAAGGCACAAAGCTTCTGTTCGACGAAAATGCGGTCGATCTCTGGCAGCCCGATAAAAGCCTGTTGTCCGGAAAAACCATCATCTGTGTCGGACCTGAAGGCGGTTGGGAGGGCAGTGAGATAGAGCAGGCGGAGCTGGCCGGTTTTAAGGCATTCAGCCTTGGATCCTGGACCTTGCGCGCTGAGACGGCGGCGATAGCCGCCGTGGCGATCGTCCGGCATCAGATCAACCTGCGGCGGAAATAAAGCCAGCTGCGAATCAGCACCAAATAGGTGAGCTTTTGATATTCATATAAACTTGCGGCTGCTTTCCTGGCTTCTTTGCTGGAATGTCATGCGGAGTGGAGGGGGCGTGCATAAAGCACCGTGGATGCTGCTGGCGCTGAGTCTCTTATTGCCGGGGAAGGCTTTTGGGCAACAGCGTCCGCTCAGGACCGACGACGCTGAAATCCTTGAGACCGGCAGGATTCGCACGGAGTTAGGCATCGAGTTTCTGCAAAGACAGCGCTATGCGCTCTCCGGGCTGCAAGGAAATTTGATCCGGCTGGGGGTCTCCAGCATCCATGTGGGGGTGGGAGAGTATGCCGAATTTCAGATTTCAGGTGTCGTCCGGGACATGCTTTCGGTTTCCGGCCGCACCGAACCGGTCGTGGCGCCGACTTTTGCCGGCGATTCGACCAGCGATTATGGGAATCTGATGCTGGCTTCAAAGCTCAAGCTGGCCGGCGAAAAGGGGCGTCGGCCGGCGATGGCATTCAAATTTGCCGTCGAGCTTCCCAATACCAATCGCGACAGCGGACTGGGGACGGATCAAACGGAGTTCTACGCAAGCCTTCTATTTAAAAAGCATCTTGGCCGTTCCCAGATTCTGGCTGATGTGGGATTTGCTATTCTGGGTTCTCCTATTCTTGCCGGGAGGCAGACGGAGCCTCTGACTTATGGAGTCGCGGCCGTCGTCCCTTTGCGCCGCGATCTCAATTTTGTCGCGGAGATCAACGGGCGCCAGGGGCCTCCGCGAAGAATTGGAAACGAAAATAGGTCTCAGGCCCGAGTCGGTGTTCAGTATTGGACAGGAAGGCTCCGGTGGGATTTGGGCGGGGTTGCAGGCCTTATGCGGTTTGACCCTAAATCAGGCATCGTGGTAGGCATGACCTATGAATTCCAGGGTTTTTGAGGTCGGTGCCTGGTTATACTGTCCCCGCCAAGTAACCTAGGGACAGTATAAGCAGGCGCCGATGCACCATTATGACGGATTTGGATGATATTCTATCCGGCAGCAGCGAAAAGCAATTCCGGGAAAAGCGGATGGTTGCCGGGGCCTCGGTCGCCGCTGCGATATTTCTCACCGGCGCCAAGCTCGTCGTTGGGTTTTTAACGGGGAGCTTGGGAATCCTGGCCGAAGCGGCGCATTCCGGGTTGGATCTGGCTGCCGCACTCATTACCCTGTTTGCCGTGCGGGTAAGCGGCCGGCCGGCCGACGAGTCCCATCTTTATGGACATGGTAAGGTCGAGAACCTCAGCGCGCTGGTGGAAAGCCTGCTGTTGCTGGCAGCCTGTGCGTGTATCATTTACGAAGCCATGCATCGGCTCTTTTTTAAAACCGTCGAAGTAAATCCAAGTTTGTGGGCGTTCTTGGTCATGGGGATGTCGATCGCCATCGACTTTTCCCGCTCCAGGTCCCTGTCCCGCGTCGCCAAGAAGTATCAAAGCCAGGCGCTTGAAGCTGATGCGCTCCATTTCAGGACCGATCTATGGAGCTCCGCCGTCGTAATCATTGGGCTGGCGCTTGTGAAGGCCGGGGAGTATCGAAGCGCAGACAAGGCGTTTTTCGAGCACGCGGATGCGATTGCCGCCCTCATGGTGGCGGTGATCGTCATATACGCAGGCGTCAGGCTGAGTTTGCGCGCCGTTGATGCGTTGCTGGACCGGGCCTCCAAAGGGCTTGTGGATCGGCTTTTGCGAAAAGTGAAGGATATCCCCGGAATCCTGCATGTGTCGCGTATCCGTGTGCGTAATGTGGGGAACCAGCTTTTCGTGGATCTGATCGTCGAAGTGCCGCGACATTTTTCTTTCCAGGAAAGCCATCAACTGGCCCAAAGAGCCCAGGAGGCGGTTCATAGCATCTCTCCCAACGCGGATGTGGTCGTCCATACCAATCCGATCGCCGAGAGCGAGACAATTCTCGAGATCATCCAGGCGGTTGCGGCGCGGGAATGTGTATTGATACATAACGTGACCACCCACCGGACGGAGCGCGGCATTTGGATCGATCTCGATTTGGAAGTCGATCCCGGACTCAGTTTTGAAGGCGCGCACCGGCAGGCGACGGATCTGGAAGCCAAGCTGCATGCGGAATTGATCTCCGTGGGAGCTCCCGCCGCCATCGCCATAGCGGGGATCAACGCGCATATAGAACCGCGCCCGGAAGAATCCGCTGTCGGCATCCCTCTTGAGCCGGCTGAAGCAAACTCCTATATCCGTCGCGTCAACGAGATCAGCCTTGAGCTGAAACTGGCCGGTGCATGCCACGATATTGAGCTTCATCAGATCAGCGGCAAAATCTATCTATCTTTGCATCTGCTGGTTGGCGCAGGAGTGCCGATCGGGGAAGTGCATAGTATTGCGGAACAAATGGAAAGTCGGCTCCGGCGTGAATTCCCGGAGCTGGGTCGCGTGGTTATTCATACTGAGCCGCAGAAATCGAAATCGGTACCTGGTTAAACTGTCCCCGGGGACAGTTTAACCAGGTACCGATTTTTCCTCCGCCTCGATCAGGGCCACAAAAACATCCTCGAGCGAAGGCCGGATTCTTCCGAGGCGATGGATATCGATGCCCTTGGCCGCCAGGCGGTTGCGGATGGTTTCCGCGCCGCACTTCGGATCCTCCGCCGAGATATGTAGCCCGCTTCCAAATACGGCCACGTCTGTAATCCCGGGCGCCCCTTCCAACGCCCGCATGGTGTCCAGCGGAAAAGAGGTCTCGATTTGAAAGAGTGCGTGGGCGCTGAAACTTGCGCGCAGTTCGGCAGGTGAGCCCAGCGCTATCACCCGGCCGCGATACATTAAGGCCAGCCGGTGGCAGTACTCGGCTTCGTCCATGTAATGGGTGCTGACGAAAATAGTGTGGTTCCGGGAAGCCATTTCACGGATCAAGTCCCAGAATGCTAACCGCGCGATCGGATCCACTCCGGCCGTGGGTTCGTCCAGGAACAGCACCGGCGGATCGTGCAGGATGGCACAGCCGAGCGCGAGACGCTGCTTCCAGCCGCCTGACAACGTGCCGGTGAGATCGGCGCGCCGCTCCGCGAGGCCCGCCATTTCAAGCACGTATTGCTTGCGTTCACCCCGCCGTTCTCGCGGGACGCCGTACATGCCCGCGAAAAAGCCGATGTTCTGCTCCACGGTAAGATCGTCGTAAAGCGAAAATTTCTGCGACATATAGCCGATATTGCGGCGCACTTCTTCGGGATTCACGGCCACGTCCACGTTTCCCACGAGCACCCGCCCCGATGTCGGAGTCAGCAGGCCGCAAAGCATGCGGATGGTCGTGGATTTACCTGCTCCATTCGGCCCCAAAAAGCCGAAAATCTCCCCCTTCCCAACGCGTAAGGAAACGCGGTTCACCGCGACGAACGGTCCGAAGCTTTTGACCAGTTCCTCGGTCTCCACCGCCCAGCCGTTCATCGCGCCTCCGTGGCTTCGGCGGCGCGCACCGTCTTTATGAAGACCGCTTCCATATTGACCCCGCCTGCCTCACGCTTCAAAATCTCCGGAGCGTCACAGCGTATCAATTTGCCCCGGTACATCAGGCCGACGCGATTGCAGCGCTCGGCTTCATCGAGATAAGCGGTGGTCATTAGAATGGTGATTCCTTCTTTCAGCAGCTGATAGAGGATGGCCCAGAAATCGCGCCGCGAGACCGGATCTACGCCGCTAGTGGGCTCATCCAGCAACAGGACCTGCGGCCGGTGCAGCAGGGTGCACATGAGGGCCAGCTTCTGTTTCATGCCGCCCGAAAGCTGTCCCGCCCGGCGTTCGCGAAAAGGCTCCATCCGTGTCATGCGCAATAGCTGGGCGGTGAGTACGGCGCGTTCCGAACCGATGATGCCAAACAGATCGGCATAGAAATTCATGTTTTCCTGGACGGAGAGATCCAGGTAAAGCCCGAACCGCTGGGCCATATATCCGATCCGGTCTTTGACTGCCTGCGGTTTGCGCGCCACGTCATACCCGGCGACGCGCGCGCTGCCTTCACTGGGACCGAGCAAGCCGCTCAGCAGGCGCAGCGTCGTGGTCTTGCCGGCTCCATCCGGCCCTACCAGCCCGAAGATCTCGCCGGGAGCGACCGTCAGATTAAGACGGTCCACGGCCAGGATATTTCCGAAACGGCGGGTCAGGTCACGGATTTCGATGATCGGCTGCATTTTTTACTCCAACATAATCTCGGCGCCGGCCGGCATGTTGGACTTCAATTCATGTCGTGGATTGGATAGGTCGATTTTGATTCGGTACACCAACTTTACCCGCTCCTCCTGCGTCTGAATCTGCTTGGGAGTGAATTCGGCCTCCGAGGCGATAAAACTAATTCTTCCTTCATACACTTTGCCGGGATACGAGTCTGTGGTGACGCGTGCCTTGGCCCCAAGCTTGACCCGGCCCAAATCAGTCTCATTGATGTAGGCGCGCAGCCAGGGATGGTCGATGTCGCCTACTGTGACCACCGTCGTGCCGGCAGCCAATATTTCGCCTACATTGGCCGCTTTTACCAGAACCACCCCGTCCACCGGGGAACTGGCCACGGTGTCGGCAAGCTGGGAGTCAATCAAGGCGAGATTGGCTTTGGCGCGTGCGATCTCTGCGCGCCTCAGCGGCAGTTCCTGCGCGCGCCGCTTTATTTCCAGCGCATTGACCTCTGCCATCCGGAGAGCGGCCCGCGCCCGCTGGACCTGGGCGGCTGCGGCTTCGATCTGTTCCAAACGCGGGCCGGCGAGGACCAGAGCGTAGCGTTCGCTTGCCTGCTTCAGCATCGCTTCCGCACTCTCCCACCGGTTGCGATATTGGTCGTATTGGGCAGTGGAAATGTCGTCGTTTTTATACAGCGTCTGCGCGCGTTCCCAGTCCCGCTGTGCGCGCTCAAGCTCGGATTGGGCGGAGTCGACGGCCGCTTTTGCCTCTTGGATTTCCTGGGGCCGCGCGCCGTTTCTCAGTTCCTGCAGCCGGGCCTCGTAAGATCTCAAGTCCGCCTTGCGGTGTTCCAAATCGGCGGCCAGATTCTCCCTTTGCCATGCCAAAGCGGTTTCGGCCTGGGCCAACTGGGAAACGGCGGCCTGCAGTCCGGCGTCCTCGCGGTCGCGCTGTGCCAACAATTGATCGCGGTCGAGCCGGGCGACACGTCGGCGGTCCGCCACGCGATCGCGTTCGACCTGGGGACGACGACCGTGGTCGCGACGCTGCTCGACCTCGAGT
>JBBISO010000034.1:0-16842 GCA_037441325.1 Acidobacteriota bacterium | reverse complement strand
GCTCTCCCAGCTTTCGTTAGTGATGATGTAACGGACATGGGCACCGGTGTAGCCTTGCATGCTGTCATAACAGCCCCTGGTATATTCCTCGGGGGTGACTTTCGAACATGGATTGGTACAGGCGCCGTGCCAGTGGTCCACACCCGCCCCGCCCGCGCCGCTCCGCTTTGCGTGCCCCGCGTCGGCCAGGACAACCTTCGCGCCCAGTTGCGCGGCGCTTATGGCGGCGCGCACGCCTGCGACCCCACCGCCGACCACCAGGATGTCAGACTCAATTTCGTTGACTTTCCCGTAGTTTACGGGGTAGGGCCACTCGGGAACCGCCCCGTCATGTTGGACATATTCATGCCAGATGCTCATCTCCAATCCTCCCTCCAGTTAATGGGTCCGTGTGGTATTTTTTCGATACAGCGAGATTACCGCCGGTAAGGGCGGTGATTTAAAAAAACATCGCGGTTTCCGGGAAAAACCTCGCACTGCCGGCATGATTCCCATATTTTGGCATAAGACATGTATAACCCGCATTTCTCACAAGCTTCCGTAGTGAGGCAGCGCTGACGGGCATTAATGCAAGGCGCGCGATTAGTACGTGCTGGTCTCCAGACGCGCCCGGGGACGGCTCTGGGAGAGCCGTCCTCGCAGGTACGTCGTCAACAGAAACCTTTGATGCGACTTATCTGGAGCCGGGGCGCAGCAGCATCCGCTCTCCGCCGTGGCTCAGGACCGCGCCGTCCTGCGTGATGCTTTCGAGCAGGTAGGGGCCCTCCACATAATCGCCTTCCAAATATTTGCTGCCGTTGATGAATACCAGGCGCTCTGCCGGGTTATCCGAATACATCAAAATGCTGAGACTCATCTTATCCGCCGCTTCGCGCAACGACATCGCCGTTGCTGGGGTGGAGCCGGGCTCCGGCGCTTGCCCGGAGAGATCGGATGCCGGCAACTGAGAATGTTGCGTTTTCAGAAGGTCCGGGTTCAGTTCCTGTGGATTCGCTTTGGGGGCAATTTCGGTTTTTCGGGCGGCGCTGTCGCGCGCGGCCGCGGCGACGGCTGCTTGTGGCTGCTGGGCCGCCGGAGTCTCTTCGCGATGCGGTATGGTTTCCGGCAAAATCTCTGAACCTGCCGGTTTGCTTGTGATCTGCGAAGGCTCCGGAGGCCAGACATAAACCCCAAAGACCATCAGCAACAACACGGAGAGTGCGGCTGCGCAGAAGGCGATTACGCCGGCAATAATCCATGGGCGGGTCCGCTGCGGGTCGCGGAGTTCGTGCACGGTCGTAAGCGTGGGCACCCGCGCCAAGCCCCGTTCACGTTCCGCTTTCTTCAATGCATCCAGAATGTAAGACATCGCTCTCCACTATTATGCTCTAAGGGGAGTGCTGCACAATCGATGGGGCTTTCTGATCCCCTGCAGCAACAGCCAGATGCACCAGCGTTTCGCTTCCGACATACCCGTCAGGAATCAGCGACCTTTGGCGCTGAAACGACCTGACGCGCTGCCGCAAGTTTTCGTCGTAATCGTCCGAAGGGTTCGCCTCCTGTTTCTTCCCTTCGATTCTGTCCAGAGCACGGCGAACCCACGCCACTTCCTCGCCTTTTGCACCGAGCGAAAGCTGCCGCGGGCGAAATGGCGGCTTCCAGACAAGAATAAAGGAACCATCCCACAGCGTATCTATTTCGGAAATCGGGAAAGCATACTCCCGATTTCCAATCGCGAGTCTTGCAGTTTCGTCGCTCAACCCGATAAGCGTCACGCGCTGCATTTGCCCGTTGGGCAGAGTCACTTCGAGAATGGCCGGCAGATTAAACCGTCGCAGTTTGGTCCAACTGCCGGCCTGGAAGAGGCATTCAAATCCCTGGGCACGGCCGACTTTACACCCGTAGTCAGACGGACTCATCGCAATTCTGGCTCCCCAGCAATTATAGAGATTGACAAAGCTGGAAACTGCCTCTCCGCGCAACACCGGATCCGCCAGAATATCGGCGAGCCTGGAAGCAGGCGGCGCCGCTTTTGTCGCCGGCACGGCCACCGGTTGAGGCTTGGCGGCCGCAACACCGCTGGTATCCGGCACCGGCACTGCGGGCACTATCGTTGGGCCGGAGTGAAATACTGACCGGTCGGCCGATGCCAAAAAAAATCCGGCAACGGCGATTACGGCCGCCAAGGCTAGAATCCCGGCTGCCCATGCCATCCTTATCCTCCTGTACCATGGAACCATACCCTGCGTTTCACTGCCTGCCCGGCGGACGATGGCCGCGCCGACTATCCGCTTGTCCAAGGTATAAGCACCGAGCAGAGCACGGTCGCAAATGATATTGATCAATCTCGGCATACCGCCGGAAAGACGGCAGACTCGGCGCATGGCGCTTTTGGTAAACAGAGGGTCGCTCCTGCCGGCGACGCTCAGCCGGTGGCGGATATATGCATGAGTTTCCCGCCTGGAAAGAGCCTGAAGGTGATACCGCGCTGTAATCCGTTGTGCAAGCTGTCGAAGCTCCGGCCTCTTTAGAATGGAGAGAAGCTCCGGCTGGCCAATCAGAATGATTTGCAGGAGTTTCTCCCGCGAAGTCTCAAGATTTGTCAACAGCCGGATCTGTTCCAGCACTTCGTCGTCAAGGTTCTGAGCTTCATCAATAATGAGCACGGTCCGGCGGCGCTGGGAATGTGACTGGAGCAGATGCCGGTTGAGCGCGTCGATGAGAAGCTTAATACTCCCGGCCTCTGCAGGGCGCTCGATACGCAGTTCGTCGCAGACAGTTTCGAGCAGCTCTTTCGCCGTCAAGCGGGGATTCAGGATCAGGGCAATGTCGGTGTCGGGCGGAAGTTGTTCGACCAGGCACCGGCAGAGAGTGGTTTTTCCGGTCCCGATTTCGCCCGTCAACTGGACAAACCCTCCCGGTTGTTGCACTCCGTAAACCAGATGCGCGAGGCCCTCTCGGTGCCGTTCGCTCATGAAAAGAAACCGCGGATCCGGGGTGAGAGAAAAGGGAGGCTCTTTCAATCGGAAAAATTCTATGTACATGCGCTCTTTCTGATCCCGGCTGCCAGGCAGCGCCGGCTAAGCCGCAATTTTCCGGGATCCGGCCATTTCTGCCGCCTGCCGTATGAGCGGTCTTGCGCAGAATATACCAGAGACGGCCATCTTACGTAAAATGATGATTTCAATTTGGAAATTTCCACTCTTAAGTTAAAGTCATGAGGAAGTCAACAAGCTTGTCGCGGAGAGGAGCCCGCAAAATGAATCTTGATCAGGCCATACGGCTCGCGCTTGAATATGAGGCCAGCGTCCATCAGATTTATCGTGAGGCGATGGAGAAAACGGCCGACAAATCGGCAAAGCGCATCTTCGAAGTTTTATGCGCGGAGGAAAGGCAGCATCTTGCTTACCTCCAAGATTGCCTTGAAGAATGGCAAAGAATGGGGAGAATTCAGGTCAAGAATCTTGAGACCGCGATTCCAGCACCCGAAGTTATTGAAAGAAGCCTGCGGGATATCGGCCAGACGTTGAAGGCGCGGCCGTCCCGGCGGAAACACGAGCTGGAGTTATTAAAAAAAGCGCTCGCGGCGGAAATACAAACCGGCAATTTTTACAGTGACGTGGCCCGCCAGCTTGACGCCGAAGGGCAGGAGGTGTTCAAGCGTTTCGTTGAAATCGAAAAAGGGCATACGGCGATCGTTCAAGCCGAAATCGACAGCATGAACAAATGGGGCTTCTGGTTCGACACCCCCGAATTCCGCCTGGAAAATGAATAGCCGGGGCGCCGCTCCAGGTCTATCTCCGGCTATTTCACTCGCGCCGCCCTCGCACTTGCCGTCCTCACCCAGTCGGTGGGCCATGATTAGATCTCCCGCGGATTTCGTCGCCGGCCTCATCTCACCGCACAAAGCTCCGGCGCGCCCTGAAAAATAGGGGATAATAGGAGCGAAAGGATTTGGCCCGCAAGCACCCGGCAAATGCGCCGAGCTGATAGGCCACTTGATCGAGAGCGTAATAGAAAAAGAAAAGTGGGAAAGCCAGCCGCGGGCGCTTGGCCGAATAGTCGGTAAAAGAGGTGAACAACAGCAAGGCCGCCGCGAACAGCAGCAGTGAGTGATATATAAAACCCACCAGCAGCAGGAACACAAGGTAATATCGGACAAGATGGAAAGCCACAAGATAAAAATAGGAAAGATGCGTCCGCTGCGCGGCCAATAGCATCTTACCACATGGCACGGAGACGCGTTTTCTGCGCAGCCGGAAGGCTTTGGCGGCCGCCTCTGCCGCCCAGCAGGCCGCCGTCGCGATGAGGGGCAATGGCGTGAGGAACACGATGCTGGCACCCAGGCCGAGAAACGCCAGGGCTGCGAGCACGCGTATCTGAAGAGTTTTCCGCTTTCGGGGGTGAAGCCTATGCAGCAACGCTTCGGAAGACCCGTAGTCCGCCCGCCGCCGCAGCATCGGCCGAAGCGTGTTCCGGTGCTTATGGCGCACAATTCCGGCGGGAACGTAAAGAGCCTGCCAGCCGGCTGCCCGCATCCTCCAGCAAAAATCGACGTCCTCGCCCAGATGGAGCGTCTCCCGGATTCCTCCGGCTTCAAAAAAGGCTCGCCTGCGGACCAACAGGTTGCATGTGGGAATATAGAACATGGAGCCGTCATCCGCGCTCCGCTGAATGTATTTGCCCAGATTCAGCAGCGAAAATTTTTGCTCGTAGCGGTCCAGCGCCGACCGATCAGAATAACCATCCACGTAGCCGCCCACAGCGCCGGCCTTTTCCCATAAAAAGCCGGGAACCAGATCCTTGAGCCAACATGGTGCGGCAACACAGTCGCTGTCCAAAAAAGCCAGGATTTCGCTCCTTGCCTGAGCGGCACCGAGGTTGCGGCAATAGGATTGGCCGCGCTTATTGCTGTTAGTCAGGAGTCTGCAGGGGAAGCCGGCCGCAAGCTGTTGGGTTTCATCGCGCGACCCGTCGTCGATAACGATGACCTCGATACGCTCCGCAGGATAGTCCTGGGCGAACACGGACGAAAGGCATTCGACCAGGTATAGGCCCCGGTCGATGGAGGGAATGATGACAGTGACCGAGGGGAAGTAACCCCGGTTTTCAAGGAAGGCGGTTTCCAGGACAGCTTTTTTATTGAAATAATCGCAAATCCGCAAAACTTGCTCTTCGTCGGCGGGGCCGCTTTCCAATGCAATCTGCGAAAGAGTCCTTTCGCCATCGCACAGCCGAAGGAGCCGCACCGCGCGTTTGCTGGCGCGGATGACATTGAGAGGCGCTTCCGAAATAACCAGGGAAAACCCGTCCCGGTCTTCGAAGCGGATCTCTTTCCTAAGCCTGAATAGAATTGGGATCATTCACGCTTTTTCGCTTTCCTTCCGCAGATGCTCCAGCCATCCCTGCCGCAGAAGTGTTTGGAAAAGTTCATTTACGACCGCGTCTTCATTGCCGCTGGCAATTCTCCCCTGGCGCCTGACGATCGGGCCTTCCCCCAGCAGGCGGCGGCGCTCGAAAGCCGGGAGAGAGGAATCGGGAGATTGCACGAATTGCAGGCGCGGCGCAGGAAGCCGAAACGGGCCGAATGCCAGCCGCGCTTCCGCGCGGCGGACGGCTTCAAGCGGAACACCAATCTGCGCCAGGTCGAAACACGGTATTGCCGTCTCCACCGCCCGTGCGACGGCAGGCAAGGATGCGTAAGCGGCCGGCTCCTGATCGGCCTCCACGGCGATGACCAGCGGCCGTGCGGACTCGACCTCTTCCTGATATCCCCCATCGAGCCTGCGCGTGGCCTGCACCACCGCTTCTCCAACCGCGTCAATTGAGGCGATCCGCGTCAGGCATGGCACGCCGAGAGCATCGGCAAGCAGGATGCCCAATTGAGCGCTGCCCGTGTCCGCACTTTTGGTTCCCGTGAAAAGGAGATCAAATCCCAGAATTGCCGCCACCCGCCCAAATATCTCAATTTTTCCGGGCGGGTGAAGATCCTCGAGGCCTTCATCCCAGATGCGCAAACCTTCATCGCAGCCGAGCGCGAGCGCTTCTCTGAGAAAGCGATCTCCCGACGGGGGCCCCAGGTGTACAACCCTAATATGGACTTCGGGGTATTTGCTTTTAATCTGTAAAGCTTCGGCTATGGCCTGGCCGTCATCAGGATTGAGAACGGACACATTCCACTCCGCTTTCAGACGGCCGCTGCCATCGTCGCACTCCAGAGGGATTTTTGTGTCCGAAGCCGTTTTGACCAAAACAATTATCTTCAAAGCATCTCCATCGCGCCGGCTTCAGTTACTATCCAGAGCATCGTAAACTGTAATCCGCTGCCCTTTCAGGGCAGAGAGCCTGAAAAAGGAAACTGCATCCATGCGCATGAATTATTGTCGCTCAGCCTAAACCGCATTTCTCAAGGTTTTGCCGCAAGGCCGCGCAGACGCATGGTCACGAGGCGCGCGACCTGTGCGGCCTAGGTAACCCGGAAGCGCACGCCGAAGCCCCCCTTCGGGTAATTCCATGCCAGCGCCCCTCTCTCGCAAATCATCAGGCAGGTGCCGCACTCAAGGCACGCATCATACGCGAAATCGATTCTCAAATTGCTCTCATTCCACTGGTAACAGCCGGCCGGACAGACAAATGTGCAGGCCCGATGCCGGCAGGGTTTGCAGACTTCGCGGTTGACGGTAATATGCGCGTCAGGGTCTATTCGGTAGCTGGCCAGCTCGAAAATATGCTCCGTGATCATAAAAGGGATGCGCCTCCCTTCAACAAATCGCTAATGAGGTCCTTTACCGAAATAGCCTCCTTCGTGGCATCCCAGCCGATCCGGCTGAATTTTTTCCTTGGCTTGCCATCCGCCTGAAAGATACGCTCCATGATGGTGCCGACCAGCCGGGGGTAAACGGAAAAAAGCCGGTCGTTGCGCAGCAGGTCCATAGACTTTTCATAGGTTTTCATATCCTGCAGGACAAAACATTCCTGGAGGCGGCTTTGATATTGTCCCAGTTGTTTGGCTGAAAAATCGCATTTCTGAAATGCTTCCATGACGGTCTCCGCCGCTTGCAAGCCGGACGCAATCGCCAAGTTCATCCCTTCAAGATTGAGCCCGTTGGTGTAGCAGAGCCCCGCCGCATCGCCGGCCAGGAGCACACCGTCTCCGAACAGCTTTGGTATCGACTTGTATCCCCCTTCCGGGATCATGTGCGCAGCATACTCGACCATCCTTGCACCTTTGAGAAGTTTCCGCACCGGGTCGAAGGCAAGGAATTCTTCGAAAAGGTCACAGGGAGCAAGGCCGCTCTTCTTAAGGGAGTCCAGGTGCAGCACAAGTCCGGCCGAGAGCGACTGCAGCTGCGTATATATAAACCCTCCGCCGCGAACTCCCTTCGTACAGCCGATGAATTCCTGCGAGCAACCTTGATCGCGCACCAGGCCGAAACGCTCATTTATCTCCCTTTCCTCAAGCCGAAACAGCGCCTTGATCCCCAGCGCGAGGTCCCCCGGTTCGAGGGCCTTGCGAAGCCCGGCTCTCTGAGCCAGCAAGGAAATCACGCCGTCGCAAACAACGGTGATCGGCGCCCTAAGTTCTCCGTTAACGCGCCCGATCCTGACCCCGCAGATTGATTTTCCCTGGGTGAGGAGTTCCTCGGCGAGGCAGCCGGTAAGGATTGTCACTCCGGCTTCAATCGCTCTCTGAGCGTACCACCGGTCAAAAACAGGCCGGTAGAGCGTGTAGCCGCAATAAGGAGGACGGTCAAAGCGATTGGATTCGAAAACAAAGGATGATGCGGAGGTTTCCGAAAGGAGGCACAAGGTCCGTTTGACCACATGGCGCTCCCAGGGAGCTTCTTCATGGAAACGCGGGAGCAGCTTTTCACCGGCGGGGCAATGCGGGAGCATGCCGCCAAACATATTCTTTTCGCCCGGCACATTTCCGCGCTCGACCAGGATTACTTTCAATCCCTTCTGCGCCATCCTCAGGGCCGCCGTGGTTCCCGCGGGGCCCGCACCCACTACGATTACATCATGTGTTTTCACGGAAGGTCTCGGTCCCGGTATTGTTCGATGCGGCGGATCAGTTTGGGAAGCAGTCCTTTTAGATCCGCAACGAATCCCTCATCGCACACTCTGAAAACGGGAGCGCGTTCGTCGGAATTGACGGAGAGAATCCTGCCGGACCGCTGAATTCCAGCCATATGGTGCGGTGAGCCGGACACGCCGAGAGTCAGACTGAATTCCGGCGCTACCGTCTTCCCTGTCTGCCCGATCATTCTGGTCTTTGGGATACGGCCGTTGTCGGCTACCAGTCTCGTTGTACCAATGGAAGCTTCTAGCAGGCAAGCGAGTTTTTCCGCCGGACCCATTAAAGCCGGCTGGTCGCAGCCGGCGCCGATGTCAATGACGCGTTTCGCGTAGCGGATATCTACGGTCCTGAAATCAGGCGGCAACGTCCGGATAGTTTTGCTCGTGCGGGCGCTTTTCGACTCCGGGGGGTGAATCATCTTGACTTGAAACGATTCGGCCGCGCCTCTCAGAGTTTCCAGGGAATTCAGACTCACAGAGACAAATTCGGGCGGATGCTCGAAGCGGACTTCCTGCTCGAACTGTCCGCCGCAGACGTATCGGGCGTAATAGAGGACTGCTTCCCTGAAACGGATATCGAAACAATCCGTAACGGCCGGCGCATCGAAACTCCGGGCGACGAGCGGAGCCAGTTCCCTGCCCTGATCGGTATGCGCGAATAACATCACGCGGAAGGGCGTGTTTTGCAAAGCGGCGTTCACCGTCTGCGGGGCAACGCCGCCGCCGATCGCATAGAGGCTCCCTCCCAGAAGCCGCGCAATCCGCCCTCCCTCCTCCAGAAGGGCCTGGTTGCTCGCCTCCATACCTTCTTCCAGAACAACAATAACATCCGTGTAATCGACAGCCTGCTTTCCCGGCGTATTCACACTCTTCTTCCTGCCATGTAGCCTTCGTGGATCGCCATGTCAATTTTCCTCGGGGCGACGCAGTCGCCGATGCGGTAAAGCTCCTTTACCCGGCCCTTTAATGCAAAATAGAGTTCGGCGCGCGCTGCGTTGCCCATCGCGGTCACGATGGTATCATACCCGCAAAACATTCTGGGTTCGTTGGAGTAAATGTCAATGCCGTGCACCTCAGTTCCTTTGATTTCAGTGATGTGAACGTCCGCGGTGACCGTCACATCGAGTTTCGCCATCCGCTGTCTGAAAAGGGTGATGTCCTGAGTCGGCCCGAGGTCCGTGCCGACATAATAAGCGCTTGTGAGGATATGGACTTTCTTCCCCGACTCCGCCAGAAACTCTGCCGCGCTCGTGGCCTGGTGGCCGCCATCATTGTCGATAAACAATATTCTTTCACCGATTCGCGCTTCTCCCCGAAGCAGCTGCCACACGTTGAAAACTCCAGGTCCGCCGGATCCGGGCACCGGCATCGTTTTTGGGATGGATCCGGTCGCCACAATGACGGCGTCCGGATTCTCCGCCAAAACAAATTCGGGCGTTACTTCCCTGCCCAGGACGACGGGAATTTCCAATTTCCTTAGTTGATACTGCTCGTTCCGGATGATGACGCCCAGTTCCTCGCGGCCCGCCCCTTTCATGGCAATATTGATCTGCCCGCCCAAAACCGCTTCCTTTTCGTAGAGAGTCACGTCGTGGCCGCGTAGTTTGGCAGTTTTTGCCGCCCACATGCCGGCCGGACCTCCTCCGACAACCATGATTCTCTTTTTCCAGCGCGTGGCAGGAAGGTTGAGTTCATCATCGTGTTGTTCGTTTCCCACATAAGGATTTTGAATGCATCCGATAGGCCGGCTGAGCGCGACCCGCCCGTAGCAGTTCTGATTGTCGGCGACGCAATAGCGGATTTCATCCGGCCTGCCTTCCTTCGCTTTTCGGGCAAAATTCGGATCGCAGATCTGCGATCGCACCATTCCGATCATGTCTGCCTGTCCACCGGCGAGAATCCTTTCCGCGAGAACGGGGTCGTTGATGCGGCCGGTGGCGAAAACGGGCAGGCGCACAGCCTCTTTGATTCCGGCCGCGAGAGGGACCGCGTATCCCAGCGGCATATGCATGCTGCCGCCGACGAGATACAGGTTGTAAAATGTTGACAGCGACAGGTCCACAAAATCAATCGTTGCGGTGTCTTCCAAAGCCCGGGCAATCTTTTTGGCATCCTCAAGCGTAATGCCTCCCCAAGCCATCTCGTCGGCGCAGAGGCGGATTCCCAAAGTGCAATCCCTTCCGACCGTTTTCCTTACCGCCGTCAGCAGCTCCACGGGGAATCGCAGGCGATTTTCAAAGCTGCTCCCATAGGAGTCGGAGCGTAAATTTGTCAGCGGAGAAAGAAACTGCCTTGCCAGGGAACTGTGTCCGAACTGGAGTTCAATACCGTCGAATCCTCCCTCGCAAACATTCCCGGCCGATCGGCAAAAATATCGGATGACTTCCGCGATATCCTCGGGCTCCATTTCCTTGGGCGTTTCCCGGAACATCGGATCAGGCACCGGAGAGGGCGCCCATGCCGGGAGCCGCGACCAAGCCCCGCTGCACTGCTGTCCGTTGTGATTCAGCTGGGCGAAGATCTTGGTTTCATATTCATGGACCGCCCGCGTGATTTGGCCAAATCCCGGAATCGCCTCGGCCCTGAACGCTTCAATGCACTTTTCGTAGGCCCGATCCGTGGGGTGGACCGACAGTTCTTCGGTAATGATCAGTCCGGCGCCGCCTCTGGCTCTGGCTGCGTAGTAACAGGCATGCCGCACGGAAGGTAGACAGTTGTCGGCAAAGTTTGTGAGGTGCGCCGAAAAAGAAATCCGGTTCGGGACTATGATCCTTCCGATTCTAAGCGGCGTGAACAAAAACTCAAACTGTCCCGGCATAGATATTTTCCTCCTTCCGGAAGGAGGCGATACATTCCGGGTCGGGGTGGTTTAAGGATTGGAAGAGGAAATAGGCAACGGCAGGACATCCGCCGTGGCACAAGCGGAAACGCCTGCAGCCTTCACAAGCTTTCGCATTTATTGCCCGCAGCCGATTGAACGCCGGCGCGCAGAGCCATATCACTCCAAGCGGCTCGCGCGCGACATTGCCCGCCCAGAACGGCTCATCCCGAAGAAAAGCGCAGGGATAAACACTTCCGTCCGGGAGCACGCTGCACGTCATCCGGGCGGCTCCGCAAATATTCAGCCCTAGATCGCGCCTGTCCTCCCCGGTAATGGAGAAGAAGGAATCGCCGGTCAACACTTCCCGGTGGGCATTCAAAAATTCCGACAAACCGGCTAGTTGTTCTCGATCGAGGCAGTATTGCCACCAAACCCGCTTTGCCTTTCCGGAAGGCCTGAACCTGGACATCCTCGTCTTAATTCGGTAAAACTTCGCGAGTTCGAGAAGCGCTTCAATTTCGGAGTAGTTGGTCCGCGTGACAACGGTGTTGATGCTCAGGTCGGCAAAACCACTTTTCTTGAAGATCTCGATCCCTTCCAGGATCCGATTGTAGGTCCCCCCGCCGCGGATCGCGTCGTTGGTAGCAGCCGTCGCCCCATCAAGGCTAACCTGGATGCGCAGGAGCTCCATTCGCGCCAGTTGCGCCGCAAGCGCCATGTCGTGCGCCACGCCGTTGGTGCTTACACAGGTAGTAATCCCCTTCGAATGAGCATACGCGAGTATGGCGATAAAATCCTCGCGTAGAAAAGGCTCACCGCCGCCAAAGTTTATTTGGAAAACCTCCATCCGGCCCAGCTCATCGATGAACGCGCGGCATTGACCTAAGTCCAGTTCGGGAGTCTTTTCTTCCCTGCCGGCCGAAAGACAGTGGCGGCATTGCAAGTTGCACTTCGCCGTGACTTCCCAGGTAACGCTGACTGGAGCGCGGAGCGGATCCCAGCTCGCCGGCCTATATCTCACCAATGAGCCCTTTTCCCTGCAAATAATCGAGAAGTTTCTTAATTTTTTCCCGGGACGCCGCTTCGCGGCTTGCCACCACATGCTTTGGCCCGCGTGGATCCGCCAGGACCCGCAACCGGTCGCCGGATTTAACAAAAGTCAATCTGGAGTTTTTCGTATCGTAGAAGAGCAGGCCGAAGGCCTCTTGTCTCACCCTGGCGGCCGGATGGACGATGTAGCGCCGATCAGTAAACACCGCAGATCCCGTCGACGGCAATATCCTCAACCTCGATTTCTTCCAGA
The DNA here is from genome assembly GCA_037441325.1 of Acidobacteriota bacterium. Classification (GTDB taxonomy): domain Bacteria; phylum Acidobacteriota; class UBA6911; order UBA6911; family UBA6911; genus UBA6911. The sequence continues at coordinate 4,660 of JBBISO010000034.1, read as the reverse complement.
ATGTCGGGAGCCTGAACTTCCTCTTCGGCCGATTTATCAGATTCCGACTCCCGTTTCCCATTGTCTTTCACTTGCCGGTCCCCCCAATAACAAGCGAGCTTAGTCCTTTCGCAATCCATGCGCGCTATTCCCAGGCGCAGACCCAACGTCCCCGGATCTGACGCTTGTGCATCTTCTCGGCAACCTCGTTGATATTTTCCACTTTAAATTTATTGCTGATAAGCTTGTCGAGTTTAAGGTCGTGCTTCATCGACATCCGGATGATCCTGGGAATATCCAGATGGGTAGAGATACTACCATAGAGATTCCCAATGATCGACTTCTGCTGGAAGGGGAGAGGCTGCAGAGGGAGATTAGTCGTTTCATTGTAAGGTGTGAGTCCCGCGACGACCAACTTGCCGTTTACACCGGTAGACCAATAAGCCTGGACGATGGAGCCCGGATCGCCGACAGCCTCAAAGGCGACATCCGCACCTCCGCCGGTCTTCTCCTGAATGAAGGGAACAGGATCCTCTTTGGCATTGCAGACGAAATGCGTAGCGCCGAATTCCAGCGCGAGGTCTTCTTTGCTCTCCTCGATGTCGACCGCGATGATCGGATGTGCGTGGCGCAAGAAGCAGGCGCGGAGAATATTAAGGCCGACTCCACCGAGGCCGTAAATCGCCACGCTGTCTCCGGGCTGTATCTTGGCGCAATTCGTGACCGATCCCCAGCCGGTCGGGATACAGCAGCTCAACAGGCACGCGTATTCCAGCGGAAATTCCTTTGGTATGGGTATCAAGCCCCTCTCCGGGGTAACCGTATAACTGGAAAAACCGGAAACGAAATTGCCGTGGCGGACCATTTGTCCGTTTCCGTCGCTCAACCGGGACGTGCCGTCAAGCAACATGCCTTCGACAAAGTTTTTGAAGGTGCCGCTGCAGATATTTGCTCTCCCCCGCAAGCACTGAGGACACTCCCCGCAGGGAACCATCCACGTGGCGGCCACATGATCGCCGACCTTGACTTTTGTGCATCCCGGTCCCACCGCTTCCACGATCCCGGCCCCTTCGTGCCCCGCCACAATGGGCAGAGCCATTTGGACATTGCCCAAAAGATTGCTCAGGTCCGAGTGACAGTAACCCGTGTAGACATACCGGACCAGTACTTCCTTTTCCTTAGGCGGATCCAGCTCAAGTTCTTCGATGGTGTATGGTTTGTTCACCTCGCGCAAAACCGCCGCTTTGATTTTCATAGTGTGCGACTCCCTCGATCCAGGTTGCCAACACTATAAAATATTGCCGGCCGGTTTAGCACGCATTTTCCGGATGTTGCATCAAGGCGTGTCAGGGAAGCAAAGCTTGCGCTTCGCGCAAAGAGCTGTCGTCCTAATCGGTAGGGATCCGCCCGCCTTTTGGTTCAAATCCACCCGGCCGCAGAGCATCCCGGCCCAGTAGCCGGTTGACGACGCGCCCCAAAGGACAGCCGGCTGGCATGATCTCCTATCGCCTTTAGATCGTTACCTTGTGGAATTTTGTGGAACCTGGCGAGGTATGCGAGGCAGCATATTTCGGCCTTTCCGGCCGAAAATCCACCCACGCATCTTCTTCCAATTATAAATTGCGATGGGTTCAATCGGACGAATATCCTGGACCGCAGAGTCCGCTTCATCGCTGCTTTTCAGCAATCGCATGCACAGCAAGTAAATACGCTTCTGTTCCCTCGCCATCCAAGGCTCAAAACCTGCAACTTCCACCATTCGATCGCGGTTTTCTCCGGTTGATGTGGCGCACGCCGACTCCATGACTCTATTTGACGGGAACTCCCCCAAAAAAGATTACATCGAAAATAAATAATTCGCTGATATTGGGGAGAATTGTTGCAGTCTTCAGCCATTCAGCACCAACACTGCCGGCGCGGCGGGCGCCGCAAGCATCGGAGCAATTAGCCCAAACCAAGATAATCGCATGCCGGCGCCGGCTATTTCTCTTCTTTGACGTACCGACCTCCCGGCACGGTCGTGAAGTGAAATATCGGCCTGTCAACCCTCTTAAGTATCAGCGGGCAGTGTTTCATTCCCGCAGGCACAAAGAGCAGGGCGCTTTTGGTGATAACCTGCTTCTCATCTTCAAGCCATATTTCTATTTCTCCTCCCAAGTCATACGGATTGCGCGCGTCGTTGCCGAAAAATCCGATGATTTCATCGGTATCATGAACGTGGGGTTTATCCTCCAGAGTGGCGGCAGCATTAAGGTACCACGCGGTGTTCATGTGAAAAGCCCCTTCGACCACGTTTTCATCCATCCAGAGAATCCGGGTGGCGTATTTAGAATAATCGGCGGAGATCTTCTTCTTTTCTTCAGGAATTATCAGCTCGGTTACAACATATTTCCCATATTTTGATTCGCTCATTCGGCCTTTCCTCCCAATTTCAAAACATAATCGGCGCGTAACGACGATTATAGTTATAAACATTCCGCCAGGAAGCGGCTTCCTTGCTCACAATCTGTTCCTTCCGCGTAACCATATGCTTGTTGCAGGGGGCAATTCGGCGAAATCACCATTCATCCCCAAAACATGCGCTCAAGTCTGATATATTCGACGTTGAGTGAATATCCAATCTTAGAGACTTGTTGCGGCATAGACAATGCTTTATATATATCTCCATAAAAAGAATCTTCGGCCTGCTCCGTTTGCCAGGCCAAAGGATGCGATATGGACGCCCAATATGACCGAGCCATCCAATTAAGTAACCATATGCGGCCACTCAGACATGGTTTATTTTTTTTATCGTGTCTATTCATCATAGCTTGGCTGTCCGAAGCCCGGGCGGATCAGGTGGTGTTGAAAAGTGGAAGCAGCCTTACCGGCAGGATTGTCAAGAAAGACGACAAGACGCTCACAATCAAGACGGATCATCTTGGAGTAATTGTCGCCCCGTGGGATCAGATTGAATCGATTGTCGCCGAAAAGCCAATCAACATTGTCCTCAAGGATGGCCGTACGCTTCAGGGCACGCTGACATCGAAAGGCGAGATGGCGGAAGTGACCACACCCAAAACCAAAGTAAATGTGGTTTTGTCGGATATTGCTGTCATGCGCAGCGATGACGAAGAGCGGGCCTATCAGCGGCTGCTGCATCCGGGATGGGGGCAGCTTTGGGCGGGGACGGGGACCATTGGTTTTGCCGGCACCGCGGGCAATGCCAAAACCCTGACCTTTACGACTGGCATTAAGGCCAACCGGGTGACAAATAACGATAAGACCGCGTTCCATTTCAATCTCATCAAGGCGACCGCACGGATCGATAATACCAGCAAAGACACTGCGGAAGCGGCCCGCGGTGGGATTAGCTATGCCCATAATGTGAATGCCCGCCTTTTTTTAAGCGCGTTCAATGACTATGAATACGATCGGTTCCAAAACCTGGATCTGCGGCTCGTCATCGGCGGCGGCATGGGCTTCCATGCGTGGAAGACGGGGCGCAGCCGCATGGATCTGCTAGCCGGCGTCGGGTATAACCGCTCGAAATTCAGCACGCCCTTAATCCGGAATTCGGCTGAATTATATTGGGGCAACGAATATTCCCTGAACCTCAGTTCCGCCACCTCACTGGTTCAGAGTTACCGGATGTTCAACGATTTAAGCAGTACTGGAATCTACCGCATGAACTTCGACATTGGGCTTAGCACAAAGGTCTTTAAATGGCTGTCATGGAATGTTTCGCTAAGCGACCGCTATCTGAGCAATCCGGCCCCAGGGCGCAAGACCAATGATTTTCTCTACACCACGGGACTGGGAATTACGTTCGCAAGATGATCGATTCATCCTACGAGTATGGGGTCCGACCCCATTACCTTCGCTGGAGCGGGAGACGGGGATCGAACCCGCGACGTCCAGCTTGGGAAATTGACTCAACATTGAAAATAAAGAACATAGGGTCCACGGCGTTGATTTTCGATGACAAAAAATTCCCTGTTTTCGGGGGTAAGAAAAAGGCATGTTCCTAATGGAGTACAAATGGAGTACGGTGCTTTTTTCCTTCGTTTTGACATCGCCCAAAGATACAGGCATTTTTTTGATTGTCGGCTGGATCATGGCGGAATTGCCGAAACTCGGATTTGTTGCCGAAGTCGGCCAAAAACGTCGCCTGCTGTAGCCTGAGCGCCTATTGCAGCAGTGGGTGGAGGCTTATGCGCGCACGCTCAGGCCAAAGCTGGTTTTGGGGCGCTACAAAACAGAAACACTGGATTGGTGGAAAACGATAGATCCAACAAAGTATGGCCTCAAAATGGGAGGCGAAGGTGCCGCTGCCCGGCTTACCCGCCATCTCCTGGCCACCGCATGGTGGCACGGTAATGAGCGTTCTGGGATTTGAGGAAGCTCTTGAAGCTTCCATCGATGCCCTGCTCCCTTCCGGCCGGAAGGTTGCTGTGTCGGCGCCCATGCATCTAATCAATATCAAGATTTCTACTGCGCTTTATCTTGTCGATGTTTCCGTCCGATCCCCCCCATCCTGATTCCCCGGCGCCCGCCCGGCGATTGCGCCTGCATTCGGACATGCCTTGGCCACACCAGGTGTCCGACTGCGCAACCGGACATCTGCCGTCGCTTCTGACTGATCTTCCCCGCCATGGCGGGGGAAGATCAGTTCATAACTCATTTGGTTAATGATACTTGT
>JBBISO010000033.1:11681-16847 GCA_037441325.1 Acidobacteriota bacterium | reverse complement strand
AGCCAAATGCGCAAAATCGGCCGACAGGATTGAAGGTGCGATCTCCACGGTAGGTTCCAATTTACTATCCCGCTACCAACTTGCGTTCTTAGTGCCGGTATTTGCAGTTACGCTAATGTTTGCCGGTTGGCGCCTAAAAATAATCATAAGTAAACTGAAACTACCAAGGAAACATTCCTTAACAGATCGGCATATGAACCCACGAGCAAACATCATCGCAATTTCAAACACCAGTATTTAGTTTGTCGATGAAGGGTAACATAGCATGCTATTGGATTCAAGGTGGTTGCCTTCTAACAGCTTGCGCAAAAATAACTTGGCAATCCGACTCCCACGGTTTCCTTTATCGCCGCCGCTTCAGCAGGGCGGCAAAAAAGCCGTCCCAAATGCGGCTGCCGGGAAAGGTGCGGACCATCCGATCACGTCCGATCCATGTTTCAATTCCCTCGGGGTACCTTGGCAGCTCCAGGCTGAAAGAAGGGTGCGTGTCTAAAAAGGATTCGATTATTTGTTCATTTTCTTCGGGCTCGGTGGAACAGGTTGAATAGAGCAGGTATCCTCCAACGCGGACCGTTTCCGAGACGGAATAAAGAATGCGCTTTTGTGTGCCTTGCAGGGAAGCGAATTTCCCCGGCCGAAATCGCCATTTGATTTCCGGATTCCGGCGCAATGTCCCCAGGCCCGAACAAGGGACATCCGCAAGCACCGCATCGAATAAAACGCGGAAGGGTGCAGGGCGGCCCGCGTCGGCAACAATCACATCCGCAGGCGCGCGATTATTAGCCATGAGGGATTTGACCAGAAGCTGAATCCGTTTCCAGCGCAGATCGCCGGCGATGACCCGTCCCTGAGCGCCGCATTTGCGCCGCATAATGGCATATTTTCCGCCGGGCGCCGCGCAGGCATCCCAGATCTTCCATCCCGGCGTCTGCCCCAGCAGGTGCGGAATCAACTGGGATGCTTCATCTTGATAATCAAGGGCGTAACTTCCGTTGCGGCCATGCTCGGCATCAGGCGGAGCCGCAAAGCAGGCGCCCGGAACTAGATCGGAGCGGCTCATTCCATGGGGCAATGGCCTTACCGGTTCATAATCCAAGCGCACGGCGGCTCGCGGCGGCAAATTGAGCGTTAGGGCGTACTCCCTGGCGCGCGCCTGGCCAAAGCGTCCGGCCCACCTTCGCCAGAGCCACTCGGGAAGCGATACCTGAACCCACGGCGGTGCAGCATGCAGGAATGTAGCCTCATCCCAGGGACGCTCGCGCGCCAGCCGGCGCAGAACTGCGTTGACATATCGGCTGATTCCCTCACCCCGCTCGCGCTTTGCCAGCTCAACCGCGTCGTTCACCAGCGCATGATCCGGAATGCGGTCCATTCGCCATAATTGATAGAGACTCATGCGCAGCAGAACCCTGGCGTCGGATGCGATTTCCCTCCAGGGGCGCACACCGGCGGCGCCAAGGATATAATCGAGTGTGCCTTGCCATCTAAGCGATCCATAAACGATCTCCGTGGTCAGGTTCCGGTCCCGAGAATTGAGCCGTTCCATGCTGCTGGACTTCAGGGCCTCGTCGCTGAAGAGCCGGCGCGACTCAATCCGCCGCAAAAGGTGATAGCAGACTTGCCGTGCAGGAGAAATCATCGTGGTCAATTCATGCGCGCGCGCGCTTCCTTTCCGGAGACGCCCGCTTCAGCATGCGGGAGATTCAATCTTCGCCTGCCTGCTGCCGCCGTGTCTTTCCTCAGGCATCCAGATAGGGTTGGAAGATCATATCCCCCAGATGAAGGCGTGCGCCGCTTGCGAATTCACGGCCGGTCACCCGGTTTCTGCCCGGCTTCTGAAGTTCCAGGATGCTCAGCAAGGTTCCTCCTCCGCACTGGATCAGCATGCCGCCTTGGGAAAACCCCACCAGAATTCCCGGCTTGTTGCCTGAATTGGCAACATTTCTTTCATGCGAGCTGCGCCAGATCTGCAAGCGTTCGCCCCGGAAAATGGTGTGGGCTCCCGGCCATGGATTCATGGCACGAATCAGGTTATGTACCGATAACGCGGCTTTGTCCCAGGTAATCCGTGCCATTTCCTTGGTAATAGGCGGGGCCCAGCTGACTAGTTTTTCATCTTGCATAACCGGAGTAATGGATCCCTTTTCCAAACCCTGCAGCGTTCGGATCAACAGATTCGCTCCGACCATCGCCAGGTCCTGCGAGAGTTCACCGGCCGTCTTTTCGAGAGGGATCGGCACCTCCTGCTGCAAGAGTATCGGGCCTTCATCCAGAGATTCCTGCATCCGCATGATCGTTATGCCGGTGATTTCGTCGCCATTGAGGATAGCCCAAGGTATGGGGGCGGCGCCCCGATAGTGCGGCAGCAACGATCCATGGATATTTATCGGCGCGATGCGCGCCGATTCCAAAAGCCAACCTGGAAGAATCTGGCCATAGGCCGCCGTCACGATAAAATCGGGCCGGATGCCCGCAAAAACGGCACGGTTTTCTTCACCCCGGATTTTCTCCGGTTGAAAAACCGGAATTCCCTTCGCCTGCGCCAGGACTTTAACCGGACTGGGCTGCAGCCTTTGCCCTCGACCCGAAGGGCGGTCCGGCTGCGTGAAAACACAACAGATTTCGTAAGAGTAATCCAGTAATTTCTGAAGGGCAGGAACAGCAAATTCGGGGGTGCCCAGAAAAACCACGCGCATGGGTCACCATTCCCCCGCCTTCGCCAGCCGCTTGATTTTGTTTTTGATTAGGGTCCGTTTCAGAGAGCTCAGATGGTCGATGAAAAGCACGCCGTTCAGATGGTCAATTTCGTGGCTCAAGCAGCGCGCCAGCAGATCCTCAGCTTCAATCTTGATTTCGTCGCCATGCATGTTTTGCCCGCGAACAACCATTTTCAGCGGCCGCACGACCGTCTCGGTGAAATCGGGTAGGCTGAGACAACCTTCATCGCACCGCTGCTCTCCCTCGCGACAGATGATCTCCGGATTGCAGAGAACAATCAGCTTGCCGGCATCTTCGCCGACTGACAGGTCAATAGTCGTCAATTGAATGTTAATCCCTATTTGAGGAGCGGCCAAACCGATTCCCGGAGAACTGTACATGGTATCAATCATGTTTTTTGCGATTTTTTCAAGCTCACCGTTGAAGGAGCCTATGGTTTTGCTTACAGTCCTTAGTTCCGGAGCACCATACTTCAAAATTGGAAGTATCATGACCAAAAAATTTTAGCGGAGGCGGCACCCACTGTAAAGCGGCAACAAAAAGGGGAAATAGCATAGATTGCGGCGGCGGCGCCACGTCCGGGCATGGCTGCTGAGTTGCGCTCCCCGGGCGGGGCTGGAGACACGTTGGAACACGGTGCGCGTTTTGTATCCACGCCTGTCTGCGCCGCCGCCGCAGAAACTCTCTGAGAAATGCGGGCTAGTACTGATCGAGAAGACGGTTGAAGTTTGCATAATTATCGTGGATTTCTTTGACTGAGTCGCCGCCAAATTTTTCCAGAAATGCCGCAGCAAGAACAAGGCCCAGCATTGCTTCGGCGATTACTCCAGCGGCCGGAACCACACAGGTATCGCCCCGCTCGGCGGCGGCATCAGAAGTTTGCTTGGATCGGACATCGACGGATTTCAATGGCCGGCGCAAAGTCGGAATCGGCTTTACAAAGACACGAGCCCTGATGTCAGTCCCGGTGCTGATGCCGCCCTCTAAACCTCCTGCTCTGTTGGTGCCCCGATAAAATCGCTTTGCCGGCGGATCATAAAAAATTTGGTCATGCACCGCCGATCCCCTTCTCCGTGCGCTGCTAATTCCCTCCCCGATTTCCACCGCCTTGGCGGAAGGGATGCTCATCAGCGCTTGCGCGATCTGTCCGTCCAATCTTCTGTCCCATTGGGTATGAGAGCCGAGTCCGGGAGGGACAGGACTTGCGATCACTTCCACAATGCCGCCCAGCGTGTCTCCCGCCTCGGCTGTCTCCGCGATAAGCTTAACCATCCGCTTCGCGGCTGCCCGATCGGCACAGCGCAGGGCGGATTCGCTTAACCCAAAAAGCTTTTGGCTATCCAGGCGCTCATATTTAGCTGGGATGCGCTCGCTCCCGATTGCCACGACATGGCTTGCGATCTTGATTCCGAATTGCGCCAGAAAAAGGCGGCAAAATGCCCCTCCGGCCACGCGGGCCGCGGTTTCACGCGCGCTTGCGCGTTCCAGGATCTCACGGATGTCGTAAGTCTGAAATTTCAACGCGCCTGCTAGATCCGCGTGCCCGGGCCGCGGCCGGGATACGGACCTGAGGTCCGATCCTTCCGGCGTCTGCTCCACTGACATTGAGATTTTCCAGTGATCGTAATCCCGGTTTTGAACCGCAAAGGAAATCGGACTTCCAATCGTTATTCCCTGCCGCACCCCGGACAGGATTTCGATTTTGTCATTTTCTATTTCCATGCGCCCGCCCCGCCCGGGCCCAAGCTGCCGCCGGCGGAGTTGCCGGTCAATAAAATCGATATCCACTGCGATTCCGCGTGGCAATCCTTCCAGAATGCCGATCAGGCATTTCCCGTGCGATTCACCGGACGTCAAAAAGCGCAACATAAGAAGGCCCTTTCCAGCACATATCGTCGCGTCTCTCAAGCCTCGTAGTTTAGACGCCCTGTCTCAAAGTGCGATAGGCATGAAAAGCAACAGTGTAATTACAAGTCATTTTTGTGCAAGCTTTTAGAGCAACCGATCGTTCCATTTGCTCTTGACTTGCGAAAGTGGTGCCCCATAAACTTTAGCGAAGCCCATTATAAATTATGGATAATGTTATATTGAACCGCGCATTTGATTATCCTTTCCGATTGCTTATCACGGCCATTTTGGAAATTCAATCCTACACCCTTCTTTCCTGCCGGGCTATCGCGAACCTTTTTTCGCGCCCAATCTACTGGCGCGAGATGGTGTTGCAGATGGATTATATAGGAGTTGGGTCCATCACCATTGTTGCCTTGACGGGATTCTTCACGGGAGCGGTGCTGGCGATCCAATCGGAGGGGGCCTTGCGCACCTATGGCGCTGTCAGCATGACGGGGCAGTTGGTCGCATTGACGCTGATACGGGAGCTTGGTCCGGTTCTTTCCGCATTGATGCTGGCGGGCCGTATCGGTTCCGGCATAGCCTCGGAACTGGGCT
>JBBISO010000033.1:0-11651 GCA_037441325.1 Acidobacteriota bacterium | reverse complement strand
CGCGCGCTGGGAACGGACCCTACGCGCCGCCTGGTCACCCCCCGGATGATAGCCATGATTGTCATGCTTCCGCTTTTGACCATTTTCTGCGACGCCGCCGGCATGTTTGGAGGTTGGATTATCGCTTATTATAAGCTGCTGATAAGCTCGAACCAGTTCTGGTCGGACGCATTTTACGCGATTCAATTTTCGGATTTTGTGGGAACGCTCGTCAAGCCCATCGTCTTCGGCTTCATTATATCGATGACCGGATGCCATGTCGGCTTGCGAACCAGCGGAGGCACTGCGGGCGTAGGGAGGACCACAACCCAAGCTGTTGTGAGTAGTTCCATCCTCGTCATTGCTGCCGATTTTTTGTTAAATAGTTTGCTTATATATCTAGCCCCGATATTGAATGCATGATTGAATTCAGGGAAGTCTATAAATCATTTGACGAGCAGGCTGTTCTTAGCGACATCAGCTTCACAATAGACCGTGGCGATACCAAAATCATTCTGGGCGAGAGCGGTTCCGGAAAGTCCACGATCCTGAAGTTGATCCTCGGTTTGATTCAGCCCGACTCAGGTCATATCCTGGTAGATGGTCAGGATATTACCCGCATGCCGGAGCGGGAGCTTGCCGCCGTGCGGCGCAATATCGGCATGGTGTTTCAAGAAGGGGCACTCTTTGATTCTCTCAGCGTAAAAGAAAATGTCGGCTATCGGCTGTTCGAAGAAGGACAAATCAGTGAGAGTGAAATCGATCGCGCGGTCCTCCAGCTCCTGGGTTTTGTGGGACTTGAGGAAGCGATCGACAAAATGCCGGTTGAGCTTTCGGGCGGCATGAAACGGCGAGTCGGCATTGCCCGCGCCCTTGTCGGAACGCCCAGGACTATCTTATACGACGAACCGACTGCCGGCTTAGATCCGATCACCAAACGGGTAATTGTTGAGTTGATGATAAGGCTGCGCGACATGGAGGGTGTGACCAGCATTTTTGTAACCCATGATCTGCAGGCAGCCCGCATCATGGCCAGAGAGTATGCTTCGGCCGGAACGGACGGCCGCATTTATTTCGGGTCGGGAGGCACATCTGCGCAGGTGAACAAAATAAGCTTTATCATGCTCCAAAACGCAGCGATCTGTTTTGAAGGCAGCTATGAGGAATTGATGAAATCAGAACTGCGTTATATCAAAGCCTTTGTTTCATGATTTCCGGGATCCCAGCCCCGCATGTGCCGCCGCACGGGTAACCCCGCGGGCATCGAAGCTAGATCACAACCGGATTGTTCCGCCGAAGCTTAAAGCAAATGGGCGCTCAAAACCGCGCCCGGAAAAGGGAGCAACATGCCATCCAAAAGACAAGTCACATTTTCCGGGATGAAGGTGGGAATCTTCGTCTCGATTGCCTTGGTGTTGATTACGATCCTCATATTGCAGCAAAGTTGGGGATTGAAGTGGTTCAGCCAATCGCTAAAGGCCATCACTTACCTGCCGGATGTGGGCGGATTGAAGCCGGGCGCGCCCGTATGGCTGGCAGGAATCGAAATAGGCCGAGTCCGCAAAGTTACCATAGTCCCGCCCGAAATCTACGCCGGCAATGCGGCGATCTTTCGGCAAATTCAGGAAGCTAAAAAGCAGATAGAAGCTTTGGACAAAAAGGATCCTGCATCGGCAAGCCAGCTCGCCGATCTGCAGGATCAAATCCGCACGCTCAAGCTGGAAATCCGGGTTGTTGAGGTTCAGCTTGAGATAAGGCCGCAGTATTTAAACCGAGTCAGCAAGGACTCCGAAGTCAGCATCGAATCCAGGGGTCTGATCGGCGATCCCTTCATCAATATCTCTCCCGGAGCCTACGCTGTTTTGCCGGATAAGAGGGGAGACTATTATCTTATTGAGGGAATGCAGCAGCCCGGTTTTCGTGAAATTATGACGGGCGCTAACGATGTGGTCGCAAATTTCGGCATACTCACCGAACAGTTTAAAGATATCGCGATGAGGATTCAGCCCGGAAAAGTCGGTGCCGGCGTGGCGGATACCATTCAGGACGTGCAGAAAACAATTCGCCATGCGGGCGAAACCTTTTCCCGCACCAGCTCGCTCATCGATGAGTTGCATGGCGGTAAAGGCACTTTCGGCAGAGTTGTTTCCGATCCTGAGCTGTACCAGCGCTTGACCGATTCTCTGGAACGGTTCAATTCAATAGTCGAAAATATTCAAAACGGCAAGGGCACCTTGGGCAGGTTGGTGAATGATCCCAGCCTGTACCACTCCGCCGATGCAACCTTAAAAAAAGCGAATCAAGTGATGGAAAGGATCGAAAAGGGTGAAGGAACGCTTGGAAGGCTATCCAAGGACGCTGAGCTGTATGAACGAAGCAAGGTCGCCCTTGGGCACTTTGCTTCGCTGGTGGATGAAATCGAACAGGGCAAGGGCACGATGGGCAAACTGCTGAAAGATCCCGGTCTGTATAACAACCTCGACCAGTCCAGCGCCGAGATAAGCAAACTGCTCTATGACTTACGGCAGGATCCTAAAAAATACCTGACAATCCGTTTCCGCTTGTTTTGATCTTGACAAGAATTTCTTATCTGACTAGCCTAGCGCCATGCTTAGCAATATTATCGGGCGGGGCGGAAAGTTTATTCTCACCCGGATCGTCAAAGTCCTGACTCTGCTCCGTATCAATCCCAACATTTTAACTTTTACGGGAGTGCTTATCAGCCTGTGGGCCGCTTTCGAGTTTGGCTATGGCAATTTTTTCAAAGGCGGGCTTGTCATCATACTTGCCGGCTTATTCGACATGCTGGACGGTGAGGTAGCTCGGGTCAGCAAATTGGAGACGCGTTTCGGCGCTTTCTACGATTCGGTGATCGACCGCTACTCCGACATCATTATCCTGCAGGGCTTGATGGTCCATTACGCCAGAGAGCAAATGCTTGGTTATGTTGTTCTGGTCGGCGTTGTTTTCATGGGTGCCGTCCTCACGAGCTATGTGCGGGCTCGCGCAGAATGCATCATCCCATCCTGCAAGGTGGGATTTATGGAACGGCCTGAAAGGATCGTGCTTCTCATTATCGGAGGGCTGTCCAACCGGATGATCTTGGGAAATTGGACCGTGTTCGACAGGATTTATTACACCTGGAGAGAGCTTCCGAAGCTAAGGCAGCAAAACCTTCCGCACAATCGTTCCCAGGCACCTTCAACCGCCCTCACTCACTGAATTCGTTGAATATCCGTGCCGCCGGGCAATTTCTGCTCAAATTTCGAATCCGGCAATTTGGAATTCAGCTTTTCCTCAAAAAAGTTAACCAGCAGGTAGTCGCCGCTCGGCTCCTGCAGCTTCTGTTGAATCGGAATGCCACTGGATTTCCTAACCCATAGCGTTATCGATGAAAACAGCGCCGCCGTTTTCGCACTTTTGGGTTTTAACACCAGAACGGAGCATGCGACGCCGTTGATTTGTTCATTTCCCTGGTAAAATAAATGGAATGTCTCCTGAAGTTTTTTGGGAGACTGGCCGATGCCGAGGGCCAAGTATTCCGCCTTGTCCTTATGCTGGCCCAGGTTGGCGACCTGCGCCTGCTTTATATTCGGTTGGTGGATGGTGGCGATTCCGTCTTTGACGGTCAGGATTCTTCTACCCGGAGTTGCAACGTCCTGCCGCAGAAGCGCCGATCCATCCTTGGCTCGTGAATAGAAAAACTCTCCCGCTTCAGGCGTATCGAATTCCCGCAAGACTGCCGTATATTTCCTTTGAGTAAACTTTGCGGCAAAGGTGCGGAATTCCTTGCCGACCGCCTCCATCTGGCTCAGGACCCTCTGCAGTTCCGCGTTATCCGCGCCCTGCATTCCGAATCCGGACAAAGAAAAACGCAGGAATAAAAAACCCGCGATCCAAAATGAAAAATGCCGGGTTCTGTTGTTCCCGGAACGAAATTGGGAGTTTCTCTTTCCATTCATCGACGCAAATCGGCTTTGGAGTTTTGAAAAGTGTTTCGAAAGTCCTGGGGGGAAGACTGCATATTGGCGGTCTTTTTTGAAACAAAACAACTCGGAGGAACCAGGAAAATGAAGATTAGGATCAGAGCACAGATGATGTCATACTGAATCGTGCCCCGCTCATAGGACCAAACGAAAATTTTCTTGGCGGTCTTTTTGATGTTACTCATGACCTTTAGTAAAGGTTTTCGAATTCCTGTTCATAGGAATGTTTTGATGCCGGATCGAGGATGCGCCCATCTTTCATCTCCACCACACGGTTTGCCATAGAAGCGGCCTCAAAATCATGCGTGATCATCACGATGGTTTGGCAGAGCTTTTCGTTGAGATCCTGCAGAATTTGAAGGACGATGCGGGAATTTCGAGAATCAAGACTGCCGGTCGGCTCGTCTGCAAGAACAATCGAAGGCCGGTTAATAACCGCCCTTGCGATGGCCACGCGTTGCTGTTCGCCACCCGATAATTCGCTGGGGCGAAAATGGGTTTTCGCCGAAAGATCGAGCATTTCCAGAATCTCATCGACTCCGTTATGGTTCCGATGCCCGTTGCCTTGGATCAATTTGGCCAGCTCAATATTTCCTTTCGTCGAAAGCGTCGGCAGAAGATTAAACCGCTGGAAAACATATCCGATTTTTTGGCGCCGGACGGCCGTGCGCGCCGAGTCGGAGAGTCTTGATATGTCGATCCCGTCAAGGATAATCCTGCCGCTGGTCGGTTGCATCAATCCTCCCAGAAGGTGCAGAAGAGTGGATTTGCCGCAGCCGGAAGGGCCCATAACCGCAATAAACTCCCCCTGATCAACGGTCAGATTGATGTTCTGAAGGGCCGGAACACTCACTTTCCCGGACTTATAAATCATGCTCAGATTGATGGTCTCGATAACACATTTCGAAGGTGAGCTCACCATGGCATCTATTTCCTACTCAAAACTAAGCGCTCTGATAGGATCCATCCGGGCGGCTTTATAGGCCGGATACAGAGCACCCAGGACCCCAGCTGCCAAGCCCAATATCAGGCCTTGGATTAATTCCTCGAGCCCCATGGCTACCTGCAAGGTCGGAAATTTCGTAACAATAATCTTCCGCACGACCTCGCTGATGCCAATTCCTAACAATGCCCCCGAACAACATATCATAGCAGATTCTTTAAGAATCATGCTAATGATAAAACAACGCGAAGCTCCCAAAGACTTCAATATGCCGATCTCCCGAGTCCGTTCGAATATGGTCGTATACATGGCAAGCAAAATGACCATAAAGCTCAATAGCATCGAGGTCAGCACGATCGTCACGCGAAATTCCTTAAAGCCGGGAAGCCGTGCATCCGCAAGGAGCAGGTTGGAGTCCGTAGCCCGCGCCAGCGCGTAATTGGGAAAGCGTTTGCGCAAATCTTGAAAAACCGCAAGTGTGTCCGTGCCCGGGGAAGCTTTTATAAACATGATGGTGACGTTATCAGGAGTTCCGTTCAGCATTTGCAACGTCTCCAGCGGCACAAAAATTCGCACTACGGCGCCCGGACGGCAGATACCCGAAACCGTGAACGGATGATTCAGGATGGTCATTTTCATTCCCGGCTCGACCTTTTTTGCTTCGGCGTAAAGCTGGTCCACTATAACCTCATCCTCTTGGAGGGAGAGTCTTCCGGAAATGATCTGCAGGCGGCCGGCAAACTGGTTATAGCTCCGAATGTCAATTCCGAATATCAAACTGAAATCGGAGGAGCTGAATTTCGCCAGAACCGGCGTTACCGCAGAAATCCCCGGTACTTCAGCGAGCTTGTCGGCGAGCCGTATATTAAGCGCCGCATTGCTGAACGCATAGAAGACGGATGAACCTGACGGTTGAAGAATATAATCGGCCCCCAAACCGACCGTGCGGCCCAGGTAGTCATCCAGTGTGCCCCGGGCCATCCCGCCAATGACCAGCATCAGCACCACACCCAGCGCCACGGCAAGAATGCTGATAAATGTGCGGGTAGGGCGCGAACGAAGGTTTGCCGCCGTAAGGTTCTCCATCTATGAAACAGTGCTCCTTCCCTTTTCCTTAAATGGAACGATTTGAGCTCCGGAGGGAGGCGCTAAAGTAAAGGCGCTGTCCGGCAGCTCGGGATTAACCAGCCAGTTTTTAAACTCGATATCCAAACAATATCTGTCCACCGGCCGGTCAATACGGATTCTTTGGGGAAGAGCGAAACCGTCCACTTGAATAACATGCGAATAAGCGATATCGCTCACTAATTGACCCTCTTCCTGATAAACTTGCTGGCGCGCGATAGTTAACGCCGACCGTTCGATCCAGATTCTTTTGACCACATGAAGTCGCGGTGCGACGCCTTCTCTGAAAACAGTGAAAATATAATACTTTGCGTCCGCACTCACTTCTTCCGCAGATGCAAAAAGCACATCGGGAATATCCTTCACAATGACTTGAGGGATGATCGCTTCAAAAATATGCGTTGCCCTCAAAGTGAATCCCGGCGAATTGGGCAAATCCTCGGCGACCAGTTCCTTGGCGCTGTTCTTCCCCGTATAGTATTTATTCTCACTTGGAACCCATACGCAAAAATCATCTCCTACGGAAAGAAGATCCAGAATCGTGTTCCGGGTTACAGGATATTGCACTGCCAAGCGGGTAGAATTCGGCCGCTGCAGCACGATATAGCCAGGGGCACTCGCATATTTTTGAAGTTCGCCGCTCTCCCGTTTGCCCGAGGTCAGGGTAATCCGCAGGTTGTTAGACGATAAACAATAGATGTTATCGTAGCTTCTTATGATACCCAGCAGCTCATCAAAGGTGGCTGATTTGGCCTGGAGTATGCCGGGGGGCACAGTGACCTTGACCGTACGTTTGATGCCGCAGCCCGTATTCCCAGCCCAGATCGCAGCTACCAGGACCAAGCATATCAGCATCGGCATCCGGCACCGATTCCCCGTAAGTGCAGGCAATTCCTGAATTTTTCTCATCAACACATCGCACATCGGGCGCGGTGAATCTAACAGAGAATGCCGGACTTGTCAATGAACAGAACCGATGGAAGTTTACCGGATGTTCGCTGCGCTCACTCCAGGCCGTTTTCTTGGCTCCCTGCGGGAGGTTTGCCCCCACCGCTTACGAGGTATTCACTTGTTTTTTTTGCGCCCCGTGATTTCATCAGGCGCAGGTAAAAGAATAGGGCGCTCGTGATGGCAATTGTGAAAAAACAGACCAGGATCAGCCCTATTTTATCCAGGTTTTGTTGCATGTACAGTTTGATGGAATTGCCGTAAAGTACTGCAAGAACTCCCCACATGGAATACCGGATAGTCCTGCCGATCATCACTGCGGCGAGAAATTCCGCCAAACTTAAGCGGAACACCCCGGCGCTCAGCACGAATATCTTGAACGGCATGGGCGGCGGCAGGATGCTGGGAAGCATAACGGCAAAAACACCAAATCTCTTAAACAGCTTCTCCGCACGTTCAATTTTGGGCTCGGAAAACCGGCGCCTTAGCAATGGCCTGCCTCCCTTGCGGCCGACCGAGTAAAGCAAAAAACATCCAATGACCGAACCGGTAACCGTCATGCCGACAAAATAGGCCATGTTACTCCAGGTGCCGCCCGTCGACAGGATTACGATCAACAGGTCATTCGCTTCAGGAATGCTGAGGAAAGAAGAATCAGCCACTGCCAGCAACAATATACCCAGGCCGCCGAGGCTAGTGCTAAGATCACTTGCCGAATTGCCCAAGCTTGCCAACCATTGCTGGCTGCAAACGATCAGTGCGAACATCCCTAAAATACGTTCCATTTGACAACTTGCATTCGCTCCCCAATGTTTTTCGGTGATTTAAGAACCACTTCTAATGCCTATGCTTTCAGATGCGCCGGTCCAGAGGGTGTTTCCAACCCATTTTTGGGGGACGCTCCCTCCAACCACGAAGACCTTCAAGACCTCAAAGCATCCCTTTCTCTTGGAGGTCTTTGCGGTTTGCTTTTTAGGCGCATATAGTTCTTAAATCACCTTAAATGTTTTGGGAAAAGCCCGCCTCATCGCAAAGATGCTTCTCATAGCAACAGAAACCAGGAGCGTGAAGTTAACACAGCCCACAACAGGGCGCAATCCCAAGGCGCTTCTTTTTCCGAATCAAGGCTGTCAGCGCTTTTACCATCGCTGCCGGGCGACGGTTTGTCCGCCTTAACCGGGAGCGAGCTTTAGCCTTAAGCTTACTCGCGATGCTGTAAGCAATTGACATCGCATGAGTAAGGAATTAACATTATATTCTAATTAATAGGCGCTTCAGATTAAAGCGGGCAGTTTTGCTATTTGTTGAACAACCGAGCCCGGCCATGGGAACTCTAGCTTCCGAACTAAAATCCGAGCGGGAAATGCGGAATATTTCGCTAGCTAAAATAGCGGCGGACACTCGCATCAGCTTGCATTACCTTCAATGCCTTGAAGACGGACGATACGGCGAGCTGCCGGGCGGCATGTACAATCGCGCCTTTCTGAGAGCCTATTGTGAAAGCCTCCGCCTCGACCCGCATGAAGTATTGCGCCGGTACGAAGCGGAACTTTCGCCGGCGGCCGAAAAACCAGCCAAGTCCAAGAAAAAGCTTCCCCGACATACCGCTTTCCCCAGGCGCCATGCGATCGTCGCCTGGAGCATCATGTTCTTGATATCCGCGACCGGGTTGTTTTTAAGCAGAAAATGGATTGCCTCGGTCGTTTCGCCTTACTTCTCTCAGGCCTCTGTTTCAAGTATTCGTTACGAATCCCGCCCGCATTCCTCTGCGCCAACCTCTCCCTTGGGGACAGGAATCGCCGCTTCGGAAACTCTATTGCATTCGGGCGATTCCGCCGCGCTGAGCAGCGCGCAAGCGAATCGGGAAACAGTTCCTGTGCCTGCGGAATCCGTCCCACCGCTTCGCCTCGATGTCGAAGTCACCGAGAAGTGTTGGATTTCAATCGATAGCGACGGCCAGCGGGCTGTTCGCAAGCTGTTGGAGCCCGGCGAAGCGCGCACTTTCGGCGCATCCGAGCAGTTCGCCATCATTATAGGAAATGCCGGCGGGATACGCCTCAAAATCAACGGCAAACTCGCAAAGCCTTTGGGCAAATCGGGAGATGTCGTCAAAGTCTTAATTAACGACAAGAATCTGCAGGAATTCATCGATCAAACTTCAGGCTAGAAAATGGCCCGCAGCGATTTACTGGAATCCTTGCTGACAGGAACCGCTCCCAAGGATATCCGAGTGCTTGCGGCCCGCGGGACAGTTCCCCTTCCTCCCCGGCGGATGATCGAACTGCTTGTCTTGCTCTCGAAGGACTCTGACCCGGAAATTGCCACTCAAGCGGCGCTGACTTTGCGCACTTGGGACAAGGACGAAATAGCCCAGCAATTGAAGGCACCCCATTGTTCGCGCGCCATACTGGAACACTTTGCGGCTCCGGACGGCTCCCTCGAATTTTTGCGGGAGGTCATCGCAAATCCGTCGGCGCCGGAAAAGCTTATTGCATCTCTCGCCCTGAGGGCTCCGGCTGCGCTCCTTGAGCCCATACTCGATAACCGGATGCGTATCCTCAAATTCCCGGATATACTTGAGTGCGTCAAACGAAATCCTGCGGCGCCTCCCGAAATATTGCGCCGTGCGCGGGAAATTGAGGCCGAGTTTTTCGGCCGCAAAAAAAAAGAATACGCCGTTGAGAAAATGCGTGAAGGGGCTCCTTCCGAAACCGAGGATTTGGAGTCGGAATTGGCCCTTCCCCCAGAGGATCTTTCGCTGGAAGGGTTGCCGACGGACCCGGACGCGCGCCAGACCGTGATGGTTCAGCAGCTATCCGCCCTCCCCTTCAGGGAAAAACTCCGCTATGCGCTCTTCGGAACAAAGGAAATCCGCATGCTCCTCGTTCGCGACACGAATAAGGAACTTGCGCGCGCGGTTCTTCGTAGCCCCAAGCTGACCGAAAACGAAGTTGAGGCGATCGCCGCCATGAGGGGGGTTGGAGAAGAGGTTTTGCGCCAGCTAGGAAATAGCAAAGAATGGATTAAGAGCTATACGGTCGTGCACCATCTCGTTAAAAATCCCAAAACCCCGCCGCTCATTTCACAGCGGCTGCTCTCCCGCCTTCACTCCCGGGACTTGGCGCTTTTGACGCGGGATAAAAGCGTTCCGGACGCCGTACGATATAATGCGGCCCGCACCTTGAACCAGCGCAACTCGACAAGGTCATCCGGATGAAAAGGCGGAGACGAAGCGAATATCGCAGCCGTTTGCCTGAAGTGATTCAGGCGGCGGGCAGGGCTATCGCGATCCGGGATGAGAAAATCCCCCATCGGGAGATACTCCGGGCAATCGAGGAATGCCCCGATTTTCCGGGAAAAATCGCGGCTATCTATCGCGAAAAGGTGCTGCCGCTGGAGACTCGCACCATCCGGCTGCTAGGAAAGAAGCACCCCGCAACCATTATCTGCTCGCTCCTCGGCTATGAGGTTCAGGCCGGTTACAAAAGAATTCAATGCCCCGATCATGTTACCGCCCGGTATATCCGGCTTTTTTCCGAACTGGGGTGTCACTCCATCAAATTGCCCTACGACCCTACGGTTACGGCGCAATTGATTCCCGCGCTCGAAGGCGCCGTGGAGAATATCACCAAAAGCGCGCGCCAGATTTTTCCCGACGACCCGCGTCTGCAACGCTACGTCATCCGTAAGATCTATGAAATTGTCCGCCGGCAGATTCAATTTGCAAAATAATGATTACATCGAGTGCTTTTAAATGTGTTATAAAATGATGCTCATAGCGGTAAGCGGCAGGCAAAAGGAGGCAAGAGAATCATTTGCTTCGGGCTGATCTTGAGAGGTGCTGCAATATGGAAGCCTGCGTCATCTTTTGATTAACTATGCCCGAAGCCGGCAGGTATGATTTTCGGATATCGATAACACAACAAGTCTCCGCCGGAGATTTTTTGCAACGGCTCCATCAAGCCTGATTTGAGAGGGTGAAGCTATGCGATTTCGTAATGTTCGGATGGTTGCAGCCCTCGCCTTCCTGTTTTTTTCATGGAGCGTGGGGGCGCAGGAGAAACCCGACCGGGAAGTCGAGGTTCACAGGAACGTTAAACTAATCATCATGGCCCCGGGACCGGATATCCCAGAGGCGATTGGCGCTCAATACAGGAATTTCTTGCCGATCCTGGAACAAGTGCTGAAGGAAAACACAACGGATCAGTCTGACGAATGCGCCCTAACGCTCCGAGTCTCCCCCGGAATCAGAGAGATCGGAGCCGCCAAAGTCCAGCGCGCCCAAGCGCGCGTTACGGCATTTCGCAGAAATTCCAAGCAAGAATACTTGGGCAACTTTATCCTTTACAGCTATGTCACCAGCGGACCTGTAAACAAGGAAGAAACAGCGCAGTTTTTAAAAAAACAAATCCTGGATCCTGCCGAATGCCGCAAAGCGGAATAGCACTCACGGCATAAAGCGCTCGGCTATCAGGCAAGGTTATAGCACCCCCATAGGCAAGCAAGAATCTCCAAAACGTACCGTTTCGCCGACCGACGATCTGAAGCGGATTTGTTTGTGCCGTGGCCTGCAGCCACAGACTATTACGGGGAAATTATCGGATCAAGGGGTTTCCGGCAGCACTCCATTTTCGTAAGAAGACGGGATGGGGCCGAGTGCCTCGATCCTC
>JBBISO010000032.1:6021-17080 GCA_037441325.1 Acidobacteriota bacterium | reverse complement strand
TCATCGCGCAATCGGCTGTAGCGCCGCGCTTTGGCTGCCTGCCGGCGCAGCGAGTTCAGCTGCCGCACCACTTCACGGATAATGTCTTGGGCGCGCACCAGATTCTGTTGCGCCAGCTCGAGCCTCATCTCAGCGGAATAGCGGCGGCTCTTGAACAAAGTGATTCGGGCGGCTTCCTCGATCAGGCTCCGGCGTTCCGCTGGCTTCGAGCTGAGGATCTGGTTGATTTTCCCTTGCTCAAGAATGGCGTAGGAATTCGGCCCGAGGCCGGTTCCTTCGAGCAGCGCCTGGATGTCCTTCAGGCGGCAGCGGCGCCCGTCGAGGTAATACTCACTCTCGCCGGAGCGGTAGAGCCGCCGTCCGACCGTGAAGCCTTGCGGGTCAAATTCCGGCACCCCGGGGATGGCGGCGTTGTTTTCAAGCGAAAGAGTGAGAATGACTTCCGCGAAACCCAAAGGTTTCCGTTTTTGGGTCCCGTTGAAAATCACACCTTCCATTTTGTCGGTGCGCAGAGTTTTGGCGCTCTGTTCGCCGACGACCCAGCTGATGGCGTCAGCGATATTGCTCTTCCCGCAGCCGTTTGGTCCGACGATCGCCGTGATCCCCTCGTTGAAAGGAATTTGAGTGCGATCGCAGAAAGATTTGAATCCGATGAGATCCAATTTCCTAATCTGGTTCATTGCGGTTTATACCCGTTGAAAAACTGTTGGAAAACCCGCCACAGTAGAAACCTTGTGCGCAGTGCGGGCTAGCCAGGCAATCAAGAGACTGAAGGCTTGTATCCGAATAATAAGGCGCCCAACGCTTCATTTAAGATTCAGCCCAAAAAAGTTGGTAACCTGCCGGTCGTAATTTCTGAGGTCCTCGCCGGCCAGCAGGCGAACGCGTGCCGCTTTTAACGATATCATTTCTTTCCGCGGCCGGACTCGGCCGTAAAGAGCAGCCGTCAGGCGCCCCAGTTCTTCGCGGTTCTCGCCCTTGATAAACAAAATGGCCCGATCGCGAAGCGCTTCGATGGGAAGAGGTTCGTCCCATGGCGGGCTGCCCGAAGCGTGCCACAGTCCGAATATCCGGCCGCAGGCGAGCTGCAAAACACGGCTATTTAATCCGAAGTCCTCATGGATCCGGAAGCGCATGAAATCGGAAGGAAATTCAAATGCTCCATCGGCTGCAATTGCCCGCACTTCAGGGACGGATGCCGCCGCCTTCAAGGCGGCTCGGGCGCCTACATCCACGCCCCAGATCCCAATGCTCGACGGATTGCTTTCAGGTTTGCTCCGCAGAAATGCGAGAACGCGCGCCATGTCCTCGGCCTCGCGCAGACCCAAAGTGCTCGCTCCTCTGGGCGATGCTCCGCTTCCGCGCTGATCGTAAACCAGGAGGTTAAATCCCTTTTCGCGCAAAGCCGCGGCCAGGCTCAGCGCATCCGAGCGGTTCATTCCATAACCGGGAGCAAGAATGATGCCCGGCGCGCCCTTAAGTCCTGGAATCCACCATGCGAGTATGTCCCTTTGGCCGCCGGATGGGATTGTGACTTCAAGCGACGGCAGCATGTAATATGACGGATCCACAGGTTCCGGGACGGCACCCGGATGGGTGATTTTATAAACCAGCAACGCGAGCATTATGAAAACTCCGGCGAGCAAAATGGCAGCGGCGGGAAGGACCGTGTGCAATAATTTCCCAACTGGAATCCTTGCCGGGATATGCGGCGTCATTGATTTATAACCCCAAAGTGCAGCCATCCGCTCCCCATGAGCCGGCCTAACGCCTCGCTTTAGCTCGGAGAATCCCGCATGCCACAGGGATCTTTAGAGAAGCTTCGGACCTATTGCTATTCGGCGCCCAATATAGCATAGAGCTTTGGCAAGAACCAAATAAAATCACAATATATCGGGGTCTCTGGCGTATTAGCTACTATATATAGAGTTTTGAAGGGGTTGTGCGCAAGCCTTAATCCCCAGCTTGCGCAAGTCATCCGGAGTGTTTAAATTAGCCAAATCTTCATCCTTGAACTGGCCTTCATCCGGACCGATCCACCTGACGGCGAGGGATTCGTCGAGGAACGTTAGAATTACCATATTGGCTCCGCTTTGCAACGCCCTCTGAATGGATGGGAAGCAGGTTTGGCGGTATAAAGCGCAGAGCGGATGCGCCACACCGTCCCGGGTGCGGGGAATGACGGCGTCAAAGCCGTCAGCGTAAGAAACCAGCCGGTGCAGGAACTGCGATTGCAGATTCGGCAAGTCACAGGCCAGCACGATATAAAGGGAGCAATTTTCCTGCGCCATGACCGCATGGAGTCCCGCCAGCGGCCCGCGATTTCTGAATGTGTCTGGAATTACCGGATAATCGAGGAACCGGTAAAGGGAAACGTCGTTTGAAGAGATAATGATGCGTTCGGTCAAAGGGCGCACGCTGTCGATCAAGATGCGGATAAGAGGCCGGCCGTTTATATTGAGCAGGGCCTTATTAAAACCCATTCTCCTGCTTTGGCCGCCTGCCAGGATTATCGCGCAAATATCCGGATGAGTCACGGAAACAAGTTAGGCCAAGGAGAGGGCAAACATCAAGCATATTGACGATTGATGATCGGGATGGCGCCTGCCGGGGATCCAATTGCTGAAAGCAATTGGCCGGTGGAGACAGCCATCGCTGTTCGAACGTTTATACTCATGTTCAATCGTCAATCATCAACGGCAAATCTGTTATACTTTATATCTTTGAAAGGTTGAATTGCATGATTTGCAGATGGTTGGGCTTTGTGCTTTCCGCGATCGCCTTCTGTCTGGCGCAGCCGGGCGGGGCTTGGGCTAAGTCTGAATTCTTTCGGATGGAGGACCTCAGGCCGGGAATGAAGGGAATCGGCAAGACATGTTATCAGGGAACCAAGCCTGAGGAATTCCAGGTCGAGATCCTGGGCGTGCTGCACGGCGTCAATCCTGGAGCCAGCGTGGTGCTGGCGCGCCTAAGCGGCGGGGTGATCGACAGGACGGGAGTTTTCGAAGGCATGAGCGGCAGCCCGGTTTTTATTGAGGGAAAGCTTCTGGGTGCGGTCGCATATTCCTTTTCATTTGCCAGAGAAGCGATATGCGGCATCTCTCCGATCACTCAAATAGTCGGCGCTTTTGAGGAAAAGGAGTCGCCTCCCGGGACTAAGACCATTTTTAAAAAAGGCGCGCTTGAGAATAATTGGCTTCCGCGGTTGGAAGACCCATTCAGGTTGAGAGAAGCGGCGGTCACCGCCGGGGACATCAAGCGGCAGCCTGCGCTGGCGGCTTTTGGCGGCCGCTCACTTGTGCCCATTGCCACCCCTCTCAGCATGGGCGGATTCGACAATGAAACCTTGAAGGTTTTTGCGCCGAAGTTCCGGGCCCTGGGTTTGTCGGCCCTGCAGGGGAGCGGAGGTGCGGAAACGGCGCCGCATGCGGCTTCCGATGATTCGCCGCTCGAGCCCGGTTCCAACATCGTCGTTCCCTTGATCCGCGGTGATCTTGATGTTTCCGCAGGCGGCACCGTCACCTACGTGGACGGCAACAAGCTCTATGCATTTGGCCACAGCATGCTGAATCTCGGGTTTACCGAATTGCCCATGCATAAAGGAAGGACGATCATCGTATTCCCGAGCCTTGAGAGTTCCTTCAAGATTCTGGAAACCGGCGCGCCGGTTGGAACGATCCGCCAGGACAGGGGCTTTGGGGTTTACGGGATTGTGGGCGAAAAGGCGCGCATGGTGCCGTTAGCGGTTTCCCTGACGACAAGCAGAGGAATAAAGCGGGAGCTGAGATATGAACTGGCGCGCGATGCATTCCTCACGCCGCTTTTGGTCAACCTCGCGGTCTATAACACCATTGTGGCTACGGAGCGTGCGCTGGGATTCGCCACCCTCAGAGTCAAAGGCAGGATCAGGATCAAGAATGAGCAACCCGTGGTAATTGATAATCGATTCTCCTCCGACGGCAGCGCGGCCGGCGATGCCTCCTTGTCCATTGCGGTGCCCGTAAATTACCTTATGGCGGCAGGCTATAAGAATCTGGAGCTGGAAAACATCGAGCTTGAAATCACGGCTCAGGAAGCCGATCAGGCGGCCGCGCTGGATTCCATCCGTTTCAGCCGCACGGATGTCAAAGCGGGGGAGTCACTGGAGCTTGAGATTGCTTACAAGAAAGCGAGCGGCGAGTTGCTCCGGGACACCTATCCTGTGAAGATCCCGGCGAACGCCTCGCCGGGACCTTTAACGATGCTGGTCGCCGACGGCACGGCGCTGATGGCGCTGGACGATCAGGAGGAAGGGGAAACCTTAATTCCGCGCGATCTCACTCAACTGATAAGGTTCATCAACAACCTGCGGAAAACGGACCGCCTTTATGTGCGCTTCTTCCGGCAGGAACCCGGAGTCGCGCTAAAGGGGGAGGGGTTGCCCGGTTTGCCGCCGTCTTTTCTTTCCATTCTGAAATCAGAGCGCAAAGCGGGAGCCTTGATTCCGATCCGTGCCTCCGCACTCTCGGAATACGAATTGGCGGCAACGGATCACATGATTGCGGGCGCGAGGACCTTGAGGCTTCAGGTCAAGCCGTGATCCCATTGAGCTGAAGCTGCCGGTTTTTGATGAAAACCGGATGGCAAGGCGAACCCCTTGGAGTGCGCGAGCTTGCTTGCGCCTTTTGCATAAATCTTTATGGGATATATATTTAGCATGTTTGTGAAGGCGGCAGCAAGCGGCCGCACTCCAAAGGAAACCAGCTTCGCAATTCCTAGGAAATTGCAGTTTTGAGACAACCTCTGGAGACCCGCGCGCCTTGTATCCATGCCGGTCGAGGCTGCTTTTGTTAATGGGTATGTTCGGTGGAGCCATGATGCGAAATAAAGGACTCGCAATTCTTTACTTTTCAATGATTCTTTCGGCGGCTGCCTGGGCTGTGACCCCTCAGTTCTGGGAAAATTTCACTCAGGCGGATTTGCTCAAAGGCAATTTTGATCGCGTGTCGCTTGCGCCCGACGGCAGGATTTTTCCCGCTCCGGCATACGATCTCTTTTACGACACGGGGCAGCCGTACATCTTCTCTATGGTACGCGATAAAGCGGGCAACCTTTATGTCGGAACGGGCGATGAGGGAAAGGTTTTTAAAATCGATCCGCAGGGCAAGGGAAGCTTGTATTTTCAGTCCAAAGAACTGAATGTTTTTGCTTTGGCGCTGGATGATGCCGAAGTGCTTTATGTCGGGACCTCGCCCGACGGCAAGGTTTACAAGGTGTCCGGCCCGAATCAGGCCACGGAGTTCTGCAATCCGGAAAGCAAGTATATTTGGTCCTTGATGTTTGACCACGCCGGCAATCTCTACGTCGGAACGGGAGCGAGCGGAATCATTTTTAAAGTCGACAAGAGCGGAGCGAAGTCGGCCTTCTATACCTGCGCCGACAATCACGTCGTGACCTTGGCGCGCGCTGACAACAATAATCTTTTGGCCGGAACCTCACCGCGGGGACTGATCATGGAAATAACTTCCGGAGGAAAAGGATTCGCTCGGATGGATGCTGCTCTGGAGGAAGTCCGTTCGTTCGCGAAGGACCGCTTCGGCACTATTTACGCCGTTGCGGTGGCCTCCCGGGCTGCGGATGCTTTGCCCGCTTCGAGGCCCGCGGCCCCATCGAGCCAGAAGGCGGAGCCTGCGGCCGGCGCGATTACCATCGAGTCCATCATCGGTGCGGCGGAGAAAACGAAAGATACCAAAGCGGTAACCGCGCCGGGAGGTGAGAAGGAAAGCGCCGGCGCAAGATCGGCCGTATATGCGATTACGAAGGACGGCGGCGTGGAGACTATTTACAGCTCGAATGATCATGTGGTTTTGGACGCGGCGGTGCGCGGCGATGGGTTCCTTCTGCTCGCGACCGGCCCCAAGGGACGCCTTCTTACGGTCGATGCGGCCAAGCAGGTTACCGTGGTCTCGGATTGTCCGGAAGAAGACTTGACCCGGTTATTGGTTGCCGGAGATGTCACTTATGTGAGCGGCAGCAATCAGGGCCGGGTTTACAGGTTCCAAAACCAAAGGACAAAAAGCGGGACCTACGAATCGCAGGCCCTGGACGCCAAGACGGTGGCTTCCTGGGGCAAGATCTCCTGGCGCATCGCCAATCCCGCGGGCGCCACCGTGGAATTTTTCACCCGAACCGGAAATACGGATAAAGCGGACACTTCCTGGAGCGATTGGAGCGCAGCCTATACGTCGCCCGGGCAGCAGATCACGAGTCCTCGAGCGCGTTATTTGCAATGGCGCGCGACCTTCACGAATATCCCGGGCGGCGCGCCCGGCATGGGATCCGACATGCTGGAAAATGTTCAAGTGGCTTATCTGCAGCAGAACTTGCGGCCTCAAGTGGTCAGTATTGAAGTGTTCCCTTACGGCATTGAGCTCCAGAAGCAGCCGTCGCTCGCCGCGGGAAGCTCGACCCTATATGCTCCCGCGGCCGGCCCGGACGGGCGATCCTTGAACGCGCCCCGGGAACGCGGCCGGGAGAGACAACCGCTTCCTCCGCGGCAGATCCTTCAGCCGGGCGCGCAATCGTTTGCCTGGAAAGCGACCGATGATAACGATGACCGGCTGGAGTATTCCCTCTATTTCAAGGGGGACGGAGAGAGCGACTGGAAGCTGCTGGAGAAGAAGCTCACCGATACGTTTTATACCCTGAACGCCGCATCGCTTCCGGACGGCCTTTACCGGCTGAAGGTCGTCGCCAGCGATGCGCCCAGCAATCCCCATGACAAATTTCTCATTGGCGAGCTGATCTCGGATCCCTTTGTGATCGCCAATGCAACGCCGCAGGTCGAAATCACGGGGAGCAAGATTAACGGCAAGAAAGTGGAGGCGCAATTTCAGGCGCGCGTGCTGACGGGACGCATCGCCAGCGCCGAGTTTTCCATAGACGGCGGCGAATGGCTCCTCGTCTTCCCGGAAGACGGCATTGCCGATTCAGCCCGGGAGGAATACCGGATTTCGACACCGGAGCTTTCCACCGGGGAGCATCTCATCGGCGTCCGCGCCAGCGACGGCGACGGGAATACCGGCACCGCCAAATTGGTGGTCAAAATACCGTGAAAAAGCTGGCGGCAGCTGGCGCAAATCGCTCCGAAAGAGCTCAGGTGAAAAATGCGCGGCCGGCGCAACCTTTTTCCGCAAAAAAGGATCATTAGTTGCAAGATTTGACTTCAGCGTGTAATGTCTATGGGTCAAATCAGAACTGCTGACAAGGTGGGCAAAAAATATGTCTGCTTTTATTGTCGCAGGGGATGAAATCCTGGAAGTCTGCAAGCTTGTTTGCGCCTTCGGCCAAAATTCTGGAGAGTGCGTATCTGAGCATCCTCCGGAGCGGCAGCAAGCTGTCTCCAGATGGCTTCCCGGCCAATAAAAAGCCGACGGTTTTTGGTCCGCACCTCCGCCAGCAGAATTGTCAATTTTCCTGGTCTTTGAGAGGCACGTCGGAAGTTCTGAAATCGGAGGAGAGGGCATAACCGAATCGGCTAATCAGCGGCATCTGATTTGAGCGGCGCCTCCCGGATGGAGGCGGGCGATGCCGTGAACACACCGAAATATTCCGAGATTTGCTATGAAAACCAATCGATGCAGTTTCTTTGTTGCTTGTTTGATTTCTTTTTCGGTCGCTTTATTCGCTTTGCCGGTTTTTGCCGAAAACAGCCGGCTTCAGGTCAGGTGCTTGGATGCTTCGGGAAATCCTGTGCCGGGCGTCAAAGTCGTGGTTTTTCAGCTGAAAAGCCAAAAGACAAAGGATAAAAAGACCGACGCCCAAGGGAATGCGGTCTTCGATAAATTGGAGGACGGCGCTTATCGCATCGTGGGACGCAAGGAAGGTTTTTTCCCCGCGCTGCACGAGTTCGCAGTGCTTAAAGGCTCCCAGGAATCCGTGACGCTTAAACTCGCAGCCGGAGCCGATAAGAAGCTCCATTTTGAAGACCCCGCTGAGGAAGCCAGGGCATTCGAGCTTTTGAAACAAGGACTGGAAGCTTACAGGCAAAACAAATTCACGGACGCTGAGGAGCTTTTTATCCGGTCGATTGAGATCAATGCGGCCAGCGCAGAGGCATTTTATTATCTGGCGGTTTCTTATCTGCAACAGTCCAGATATGATCAGGGCGTCGATATGTTGAATAAAGCGGCCGGGCTTGCGAGCGCTTATATGACGGCCTTGCCGCCCGGCCCGAATCCATACGATCAGCTGTACCAGAACGTGCAGGGCTTGATCAAAAAGCTCCCGTCAATAAAGGCGGAAAACGCGCTCAGGCAGCAAAAATTCGACGAGGCCGCCGCCGAATATGCCGAAGCGATTAAAATCGAACCCGACAATCCCGACCTTCACGCCAACCGGGCCGTCGCATTGACCAATGCCAAGAAGTTCGACGAAGCGCTCCGGTCGATTGAAACCGCGATCAAATTGAAGCCTTCCGAAAAATCCTACACCGATCTGAAAACCCAGATCGATATCAGGAAAGAGAACATGGAACTGGACAAGGCTCAGGCCATAATGAATGAAGGCAACGAGCTGCTGCAGGAGGGCGACGCCGCGGGCGCTCTTAAAAAATATGACGAATCGATGAAAATGGTGGCGCTGGACAAACAATCCCCGCTCTGGAGGCAGATCGCCAGGGCGCAGGCCAAGCTGGATCAACAGGAGGCCGCGATCGCCGCATTTAAAAAGGCCATTGAACTCGCTCCCGCCGACAGAATTGAAGAATACCGCAATTCCTTTGCGCAATACTATCTGGACGCCAAGAAATATGAGGAGGCAATTGACGTGCTCGCCGATCCCAAGAACGCGGGGTCTCAAAGCGCAGAACAGGTTTTGCTCTCTCTTGCCGCCTCGACGAAGCATAAGCAGCCGCAGCTCGCGGAGGCCGCCTTGGAGCGAGTCCTCAGAATAAACCCCGACAACGTCGACGTCTATTTCGACCTGGGGCAGTTGTATTATGCGGACGGCAAGGAGAAGGACAGCCGCACCAAGGAATTGCTGACCAAATATGTAGAAATCGGAAAGGATGAGGTTAAACTCGAGAACGCCAAAAACATGCTGATAATGATCGGTCGGCGTACGAAGTAAGCATATTCCCCGGAGTTTGTGCGGGAGCGGCGAAATCAACAAGAAATGCCGGCCGGCGGTAGTCAATTAGCCCGCATTTCTCGCAAATCTTCGTAGCGAGGCGGTGCGGGCGGTATGGATGCAAGGCGTGGCCGAGGGCTCCTCAGTTCGCGGCTGATGTGGATTATTCCCCCTCCTTGGTCTTTTCCTTTGCGCGTTTTATTTTGCGTTTTTCGCTTTTGCCGGTTTTTCCCGATGCCGTCTTCTTCGGCTGCTTCCTTTTCTGTTTTTTCGCCCGAGCTTCTTTGACCGCTTCGGCCCGGACCTCGGGGGAAGGTGCCGCTTCGAGCGCGGATTCTATGGGCTCTGTCGGAATCTCGGCCGGGGCCGCAATCGGTTCCCACTGCACAACAGGCTTCGATTCCGGCTCAAGCGACGCAATTCCCCGCTCGGGGGCGATAACTTCGAATTCAAAACGGGCCGTTTCCGCAGGGGCGGGTTCCTCCGCCGATTGTGGCGGAACCTCTTGCGGGTAGCGCTCAGCCGGGAAGATGCGGAGGATGCCCTGCCGATTGCGTTCGACGCGGAGCAGTCCCTCTTTTTGAGCCTGGCGAACCAGGTCGTAGGTGCTGGACAGGCCGAATTGGCGCTCGTCGAAGGGGGGCTGGAGCGATCTCAAAAACTGTTTGAACGATCGCAAGTACATCGGCCAGTGCGGCTTAGGCTTGGATTCGCGAAGCAGCTCCAACAGGGCATTGATGGCTTCGGATGCCTGGGCCGCGGCAGCCGGTTGCTCGGCCGTGGTCTGGACCTCCGGTACCGATTCCTGCGGGCCAGCCGGAGGTTTTTGGAATTCTTTTCCGGTTTCTTCCCTGGTTTCTTTCAATTCCACCAGAAGGCTTCGATCCACCTGCTTGAGGTGCAGGTAGCCGGCATCGGCCAGTTTCTGGATAAAATCGCGAAAGCTGCCGACGCCGTAATCCCTTTCCGAAAAAGTCGAGTCAAGCTGCAGCAGCGTACTCTTGAGCAACCCCAATTGCGGCGATACTTCGCGATCGGAGAGGATTTTAAGAGCCCGGCGGACGAGCGGGAGCGCGTTCCTGAGAGCCGAAGTGCTCGAGGCCTGGGTTTTGCCCGAAGTTTTTCTGGTGCCGGATTGTATGCCGACAAGGTTTTCGTAAGATATGAATTCATGGCAGTTCTTCTGCAGGATGATGCTCGTGAACGCGCGTCCTCCGACCACGAAAACCGTTTTGTCGTATTGCTTCAGCTTTTCCACCAGGGCGATAAAGTCGCTGTCTCCGCCCACAATCACGAAGGCATTGATGTGGTTTCGGGTGAAGGCCATCTCCAGGGCATCCAGGGCCAGTGCAATATCGGCCCCGTTCTTGTCGCCGCGCGGCGTAAGATTCCGCTGGACCATCTGGACCGCGTGCTGCGTCATCGCCCGGCTGTAATCTTCCGCCCGCTTCCAGTCCCCGTAGGCGATTTTGGTAACCACTTCCCCTTTTTCTTTGATCGCCTCCAGGACCGTCCCGACATCAAAGCCGCGGTTCAGCGATTGCTTTATACCGATCGCAATGTTGTCGAAGTCGATGAAAACTGCAATTTTTAAACGTTCCTGATTTGAATTAGCCATGGTGAGCCTGTCTTTATAATTAAATCATACTCCAAAAAGCGTTCGCCGGCCGTCTTATAATTGTTCGGCCTATTTTGAGAAATCTTCAGCCCGCGGGCGCAGGTGGCGCGGGATACCGGGCAGAAACAGCAACCCGGCGAGATTGCATAGCAGAAGCATTGCCGATGTGGCAAGGGAAATAACCAGTCCGGAGGTCCTCGGAATTCCCACGAGGGACAGCGCTTCGACATAGACCCATTCCCGAACCCCCAGGCCTCCGAGCGTAATGGGAACCATGGTTGCGAGCGTTACCAGCGGGAACAGCCCGCAAAATTGGATAAAGCCGACGGGATG
>JBBISO010000032.1:0-5973 GCA_037441325.1 Acidobacteriota bacterium | reverse complement strand
AAAGCGATGCGCGAAAGCGCCCGGCGATTGAGGCGGCCTATGCCCAGATTGCGGTGAAACTCTGCAATCCTTTGCAGCGCCTTCTGAAAAATCATCGCGCCGCCCGGTTTGATAAATCGGGTGTAGAGCCGGTCGCCTTTAAACACCAGCCCCAGTAGAAAAACGGTCCCGGCCCAGGCAAGAACATACAGGGTCCACAGCGGAAATTCCCGCCAGCGGATCGGATGCGCCAGAATCGCGAGAGTGCCGTAGATGAGAAGCGAAATCAGACCCGCAGCCCTGTCCTGAAGGACTGAGGCCAATCCGGTGGGCAGCGGTTTGCTGTTTCTGCGGCTTACGATATAAGCTTTGACGACATCGCCCCCGATGAGCGATGGCAGCCCGATGTTGAAAAACATCCCTACGAAATACATTCTTACAAAACTGCCGTAGCTGCCTCCCAGCTGGAGAGAAGCGGCGATAATTCGCCACCGCTCGGAGCAGAACAATTGACCGATCCAGCACAGGATCAGAAGGAAGACCAGTGACTTGCCTTCAATTGCGCCGAGGTCCTGGCGGACCCCGGAAATATCGACCGAACGGAAAACCAGAAAGAGCAGGAACAGGGTCAGCAACAGTTTGAGGCCGCCGATCATCGGCTTTGAAAGTTTCATAGCTTGCATTGTACTCCCAAAAGTGGGACGGCTCCGGAGGGTTGTCTCAAAACTTGCAGATTTGCCGGTTTTTGATGAAGACCGGATGGCAAGGCGAACCCTTTGCGCAAGCTTGCTTGCGCCTTTTTCATAAATCTTTATGGGATATATATTTAGCATGTTTGTGAAGGCGGCGGCAAGCCGCCGCAGTCCAAGGAAACCAGATTCGCAATTCCTAGGAAATTGCAGTTTTGAGACGGCCTCTGGAGTCCCGCCGCACATGCTTTCTATTCACTTGCTTTTGTGAGGATGGCGCATTTCGTAGAAATAAATTGAATTTCCCTTTGAAATCTGGGAAATCTTTGGCTGATTTATTGCGCAGGAGTGCCCGATGGATAAGGAAACGGCGGAATTCTGGATGCGGGAGGCGCTGCGGGAGGCGCGCAAGGCGGAAGCGGAAGGAGAGGTTCCCGTCGGAGCGGTACTTCTGGTGGACGGCAAAATATTCGGCCGCGGCCGCAACAGCTCCCTTCGGCTTCACGACCCGACGGCGCATGCCGAGATCGTTGCCCTGCGCCAAGCTTCCCATAATGTCACCAATTACCGGCTGCCGGGCTCGATCCTGATCGTCACCATTGAGCCGTGCATCATGTGCGTCGGCGCCATGATCCAGGCAAGGGTGGAGGAAGTGATTTACGGCGCTGCGGACCCCAAGGCCGGGGCGATCCGGTCCTGCTTCCAACTGGCGGATGCTCCGGCGCTGAATCATAAAATGCGCGCGACTTCGGGAATACTCGAATTCGAATGCGGCTCAATTCTCAAGGAATTCTTCAGCGCGCGGCGGTGAAGTTGTCAAAACGGAAGAAGCGGCGATCAAAAACCTTTCCCGGCATTTCTGAAAACCGAGATCAAATATTGAAGGCTAAACCCAGCGCGAGGTCGAGCGCCGGCGCGCTATGGGTGATCCACCCGACCGAAATGAGATCGACGCCGGTGGCGGCGATGGCGCGTGCGGTCTCCGGAGTCACGCCGCCGGAAGCTTCGGTAATGGCTCTTCCTTTGGCCAGGCGCACAGCTTCGGCCAGCATCTCCATCGGCATATTGTCGAGCAAGACCGCGTCGACACCTTCCTTCAAAGCGTCCTCCAGCTGTTCGAGCGAGTCGATTTCCACCTCGACCGTGACCATATGTCCCGCGCGCCTGCGAACTCTCCGGACGGCCTCTGTCACCCCGCCCGCAACAAGAATGTGGTTATCCTTGACTAAAATTGCGTCATCAAGCCCGAAACGGTGGTTCGCCCCGCCGCCGGCCCGGACGGCATATTTTTCGAGGGCGCGGAGGCCGGGAGTCGTCTTGCGCGTGCAAACCACACGGGCGGAATACGCGGAGATGAGGCTGACGATGTTTCGCGTCGCCGTGGCCACGCCTGAGAGGCGCATGAGAAAGTTCAAGGCTGTTCTCTCCGCCGAGAGAATCGGGCGGGCGCACCCTCGAACGGCGGCCAGAGTGTCACCTGCCTGCGCATCCTCTCCGTCGGGGAGCCGGATCTCAAATCTCAAACCCGGATCCAGGCAGTGAAAGG
This sequence comes from Acidobacteriota bacterium, assembly GCA_037441325.1. Taxonomy (GTDB): domain Bacteria; phylum Acidobacteriota; class UBA6911; order UBA6911; family UBA6911; genus UBA6911. The sequence continues at coordinate 3,759 of JBBISO010000032.1, read as the reverse complement.
CATGGCCGGCGACATAAATCCCGGCGATGCGCCCCGGGGCTCGAGCCACAATCATGGCGACGGCCTCTTCATTCATGGGAACCACGGCATCCGTGGTTATGTCCCCCGCGTTCCCCAAGTCCTCCGCCAAGGCTCTGCGGACAGTTTCGTCGTAGAGCAGCGGATAGAGGGGCAGAAGCGGTTCCGAACTCCGGTTATTATCTGGCATGGCCGCGAACAGGCTGCGGGGCGAGCTCAAGCATTCGCCGCACTGCGCGCCTCGCATTTTCGGCAACCTCGGGTTCCACCGTAACCATATGCTGCATGGACTGCAGCGAATGGAGGACCTTGGGCAGCGTGATTTTTTTCATGTGCGGGCATGGGCTGCGGGGCCGGACGAATTCGGTCTGCGGAAAGTCAACCGCGGCGTTGTCGCTCATGGAGCATTCGGTGACCATCATAACGCGGCGTGCCCTCCGATGCGCCACTTCATGTATCATGCCGGCGGTGGATCCGACGTAATCGGACTCGGCCAGAACATCCGGAGGGCATTCCGGATGCGCGAGGATGATAAGGTCGGCGAATTGAGCCCGGTACGACTTCAGATCCTTGCTCGTGAATTTTTCGTGAACTTCACAACGTCCCTTCCAGGGAATGATCTCCACCTTGGTCCGGCCGGCAACATACCGTCCAAGATATTCATCCGGAAGGAAAATGACTCGCTCGGCGCCCAGAGATTCGACAATCTCAACGGCGTTGGCGGAGGTGCAGCAGATGTCGGACTCAGCTTTGACCGCGGCCGAGGTGTTGACATAGGTCACCACCGGCACGCCGGGATATTGGCGGCGAAGCAGCCGGACATCTTCCGCCGTGATGGAGGCGGCCAGCGAACACCCCGCCTCGGGATCCGGAATCAGCACTGTCTTGGATGGATTCATCAGCTTGGCGGTTTCCGCCATAAAACGAACCCCGCACAATACGATCATTTCCGCGCCGCTCTTGGCAGCTTCCCGCGCCAACGCCAGCGAGTCTCCGGTTATGTCCGCGATTCCATGAAAAATTTCCGGCGTCTGATAATTGTGGGCCAGGATAACGGCGCGGCGTTCGGCTTTGAGTTTCAGGATAGCGGAGATATAGGCGGCGTGAACCGGCCATTCGATTTCCGGGATGACATGTCTCAGCCGCTGATAAACAGGCGCGGTTTCTCGCATTATCTCCGGAGTCGGCGTCGGTTCGGAATGTCCATCCGCAATGTGCGAACCCGCCGACCCTCGGCTACTTATGCTCATAATGTGTATATTAGTTTCCTGAGAAACCGGCCCGATTATCAGGCCGAAAAAATACTAAGCGTGAGCATAACGGTTGTCAATACCAGAAATTCCGGGTCCGGGCGCGGCGGAGGATATTTTGCGCGTATGCTCGTGTTGTGCGGAAGTCCACGAAAGAAAGGTAATGATTTTCCGGAAACCCGTGACCCGGAGGAGGTTGCGAAAGCGCCTTCCGCAGCCATTTGTCGGCGCGCACGAACGATTTTCCACCCGGCAGCAATTGTCTCTTGGTGAACGAAATCGGCCGCTCTCCATCCGGCGGGTCCGGCTCGTTGCGGCCCGGGTCGCGTTTCCGGAATTTCCCGTGTTCGGCCGCTTATTTCACGCGAGCTTTCTTTTTGCGCCAGTTTTCCCAATAAGCTTTCATCCTTTGGGATCTCCGCATTCTCTCTTCTTTCGAAAACTGCGCCGGCTTTCGCGCCGGGGCGGCTTTCGCGGCTGCAGTTTTGGCTTTCAAGACTACTCTTTTGGAGACCCTCCCCCTAAGCTCCCGGTTTATTTCCTCAATCTCCGCATCAATCTGTCTTTTCTTATTTTCCAGGGATTCCAGCGCCAACTCCAATATTCTATAGCGATCACTGGGCATATGCATTTCCTTTCATGTTTTCTATAAAATAATGCTTTGTTCGTACTGTTTAATCCTGGACAGTACAAAAGTATATAGATACTCGCTTCGAGAATTATAGACCAATATGACGTAACTTAGTACATCATTTCATGAATACGCTGCCGTATCAATGAAATGCGCTACTTGGTTTCGGTCGCGAAATTTATCTATCAGGTATGTTGGAGCGCGGCGGCTTGCTGTTGCCTTCAAGTGCTCGATAATCTTCACAGTGCAAAAGGCGCAAGCAAGCTTGTGCACTCCAACGGCTGCGCCCGGCGACAGAAACTAACCAACCGATTGCCAAATGACTTTGGCAAATTCAAGTATAGTCCGATCGTCCGCATTTCCGCGGATCTCTCGGGCGCTCGGAAATTTCAAGGGCGAAGCCCCGGCGGGAGATATTCGCAAGTTCAACCGACCTCAAGCCGGCGCCGATATGTTGGCATGAACAGATGAAGTATTGCGGCCGCGCTGACGATAAGGCAGGTGACGCATTTTTGTGCGCGGGAAGTTGGAAGCAGGCGGAGAAGCGCTCGGTTGGATAAGCGCGGGTGAGGGGACCGCCTGATCGGCCGACGACCCGCGCGCCCCCGGCTCCTCCCCAGCTCAATTTTTCTCTTTGCTTTTAAAGCCGGGCAGATATTTGCGAAGAAGCAGCCAGACATAGGTTGTACTTGCGCCGACCACGAACATAATGATGACGTTGTTCTCGAGGGTTGGGGCATACATATGATGCCGATAATAGGCGCAAATAGCGCCCATAAGAAAGCTCATTCCCGCGAGAAATCCCTCCAATAATCCATCAGGCGCGGTGCGGTACTTAATGCGTTCCCACGCCAGGCACACCAGGTAGGATGAAGAACCTGCCGCAATGGCCGGCATGAGCCAAATGTCCAGCGAGAAGATCATGGATTTCCCGAACCCCCAAAATAAGTTTACCACGGCCGGCCTATTCCGGCATGGCGGAACTTAATCCTGCCAACAGGCAAATCCTTCGCGCCGGGCAAGAGATCTTTCCCCCGCCGAGCATGCAGAGAAAAGAAACGATAATCTGCGCGAACTCGGGATTTAATTCCAGGTCAAAGATTTTCGGACGGCGGAGCGGGTTTGATCCGGTGCGGTGCTATAATAGAAATAGCCGCAAGATGGAAATTTAATAGCCGGCGGGTATCGGCTTTTGCGGCAGCGTTTGTAAGGGCGGGGCCAGGCCCGGGAAAGCAAGTGCGCCGGATTTTGCATTCGGGGCTGCGCCGCCTGGCTACGAAACCTTGCGAAACGCGGGTTAATCCTATTGGCGAGTTGAAATCGAGGCTAAAGGCGCAGTAAAATCATTGAAGGTCGAGGCGCAGGATGGGGCCGGCCCTTGGTAGATTTCTTATTGTTCTCCTGATTAATCCGTGCCTCATGGCATGTCTCGGAGGATGCTCCACGAATTGGCTTTCGGTGAATCAAAAGGCGCCCGCAAAAGCGCCCGGGGCTGAGGATGTTGAGTTTACCCGGCTGCGCGAGCGGATGGTGCGTGAACAGTTGCAGAGCCGCGATATCAGGGATCCTCGTGTCCTCGCGGCTATGCTTAAGGTGCCGCGGCACGAATTCGTCCCCCCCGAATATAGGGATTCAGCCTATAACGACCACGCACTTCCGCTGAAGATGGGGCAAACCATCTCGCAGCCATACATTGTCGCCTATATGACGCAGGCGCTTGACCTGCGGGGCACCGAGCGCGTTCTGGAGATCGGAACCGGCTCCGGTTATCAGGCGGCCATTCTGGGCGAAATCGTCCCTGAGGTATACACAATCGAAATCCTTCCGGAACTGCGCGATTATGCAAGCTCGGTTTTGGAC
>JBBISO010000031.1:0-17303 GCA_037441325.1 Acidobacteriota bacterium | reverse complement strand
TGTCCAGGTTCCAGATCCTGCGCCCGATTTCCATTCCATCGGCAAAGGTTGTTTTCTTACCGGTTACGGCGTTGAAGAACCTGGGCTCTCCCTCCGGCGTCGGGCCTGATTTATCCGCGCTATTGGGGGTGAAGAATAGCGGCCATACCCAGTCGCAGAACAGGCATGATTGAAGCCAGAATCTTGTGTAATGTCTGTGCCAGGCAATGGTTTTCACTCTGTGATCCGAGTAAATCCCTGTGGGTCCGTCGCTATAATCGAACATAAACGGATCGCCTGCGTAAGGGATCACCTTGGCGGCCACCACCTCCACTACTTTATCGGCCGGCAACACCGGATCTATCCCGGCTCTAATTGTCGTTCCGGGCATATGTTGGAAGGGGAAATTGAAGCTGTGCTCGTTAATGTCCCTCTCTCCCAGGATAGAACCATAGCTCCATTCAACTTCAAGCCTGGGCTCGTAGTGGGCAGGGTATCCCCAGTTGGGTAGGGCAAGCAAACCGCTGTCGGTATCTTCCTTATAGCGGCCCCATGCTTCTGCAGTTCTGGCGCAACCATTGCTCAGGATGTCGCCTATCCCTTCCTTAAAAGACTCTTTCCTCGCCAGTGTCTGAATGAATGCCGGTGTGCCGTACAATTCCATGGGCAATTCACATTCGATTTTCTTCCCGCGCCCCAATATACCCTGTTTATAGAGCGCGTTCAGATAGGCGAACAAGACTCGCCATTCGAAATGGTTGAGACCATAGCCCTGAACCAGTTCGCCCGATGCTTCTTTTTCTTTTCGGCTTCCCTGAAGTCCTTCCGGCCACTGCGAGTCTGCACAGCTCAACTCGTTACCGACGCCGCCGGCCATTCTCTGGCGGCATGCCTTGGGACAGCCGGTACAGGCTTGGGGTCGTGCCGGTTCAAAGGGCCAACGCTTGTTCGCAAACTGATCATCTGCCGGCGAATTGTTGATCGGGGAGAACACAAAGGCGTTTGCCGTTTTCTCCATTCTGGGATTGTCGACATCATATTGGAACTGTCTATACCACAGCCGCGCGGCCATAAGCGCTTTGGGGTCGGCTATCGGCACACTGCCGGTGCCGATAACGCTTATTGCCTTGAGTTTTTTCGATCCCCATACGGCTCCCAAACCTCCCTGCCCGGCGCCGTTGCCGGCGTCATGGATGAGAGAAGCAAATCTGACCTTGTTTTCCCCTGCCGGGCCGATGCAAAGCACGGCCGGCCGCTGCGTCGTAAAGCCGTCGCCCAAGGCCAGCCATTCGCCGGATTTCAAGCCGGGCATCACGCGTCGCCAGATTTCCTCCTGGGTTTCGTAGATATCCAATCCCCATAGGCTCTTGGCATTTTCAATCGTTACCTTGTCGTTGATTATGTTGATCCAAACCGGATCGTCTGCGCCGCCGACGGCTCCTTCGATGGCAATCCCGTCCCAGCCCGCGAATTTCAACTGGGTGGAAAACCGGCCGCCGAAATTGCTGCGCGTAAACCATTCGACAGGATAGGCCTGCGGCCCAAGTCCTTGTACTTCGCACCTTCCGCCGGCGGAGGGAACGAACACGCCCGAAAAAGGTCCGGCCATGATTGTCACCACATTCCGAGGATCGAATGCATCAAAAGGCAACTGGCCGGCCGCCAGATCCCAGAATACTGCTGAGCCGAGTCCATGGCCGCCGCCATATTCATGGTATTGCTCGGTATCGAGAGAGCTGATCAGCTTTTTCATCAGATTGATTCTCAGGATCTTGCCGGTGTATCCGCCTCTCATATGGTTCTCTCCCTCTACGATTTTGGTTGTGTTTTGGTCGGCGCTTGCGGCGCTGATCCTGCAAACGCAGGCGGTATTACAGTCATGTTTTCCACTAAACCCAGATTCTGCCAATGCTCATTGCGCAGATTCACGTCATAGCCGTCCGTCTCCGTCTGGTCGGGCGTATCGGCAACAAACTTGAGGGCTTTCATAGGACAGACCTCGACACAAGCCTGTTTGCCGTTAGGGCCGCCTTTTTCATTCCAATAGGGGGTATCCAGACACAGGTCGCACTTCAGCGATTTCTTGGTAGCGGGATTCCACACAGTCCGGTTGGGCTGCTGCGGGCACGCAGATAGGCAGGTTTTGCAGCCGATGCATTTCGCGCTGTTGATTCTTCGCACATTGCCGTTTGCGCTATCCACAAAACAAGCGCCGGTCGGGCAGCTCTGAACGCATACCGGCGTGATGCACTGCCGGCAGATAGCAATCTTAATGTCGTCCGGGAACTTGGCAAAAGAGCTTTGTGAAATCTGTATCCGCGCCAGCGACAAATTTTCTTTCCCTTCGTGTACCAGTGAACAGCTGAGCATACAGGTAACACAGCCGGCGCATTTCTTGCTGTCATAAATCAAATAACCTTTTGCGGCGGCATAAGCCGTCTCTGCCGCAGCGGCCGGCGTGGCGGTTGCCGCTACTGCGGCTATGGGTGTATGTGAACTTAATGCGTCGGCTGCGATTGCTGCTCCGCTGCTGACTAGGAAAGCCCGCCGGGTGCAGTTTCTGGCCGCAGCTTTTTTGTTTTCAGCTTTCTTGGTTCCAGCCATTGCTTTGCTCCTTTGCTTGGATGTGTTTCCCATGGTTTGAGCTGACATTCGCTCGGCTATGTTCTGCTCTTCGTGTTCGAGAATCTGCCGATAATTTCCGCCGATTCTAAAATCTATCACAAGTCGCGGATTATTTGTTGCCTGTGCTTGGGCTGCCGCAGCATGCTACCCGGCCTTTCCGCGGGCTCTCATTCTAGAGTAACCCGTAAGTTACCACTGCACCCCGGGGCGCAAGGCCCAGCCCGCCTCTATATTTTGCCCAGGGCCCTGAGCACTTTAGCCGCAGTGATGGGATAATCAAAGATCCATTTGCCGATAGCATTGTATATGGCTCCGGCGGTGATTCCGGACATTGCCGCGCCGACATCTTCGCCGATGCCACAGCACCCATAAGACGAGTATCCCAGATGACTCTCGCTAAAAATACATTGGACGAGCGGATAGTCGTTCATCGTTCCCATCTGATAGCCTATCAAGTCGTGGTTAAGAGCCACTCCCGTGCGCGGGCACCAGACTCTTTCCTCGGTCGCGCTCCTGCTCAGTCCCATTATTGCGCCGCCATACTGCTGGCCTTCCACTCCTTTAATATTGAATACATGGCCGACGTCATTGACGCACACTATGTTCGTAACATCGACCTGGCCGGTCTCCGTATCGACCTCGACCTCGATGAAGTGGGCTTGCCGGCTCATGGCATACGGACGCTGATCGGGCTTTCCTCCTGAAGTCATCCCCGCTAATATCCCGGCAACAGGATGTGAAATCGCGGGATCTGTGCTCCAAAAAGCTGCCCCGATTTCCGCCACCGTCCTCCTATTCGCGGGATTTTTCTTTTCAAAGACCACACTATCTTTAATATCCAGATCCTCAGGTCTTTTGCCTGCGAAAAAGCTTACCTCTCTGCCTCCAATCGATCTGGGGGCAACGGCGCACTGAAGGATTTTTTGTTTCAGCTCCTTGGCGCCCAGTACCAGCTGAGGAGTAGTGGCCGTCGTGCCGAAGGAACCGCCCGGGCCGGAAAAAAGATAGGCGTTATTGTCGGAGCGCTGTTCTTGTATGGCAGTGTCCTCATACTTCATTCCCATTTCCGCGGCGACGCACTGGCGGAAGCCCGATTCGCTGTCAATTCCCATATCTGAGCGAGTCCCGACAATAGTCACTGTTCCGTCTCGAAGGATAAGGCAGGGCAAAGCGGGTGTTCCCATAAGGCTTGACGACCATTCGTTGATGGACATGAAACCCAAGCCATGCATTCTTCCATTGGGAAGCTTTCTCTTGCCTGGAGCGTGCCATTTTATACCCCAGTCTATGGCCTTTTTCCCCAGCGCTATCACCTCTCTGAGGCTTTGCCGCTGGGGGAAATTGTTTTCCTTTTGGTATTGGGTAATCCAATCCCAATAGTGTCCATTGCAGCCGTCGTTTATCAGCGCTACCTCGGTGGGGTCCAGTCCAAATTCCCCGGCTACCCGGTCGAACATCACATTGTGCGGCACGCAGCAATGGGCCCCATGTCTCCAACACGAAACATAGCTGGTATTTGTGAACGCCCACTTCTGAGTGCCCCGGATGTTTGGTATTCCCGTGCATTCACGGGTTTTTTCCGTGGCGCCATTTACTGCTCCAATCACGTGCCATTCATAGGCAGTGATGGTTCCATCCTTTTTGGCTCCCACCTTACACGCATAAGTGCCGCTTTCATCGCCGCCGCAATAGAAATTGCTCTCGTCGTAGATCAGCTTTACCGGCCTGCCGGCAGCCCTCTTTGCCACTATGACTGCGAGGCGGACAAAGGCGTAAGAATATGCAAGCCAGGATATCCCCCCAAACAATGAGCCCTGATAGGGGAATGTAAGCGTGATCTTGGACCAGTGCGTGAATGGCGGCAGCTTTTCCCTGCCCATGGATTGCGGAACGGATCCGGCCCTGGACTTCGAAATCTCTTCACGGCCAATCCGGTCGAATTGAACCGCCGGATCATTTTCCGAACTGAGTGCGGCTTGGAGGTTGAAGTTATGATGGACCCAGATATCCAGGAAGTCTCCCCTCCATTGCGCCACGCACACCATGGGTTCCACGCCGGCCGGCGTGTTCACGGCTCTGTGAATGGCGTATTCGATTATCTTGTCTGCGTTGGCAAAACCCTGGTCGACATCGCCGATCATGACCTCGCGGGTCACGATTGTGTTCGGCTCTTTTGCCGTAGCGTCAAGACGTTTCACCTCCGCCATGATTTTTGGGGCATTCGGCTCCAGCGATTCCTCCATGTCCAGGATGAATGGCCGCTCTTCCCATTCTATTTTTATCAGCCTCAGTGCGCGGTCGCAGATCTCTTCACTATCGGCAACCACCGCAGCGCCTACAGGGTGTTGGTAGAAGTCGCCGGTACCGGGAAGCGTAAGGAGATTGAACGCATTGTTTACGTAACATCCCGTCACATTATCCTTGGATATATCCGGGTCGTTATATTTGAGTATATCCCGCACGCCGGCTATTGCTTCCGCCTCGCTCGTGTCCATGCGCAGGATCTTCGCATGGGCGTAAGGCGAAGTCAGAATCTTCGCATAGAGCATGCCAGGGAGACGGATATCGCTGGTATAAAGCGCCTGGCCAGTCACCCTGTCGTGTGCGTCCTGGCGGCTCAAATTGCGCTTATCATCGGGCCCGCCCTCCGGCGCTTTCCAGCTCCATGGCTGCCATTGTTCCACCATGCTACTCCTTCCATCGGGAATATGAATTCCAAACGATGCTCAGCGAAGATGAAATCCCTTGGGGAGTCCCAGCTTGCTCGCACCTTTTGCGATGTGAAGATTATCGTCCACCCGAAGGCGGTTGCAATCCGCCGGCCTCGCACAACCTTTACGGATTATCCTAGAAACGGGCAAATCCTTTGGAGTGCGCAAAGCTTGCTTGCGCCTTTGGAAGCCACATGAGAGTGGCCTTCAAAACGGCGGCAAGCTGCACCACCCCAAAGGATTTGGCGACCAACAGAAGGCATATGGGTTTTTATCCTCGCCGAAGACGCGAAAAAAGTTGCATTGCTCCGGCTACGATCACAACCCGCGTAGGTCTTGTTTACCAGGGCGCGATCCCGCGCCGGTTGCCTCCCTCCAGGCGACTCTAAAAAGCAAGCCGCGCGGCGAATTGGAATGCCCGCGGGCCACCCGAGCCGAAGACCGACTGGGTACGGCCGGTGGGCTGGCCAAAGAGCAAACCCCTAGGGGGAAGTGTCGGAGTCCCACCCGTGACCGCAGGCCGCACGTAAGCATCCAGCGTGCCACTATAACCTGTTAGGTTTGATATGTTTAAAATGTTGAAGCCCTCCGCAATGATCCGAAGGCTGACTTTTTCTTTAATGCGGATTGTCCGGCTCAGGCGGAGATCTGTCGTCCAGAAGCTGTCGTTATTGCTGAAGTCATCCGGCAGGATAATATACGGGTACGCGCTACCCCGGGCATCGCGCTGAGATCTCGGAATGTCCTTTAATGCAACATTAGCCGGTGCCGGGACGGTGGAGTTGTACTTATCCACCAGGCGCCTGATGTCATCTTTATCCACACTCCAGCCGAATGTGTTGAGATCCATACCCGGGAGCGGGAAAAAGAGGATGCCATCCCCATTTGTATCGAAAGATCCGATTCTCACGTCCATCGGCCTTCCGGTAGTCCCTTGAATGATGGCGGATAGCTGCCAGCCGTTTGCGAAACCTCGCAGCAGTTTCCGGTCGCCCTTATATCTCAGAACGTCCCAGGTGGCATTGGCCGTAAATTTGTGCTTGGGATTGGCGCTTATGCCATAACCGGCATTCCAATTGTCAAAAACGAAAAGTCCGTTATGGGCCGTTGTCTTGCTGAGCGCATATGTGGTGCTGAACTGCAAGCCTCCGGAAAAGCGCCGATCCAATTTCACCTGAAAGGAGCTATACCTGCCATTTCGGCTCGACAGCCGTACAAGGATGGGCCCAGTCGAGCACAGAGCCTTGGGGTCCCGGGCTTGCGTTGGAGTGCAGGCCGGAAGGACCGGACTACGAAAAGCACCGGGGCTGGCAACACCCGTGGCGGGACTAATCGTGTAGTCCGAGAATCTGCCCCACCGATTAAAGTCTAAGGAATAGAGATCCGCGGCGCCGAATTTGACCGAGCGGATCATAACATAGTCCACTGAGAGCGCAAGATTACGGGCGATTTCCCGCTGCACGCCGATATTGAACTGGACACTGTATGGATTTCTGGTGCCCGTATCCATGACGCTGCTCATTCCGCCGGCGCTGGTTTGCTTGATCACTTCTATGTTAGTGATAGAGAGATCCTTCCCATCATACCCTGCAAACATCTGCGCTAATTGCGCCTTAATTGTCGGAAAATAGTTAATTGCCTCCTGCGCCGTGAAATTGGCGGGAGTGGCGAAATTCAGAGTCGCAGGCTGCCCGGATTGGCCGGCTTTCGGATTCGCCACGGCTGCGCTCGTTACCGCATATAGGCCCGAGCCTGCCGGACTTCTCATATTTTGATCATTCCACTTATCAATAAGTCTATTTTGCGAAGCCATGTGACTGGATATGCTTGACCTTATAACCGTCTTGCTGCCTCCACCGGGTGACCAGGCAAAGCCCAAAGCGGCATCAAAATTACTCCAATCATTCGGAATCTTATCGAGCCCTATTCCAAGAGGCGCCATGTATTGAGGCCATGGGAGCATATGGTAGACGGGGACTGAGGTCGCACCCGACCAGGCCAGCCCGTAGTTTAAGGTGAAGTATGGGCGCACCTGCCACCCGTCTTGAATGTACAGGCGGAAGTCATCGTTTTGCCGAAGCTCATCTCTTCTATACGAGCTCGGATATAGCGAGTCTCCTACTGACGTGCTGACGGCGCCGCTCAACGGAAGCTGCAGCAAATCTTGAATTGTCGCCTGGGTGCCCGGCACCGATCTGAGACTTGGAGGCAGAGCGTTGTATAGGCCGGGATTCATGGCCAAGAGCTGAGTCGGGGTAAAGGTGCTGAAAGCCCCCCTGGGGTCATTATGCATTCGTCCACTTGCATTCATATGATCCCAGGTACCGCCAAAGCTAATATTGTGGGTGCCTTTTACCCACTTGACATTATCCGTGAACTGATAGTTGCGCTGGTGGTAGCTCTCAGGAAATGAGAAGTGGCTCCCAATCGTCAGCCCGCCGACATTGAAACTGATCCGGGGGCCTCGTAGACCTACGCAAAAACCGGGATTGCCCGCAGCACGCCGGCATTCCTCCTCTGACAGGTTGTCTATCACCATTCTAAAGTACGAGTAGCCGAACCTGAAATCGTTTACTATGGTCGACTTAAAAACACTGGTGACGCCCGCGACAATTTGATTGGCAAAATTGTCAACAATGCTCCAATAGGACTCCAGGAAGGGAGGGGCGACGCCGGTTTTGTTCTGGTCTACGTTGTAGCGCAGAAAGGCGTTATGATTCGGGGCTGCCTGGTAATCAAAACGAAGGCCGCCAAGGTTGCCATTTGTAGGAAGTCTTCCAACATGGTTAAAATGGTAAAGGAGCGGATCCGGAAACTCGATGCTTCGGGCGCCTACCTGGTTGTTCCGCTCATAATTGGAGAAAAACATAAGCTTGTCCGTGCTTATGGGACCGCTTAGCGTAAACCCAGTGTGTTTGCGTGCAAAATAGGGATCCGGATTCAATGCGCTGCGCGCTAGACCCGGATACGCCGCAATATTGTTGTCGCGGTAATAAAAGAAAGCGCTGCCATGATACTCATTCCCGCCGGAGCGGGTTACGGTGTTCACGACACCCGAGGCGGAGGTTCCCGAAGAAAGGTCGAATGAGAGAGTGTTCAACTGGAACTCCTGGACACTATCGGCAGAAAAATTCTGTGATGTATTACCGACCCTGCGGTCGTTGACCCTTATGCCGTCGACTTGGATATTTGCCTGGACGTTGGCTAATTCGCCGGTAAACGGGCTGGCAATCGCAATCCTGGTTGCCGAGTTGAAGGTGGGAATGTCGGTGGTCCCTATCATATAGGATAACTGGGCGCCCGGATCCAAAGTCGCTACCGTGAGGAAACTGCGCCCGTTAATAGGCAAATCGTCGATCTGCGACCGGCTGAAGGTGGAGTTGAGCACGGACTCGGCAGTATTGACCATCTGAGCCCCCCTGTAACCTCTACGACCTCGGAAGGCTGGCCGATGGTCAGAGAGAAGGTGCTTGTTGTGGTGCTGCCCACTCGCACAACCAGCATTTGAGTTTGACTGGCAAATCCCTGGGCTTCAACTTTCACCTGATACTCGCCCGGCTGGAGATTATCGAACCGGAAAGTGCCCAGATTTTCGGTCGTGAGAGTTCTGGACGCGCCTGTCGCCACGTTTGTGGCCGAGACCAAAGCGGCGCTGATTACCGCACCGCTTGGGTCTTTTACTGTTCCATTGATTGTTCCTGTCGGATTCTGTGCGAGGGCGCTAATGCATACACCCATCAACAAAACCAACATTACAGCCGCTCTTGCCAAGCAACCTGACCGGGACCAGGAGCTTGCTTTGGCAACTTCTGGGATTTCAGCACTGGCAGGGCGGATAACATCAAGCATGTAGGCAGACGTTGTTAACCTCCTGAATCAAATCTTTTTGCACATGCCGGCAAAAATTCGCCGGTTCCCTCCGTACGTCTGGTTGTTCTCGTTTCAAAATGTGCCCAGGTATCCTAGAATCATTGGGCACGCCCCGGCATGCCGGGCGCACGATCCGGATCAAGCCGCCTCAATCCAGACCGGAAAAATCTTAGCGACTTGTTAAACATTTGCCGCAGTGGAACATAATCCGGCGTGGAAATCAATCAAAACCATCGGCTTGGATTTCGCCCGCCTCCGCCGGAACCCTAGGGGGATGTGGATCCGGATTGATTGAATTTAGAAGTGTCACTGATATAGATTAGATGTTTGTTATCGGGAAACTGATGCTGAAGGCAATTATAATCGATTTTAACGGCATTATTCTGGATGATGAGCCGCTCCACTATAGCGCGATGCGCGATGCCGCAGCCGATTTCGGTGTTTTGCTGAACCGCGAGGCTTACTGGGACAGGTATTTGCCCATGGATGATGCCCAATGCCTGGAGGCGATTTGTAAGGATTATTCCGTCAATTTGAGCCGTGGCGAACGAAAGAGGGTGTTGGAGCACAAGATCAAGCTTTATCATCAATTGCTTCAGGATAGATTGCCGTTGTTTCCCGGCGCGGCTCAATTCATTAAGAAGGCCGCAGAGCAATATCCCCTCGCCTTGGCTTCAGGAGCAAGGCGTGCGGAGATCGAGACGATCCTGGATTCCGCGGGATTGAGGCGTTATTTTGATGTCATAGTAGCTGCGGAGGATTTCATTCAAGGCAAACCTCATCCGGCGAGCTTTCTCCTTGCTTTGAATCGGCTTAATGAGAAACTTGGCCGGCAGTCATTTCCTATTCGGCCCGAAGAGTGTTTAGTGATTGAAGATTCTGTGGGCGGCATCAAAGGCGCCCGGGCGGCCGGAATGATCTGCCTGGCCGTCAGCAACAGCTATCCAAGCAACTTGCTGCAGGCGGCACACAAGGTTGTTGCTTCACTTGAAGATGTTCAAGTTGCCGGCTTGCAGGATCTTTTCAGGGAACTCCCTTGATACTCGAAACCCTAATGGCCAGGCAAGCCTTTTCAGAGATAGCTGCTCTGGATGAGGAGGCCTGGTCCCTGGACCGTGCCGCGCTGACCGTTGCCCTGGAGGAGTATCCGGGCTTGAGAATCCAGGATTATCTGCGCCGGCTGGATATTCTTGCCGCAAGGGCGGAAGCGCTCATCGGCGTCGATCGAATGGCGGTCAACGTCATCGAAAGCATTAATGAGGTTCTTTTCGTGCAGGAAGGCCTCCGGGGCAACAGCAAAGACTATTACGATCCGAGGAACAGCTACCTTAATGAGGTCCTCGACCGCAAGCTTGGAATCCCGATTTCGCTCTCCATAATCTATTTAGAGCTTGCCAAGCGCATCAATTTCGCGGCTGATGGAGTTGGTTTCCCGGGACACTTTCTCGTAAAGCATGTCGGCAAAGAGCGCGAAATTGTCATTGACGCTTACAATCTCGGCCGCATCCTCACGCCCAATGATTGCCAGGAACTTCTGGATAAGGCATATAATGGGACGGTGTCTCTGAATACTGCGATGCTTCAGCCGATGGGCAAGAGGGCAATAATCACGCGGCTGCTCTACAACTTGAAAGGCATCTATACACAAAGCGAACAATTTCAAAAGGCAATCTCCGCAACGGACAAAATACTCCTCCTGAATCCGGGGGTCCTTTCCGAGATTCGCGATCGGGGAATGCTGTATATGCAGACCAGCCTGTTTGCCAAAGCGGTTGCGGATCTGGAGTTCTATCTGGCCAAGACTGTTGCCCCGGAAGATGTCACTTACGTGCTGAAGCACCTCAAGGTGCTGCGGGGCATAGTGGGCTCGCCAAATTAGTTTGTGTTTCGCACCGCGCGACCGTCAGCGATCGGCGTTTGACAGAGCAATGAATCTGCTCAGGAGCTGATCTTATGGCCTTGAATAGCCAGGAATCTTATCCCGAGCGCGGCGGTTGCCGCCCATAGAAAATAGCCGCTTGCCGTATAGAGTCCGGTGTTCAGCGCGAGGATCTGATACCAGATCAAATTTCCGGCTATCACAAACTCCGAGTCAATTATCCGCAGGGCGAGGTAATAGGGAATACCGGCGGCCAGGATCAAGATCCGGTTTTTCAATCGTCCGGCAGCGGACGTGCTGTATCCGGTCATGGCCCAAATCCAGGAAGGCAACATAAGAAATGCCGATGCCCAGTACGAATTGTATGCTAAGGCGAAAGCCGCGGTAATCAGCAGGAATCCCAGCGAAACAAGTTTGGAAACGCGGCAATCGGGCTTCGGCAGGCTTCGAAAAGAAAATTTTGCGGCCGCATAACCGATAATAGCCACAAACAGGGCAATTCCCAATATGCCGACGAGAACGCCCCAGGGCGGGTTTTCGAGCCCCGGATCTCTGCCTGTGGCCGGATAAAGGCTGTATAGCGGAATAAGGTGCCGAGCGCGAAACAAGCTGATTGAAAGGTAGATGGCCGGCAAAGGCAGAAGCGTCGTTGCATACGCCAGCGCCTCCCGCCCAATCTGGACCAGGCTCAGCCGCCGCCGATTATTTATCAAATAAAAATAAAAAATTAGCGGAAGGGGCGAAAATGACAAAAGGTGAAGGGCCGGAACAGCCTTTGGCTTAAGGGAAAGCGAATCCCAAAGCCTGAAGGAATCTGAAGAGTCGCGCGGCACGGAAGGAAGCTCATCCAAGGATCTCAAAATCCGCTCGGCGGCGAGTCCATATTTTTCGATGCTGGCGATTTTCAAGTTTTCGGGCGTGTCGAGTGCCGAATGATAGACAAGCGCCTCGCGCGCGGGTTCGGTGGAGCTGCTGCCCAGATTGATCGCTGGAATGCCTGCCCGCAAAAACGGCCCGTGATCAGCCCGGGATATCATAAGCGCCCGCTCAAAGTGTACTCGGAGCAAGGATGGTTCGGTTACCGGCAGCCCGTGCGCCTCGGCTGCCCTGCGGGCTAGTGCACGCAACCAGGAAGGAGAAAATCCTTTCAACTGGCCGGTTTCCTCCAGCCGAAAAGCTGCCAGATTATCTAGGGCAACGTAATCCAGCGATAAGACTGCAACTATGCGGTCCCGCTCAGGGTAACGGTCGGCGACTTCCCGTGCCCCCAATGCGCCCCATTCTCCCCCATCGGATAAGCACAAAAGCAAGCTTCTTTGCGCCGGGCTCTGGGTGAATACGCGAGCCATTTCCAGCAAGACGCCCACCGCGGCGCCGTTTTTCATAGCCCCTTGCACGGTGGTAAGTGCGGTGTCGAAATGAGCAACAAGTGCCAAAATGTCTGTACTCCGTCCCTTTTTGCCGGCCAGGACGTTCCTTCCGACCTGCTTTTTCCCAGCAATGCGGGCATCAAAGTGGGAGTAGCCGATCTCGTATCCGAGATTTTGAAGATAGTCACGAAGATAGCCGGTGGACTGGCGCGACTCGAGGCTGCCGAGGACCCTGGATGGGAACTCGCTTGTCAATTGATATGCGCGGGAGGCGTTGAATAAAAGAGGCGCTTGGCTCAGCGGCAAAGCGGGCTCGGGCGCGGAAAAGAATAAAGGGGAAATCAGCCAGGCAATAAGTGCAAGTACGATAACGGCAACCGAAATCTTTCTTTGCTTGCGATCCATGATCTGTCTCCCGGGGTAGCGGTTAGCATATATCGGGGACCGCTAAATTCGAAGCAGGCTGGAGGTTGACTCGCATTTCTCACGCAAGGTTTCTCCTGCGTTGCGCTCTCTGTAAGGACGGGCTCCAGACCCGCCCGCACATGTCCCGCGTCTTGATGGCCTCGCGTGCCGAAGGGCCGGAGCGCTTGTGCGCAAAACTTCGATGCGGGCCGGGGCCGGAGTGCCCGAGTCACTGAATCGCTGAAGGCGCGGCCCCGATGGCGCGAAGGAGTTCTAGTTTTCGCTGGAAAAGAGCGTGATCCGCCTCAAGCAGCGCAAGCTCCTTTTGCCGCATTTGAATACGATGCTCTTCAAGTTCTTTCTCGCTGATCCGCCCTCCCTCCAGTTGGATTTCACTGATTCTAACCATCTCCTGCGCTGTTTCCAGATCGCTGCGTGCAAACTCGGACGCTCCCCGGGCGATCCGCAGGGCGCTGAGGCTGCGCTGTAGGTTCATTTTCAGGGCCGATTGCAGTTGCTGCAGCCGATAGCGAGCCTCGGTCACTTCCAATCGGCTCTGCGCCACCCTCGCGCTGATTCGCGAACCGTTGAAAAGCGGCACCTGAAAGGAAAGCCCGAAAAGGAAATTATTCCTCGTGAAGCGGTTGAAAAAATCGGCGTAGTTGTTTGTGCGGCTGAAAAGAGCGTATTGGGTGATGATATCCATCTGAGGCAGGCTTTCGGCCTTTTCGGCCTTCAGGTGGAATTCCTTGGCCCTGATATCCGATTCGGCCTGCAGAATCTCGGGCGAAAGCTCGAGCGCCTGTTGATAAAGGGTTTCCGCAGGCTGTTCAAAAACCGGACTGTTGATTCGCGGTTCCGCCAGACTGACGGATACAGTTTCCGGCAACCCAGTCAATTCCCTAAGTTCCGTTTCCGCGACCTTCGCCTGCTCTTGCGCGACCAGAAGTTGCTGTTGCGCAGATGATGTGCCCGCTCTGGCAAGGACGAGGTCTACTGGGCGCACCTTGCCGGCGCGGAGCAAAATCTCGACAAACTCCTGCTGTTTTCGGGCCGAATCCAGCGCCGTGGAGGCGAGCGAGATGGACTTGCGTGCTCTATAAAGCTCGCAATAAGAGATCGCTGCTTTTATAACAAGTTCGTTGCGGGCGGATTCGATGCCAAAATGCGTTGCCTTGCCTTCTTCTTCGGCTTCACGGATCAGATTGTTATTTTTGCTGCTGAAGATAGCCTGGCTCGCGGCGATCTGAATAATAGAAGGAGCGGCGCCTTCCATGCTAAGCGGATAACCATTATTGTAAGCAAGTCCGGTTCCAGTGTAAACCTGAGGCCGGTTCAGTGAACGGATTTCGCGCAGGGCTTCCCCAGCCCGTATTGAACGCGCTTCAGCAAGCCGCAAATATGGCGAACGAGCCAAAGTCATTCCGACTGCTTCCTGCAAGGTCAACAATCGGGTTTCAGAACGTGATTCAAGGCCGCCGGATTCTGATGCGGGGACAATTCCCGCGCAAGCGAAGCATACTGAAAATATGAAAACAGGCGATTTTAGTGTTTTATTCATATCGAGTGCCTCAGTGGGATTGATTTTTCTCCGTGAGGACGGCTCTCCAGAGCCGTCCTCGGGCGGGTCCGGATAACCGCCCGCACTTGTTGCGCGCCTTGTATCCATGCCCATCTGCGCCGCCCCGCTACGAAACCTTGCGGGCAATGCGAGCGGGAGGACCCAGCGTTGAACAGGGGCTCGGCGGAAGCGCAAAGACCGGATGGTTCAGCTTGCTTCATGTGCCGCCGGTTACCTCAGCTTTGAGACGCCTGCTCTGGCCGGTTCAAATTCAGGATTGAAGGTAAGCGCCGATAGAAACGCTTCCCGAGCTTCGGCTTTGTCGCCGCTTGCGAGATAGCATTCCCCCAGCCAGCTATATACTTCCTCAAAAGTTGGATCCTCATCGCGCAGGGGCCCGGCGGCGAGGTCCCGCAAAATTCTGCCGGCTTCCTTAAGATCGGCGTGTCGGCGGATTTTAGCTGCAGCCTGGATCAGCTTGGCCCGATTAGATTCACTATTCAGCGCCAGCGCCCGGCGGGCGCTTTCCAAGGCACCGGCGTAATCCTTCCGAGCAAGAAGAAAGGCAGCGAGGTCCTTATGGGCATCGGCGTCATCCGGGTATTTAAGGGTTGCTTCCGTCAGCTCTTTTTTTGCCAGATCCCAATTCTTCTCCTTTTCAAAAATCATTGTGCGGGCAACGTAACCCTTTTGGGCATCCAGTTTGGCTATCTCGCGCGCTTGAGCTTCGGCTTTCTGTTTACCGCCCCCAACGATACTCGGCGCATGAATGTAAAAATCGAGCAGATCGAATCGGATATCCAGGTTTTCAGGCGCAAGCCGGATTGCAGTCTCGAATTCCTTTACCACCCGGCTGGCCCAGCGGATCGCTGTTAGAAAAATGGAGTGAGATGCCCGGGCGCCGCAGGCGCGCCCCAGCCATAAATGATAAAGCGCATTGGAAGGTTCCAACTGGGCGGCCTTTTCAATCTCCCGCACGGCGCTGTCCCAATCACGGATCTTCAAATAGGATTTTCCCAGCCAGAGCCTGATCTCCGGCTCCGATGGAGATGATCGGCTCAATCGGGCCAGCAGATTGGCTGCTTGCTTGAATTCGCCCATCTCATAAAGGCGAATTGCCTCTTCAAGGTTGGCCGCCGATGAATTTCCCTGGGAGAAGAGAAGCAGGAAAAATAGCGATAGAGCTTTCATTATGTGCTGACCTGTATTCCTTCATCGGCGGCCAAATAAATCCGAAGGCCCGCAATTTTTTCAATATTAACCTCATCGCTTCCATATTGCCAAGCAGTTCAATGGAAGGCCCAGTTGCTTTTTCCCGTCTTTTGTTCCAACCGCCGCAATCTTGCTTTACTCTTTTAGCCGGCGGCCCTATGCTGGATCGGCGATGCTTCTGATTGCAGCAGCTTTAGAAGAAGAATTGGAGGCGGGACTGGCGCTTTGCCAGGATCGCAAAATGATCCACGGCCGGGTCACGAGTCTCTGGCAGGCCGAGCGGAACGGCAAGAAGATATGTTTTTTAAGAACGGGCTTCGGCCCGGAACGATCGGCAGCTTCTCTTGACCGGGCTTTGGCTGTGGTCAAGCCCGCAGGCATCCTGGTAATCGGATATGCGGGAGGCCTTGATGTCAACCTGAAGCTAGGCTACTTGGTCGCCGTCAGAAGGGCGTTGGCGGTCAGCCTGGACAAGGACCGTCCGGGCTGGAATCATGCCCGGATCGACGATTCTTTTGAATTGGCCGATAGCGAAATTCTTGCTCGATCCGCAGGCGCTGCCGGCCTTACAGCCTGCACGGGAGATGCACTGACATCAGCTTATGTCTTAGGGAAGCCGGAACACAAAGCTCTCCTCTATAAAAAGTTTCAAGCTTCCATTGTCGATATGGAAACGGCTGCGCTTGCTCGCGTGGCTCTCCAAAGATCAATTCCTCTCAGTTGTGTCCGCGCCATCAGCGATGAGGTTCAGGATACGTTTCTGGCTCCATTTTCCCATGAGCCATTAGGAAAAATCCGCAGCCGCATAAAAAGGCTCATGGATGCAGGAATGATGCAAACCTTTCGCCAATGGAGGGATCATGCTGCGGTAGCAAGAAAGAGTCTCTCCCGTTTTCTTTCTTGCTACTTATAAAAGAAATAGTTTGCAGGCGGAATCGTTCGAATAGCTGCCCGCCGCGAGCGGGGCGATTTGATATGGTGTCGAGCGGTGATACCACCGGCACGCTCCCAAATTCGCGGCCGGCTGAGTTCCAATGCAGGGGGTTGCATGCATGCGCCGAAGTTCCTATTCCATGGTGATCTTGGACGCTTCGATATAAAAAGCCTTGCCGATGATTGTAAATTCTTTCTCCTGTATGACTCCGGCCACCCGGACGTTCATTCCTTGGGGAGGCTCCTCGGCTCCTTCCGGCAAGGCAACCCAGATAAAATTCTGATTTTGATATAGCTTGAACATTCCAAAAGAGGAGAGTGGGGTCTTGGTTTCGGCCATTCCGACGACGGTCACATTCTGGCCCAGCCGTGCAGCGCCGCTTTTTTCAAGGTCAACGATTTTATCCGTCCCGGCGGGAATTGAAGAACATCCATAAGACAGCATCAGCGCTACCATTAGGAAAACGGCCGTATAGAGGTTTTTCATCACAGCCTCCTTATGCTTTATTTGTTTCAGCAAATCCGTTGACTTCTGCCGACATTTCGATTCTACATTGAGATACGGAATAGAGCAATCCCGTCCTTTTTCTCAGTACCGGTATTTGCAGTTGCGATGGCGTATGCGCGATGGCTCATGCGAGCAGCAGACAAAAGGTACTTAGGTGATTTAAGAACTACTTCCAATGCCTATGCTTTCAGATACGCCGGTCCGGAGGGTGTTTCCAGCCCATTTTTTAGGACTCTCCCTCCAACCACGG
>JBBISO010000030.1:6238-17420 GCA_037441325.1 Acidobacteriota bacterium | reverse complement strand
TTTAATGGCAAACAGATCTCTCAGCCTGGAGCTGAAATCGGAGGTTTCCAATTTCCGGGAAGCAGTTCCTCGATCCGGTTGATCGTTTGGCAGGGCAAGCGCCGAAGCACATCCAGAAGATAGTCTTGGGGATTGAGGCCGCGTCGGCGACAACTCACAAGAATGGAGTAGATGACCGCACTGCGCCAGCCGGCATCGGGATGGCCAATAAACAACCAGCTCTTCTTCCCAATGGCACTGGGGCGGATGGCGTTTTCTACGAGATTATTGTCGATCTGATAGCGCCCGTCGCGGAGATATCCGGTCAGGGCATCGTGTTCTTCGAGGAAGTAACGCAACGCACTTCCCATCGTGCTTCTGGGTAGCAACTTCGGCTGCAGTTCCAGGGCCTTGGTTTTCAGCATCTCCCAGATAGCCGGTGCATTCCGCTGGCGTAGAACATGGCGTTCGGTCGCATCGAGGTCTCGGGCTTCATCTTCGATTTGATAAAGAAGCCGGATCTGACGGATGAACCAGACCGCCTCGGGAAGGTTCTGTTGCAGGGCAGCATAAAAGCGTCGTCTTGCATGCGCTAGACAGCCGATTCGGGCGATGCGCGATTCTTTTCGTTCGAGCGACGGATAGACTTCATAGGCATCGGTTTGGATCGTGCCCGCAAAATTCTGCAGGCGCTGCTGCACCACTTTTAGAGCTCGGCTGCGGTCGAAATCCAGGATGACATCGCCGCCGGGGACGGCATAAAACCATAGATACCCTCGCACGGTTCTGCCTTCCACGTCTGGATCCAGGACTCGAACCGGCGTTTCATCGATTTGCAGATACCCCCCGGCCACCATCTGTCGCCACATGGCGTCGCATAGGGGGCGCAGCCAGACCGCTATTTGCTCGACCCACTGCACCATTTGTTGCCGGGGGATCAGGATGTTGTGCCGTTCGCGAAACTGCTGTTCCAGCCGATAGAAGGATAGGTGACCGTCGAAGCGTGACAGCAAAATATGGGTGGCTAATCCAAGCCCCAGCCGGCTCTGCGGAATCAGACGTGGGGGAAGCGGTGCAATCTGGACGCCCGCTTCTCCACAGCGGCAGGCATACTTGGGCCGAACCGTTCTCCGACGGATGAGCTTGGCCGGTATCAGGTCGATCTCTTCGCCAATCCGTTCCAGAGGTTTGCCGCAGCAAGGACAGATCTTCGTTTCCGGTTCGAAAATTACCGTCTCGGTTTCCAGATGTTCGGGCAAAGGATGGCGATGCTGGCGGCGCTGGCGCCGACGGCGGGTGGCGCGGTCTTCCCGCTCCAGAACCTGGTCGCTGACTGGACCCGGCCGTTGCGCTTCGCCCTCTAAATCCCTGCTTAGAGCTTGCAGTTGTTTTTCCTGCTCGCTCGTGAGTTTGTCGGCCTTGGGCCCAAACAATTCCCGTCGCAGTTGGGCAATCAGCAACTGCGCGTCGAGCAAACGCTGTTCGGTGTCCTTCAACTGCTCGCGCAGTTGAGAGTTCTCGGTCTGCAGTTGCGCAGCCTGCTCCTTCAGCCGTTCGGCCAGCGCCTTCAATTGTTCGTATTCCGCAAAGAGTTCTTCGTAGCTCATGGCGAAAGCACCTCGCGGAATCGAGGATGGAGGGGGTACAGGTAGACATCTTTAACGGGAACCCGAAGCTTGTGGTGGCGATCCTGGCGGCTGCGTCCGGTCGTAGGCCCAACGTGGAACCAGTTCGATGCCTTGTACGAGGTGCCGGCAAAACGCTCGTGCTCCACAAAGGTTTCGACCAGTGCTATCGGATGACCGTACTTGTTTTGCCAGTCTGCCGAAAGGCGGCGCAACACTTGACCCAGAATCCAGCTCGATAGATGCGGAACGCGAATCCAGGGCAAAATCAAGTATCGGGTATTGTTGGTCAAATGATGCAGGTTCCGTGCCCGTTGTTCCGGGTTCCACCCAATGTATTCGTCCCTCGGCCTGCACTTCCAGGCCGCGGATCCGAAAAGCAGGCAGGCCAGAAGACGATCCCGGGAATCGGCAACGGTGTATTGAAGATTTTCGCCAACGGTTCCGCGATAGCCCAGGTAATGGAACTCCGACAGGGCTGCGGCAAATCGAGTCCGTGCCGCAGGCTCCTGGCTGACTTCCTGAACGTTCAGCAGCCCAAGGTCTCGGAGAGTGCCCAGGACCGGAGTCGTATCCCAGGAATGCCGGAACATTCTCCGGCAGCGCATCCGGTTGGAGGCGACTTGCCGTCGAGCCGGCAAAGCGATCAATCCACGCATATCGAGTTTTACAAGCAGGCTTCTGGCCGCCATGTCTTTGATACGGCCGCTGCCGTTGCGCCATCCCCATTCGGCGCACAACGCTTCCGACAGCCTCCGCCGACTCCAGTTGGGATGCTCGGCGATCAGCCCGCGAATCTGAAGGATGTCGGCCGATTCCAGTTGCTGTCCTTGAACTACGAGAGCTTCGTTCATCGGCAGCATTGTGGCAAAAAGGCAAACCGGAGTCCGGCCTAAAATGCAGAGCAATGAAAATTTTCACGTTCGATACCAATGCCGCCGGGGAGTGCCTTCAATGCCGTGAAGTAATAGCTGGAGTTCTTCCGGTCTTAAACATAGGCTGGCTCCATCGCCGGTTGGCCAGCCAAAAGTCCCTTTTTCTAATCGTTTTGCGCATAACCATAGCCCGGAGCCGTCCCAAAATAAAAGCCGGATTCTGTTGCGCCGTTTATTTGTAAAGACGGACAAACAGCCGGTAAGGACTTCTTGATGGAGAACGGTTTGCACCAATGCACACAAACCATTAAAGCCGAGTCGCATGTCGACGGGATGGAGCGCTATGAAGATCCGGGTGGCCGGCGAGATGCTCAACACCGCCCGCTCCGTATCAATCGCATCAGACCCTGAACAGTCAGTTCGTCCCGGCACCGAACGATCCAGCCGGATGGAGCGACAATCTCCATCGCCCAGCCGTTGCCCGACAATTTTTCCGACGGTGCCAGCCGAATCTCACTGAAGACTAACGGGGCGGGATTACTGGAAGTGCGTTTTTCCCTTTTTAGCCACCATTTCAAGGTTGCCAGAGGAATGCCATATCGGCGGGAAAATGCAGTACAGGTAAGACCACTGCTACGGAACTGTTCAACCATTTGAAGCCGCTGATCCGCGGGTAAACGATGCTGTTGCCGGGTGATTGAATTATTTTGCATGCACCCAGCGTATCGAATCCCAGGCGGCAGCGGCAGATGTATCCGCCTTACCGCTTACGATTGATCTGCGCGGCAACATACCGTGTTTTATCCGCGTCACGACAGGGCGCGTGAACGATGTCAGAACTCTGGACGATTTGCCCATCGAGCCGGGAGCCTTCTATATCATGGACCGGGGTTATACAGATTTCGCTCGACTGTATGCTTTCACTCAGGGAGCGGCATTTTTCATCATCCGAGGCAAGCGAAGTCTGGACTACAAATGGCGTTCCTCGATGCAAGTTGACAAGAGCACCGGCTTGCGCAGCGATCAGAAGATCATTCTTTGTGGTCCCAAAACATCGGGGCTTTACCCGGAACAATTGCGTCGCGTCAGCTATTACGCGGAAGATATCGACAGGCATTTTGTTTTTCTCACGAACAACTTTCTTTTGCCGGCATTGACTATAGCTCAGTAATACAAATGCCGCTGGCAAGTCGAGTTGTTTTTCAAATGGATCAAGCAATATCTTCGCATCAAGGCATTTTATGGAACCTCGCCCAACGCGGTGAAGGTTCAGATATGGATAGCGATCTGCATTTACGTACCAGTCGCAATTGCCAAGAAGGAGCTAAAAATCGAGCGGAGTCTTGGCGAAATCCTGCAAATACTCAGCATCACCCTTTTCGAAAAAGAGCCGATTTCACAAGTACTTACGAGCAACGACTTGAAGAACGAAACCGATGCGTCTTGCAACCAATTGAAATTATTCAACTTTTAACCGGACAGTAGTGGCTCTCCATAACGATTTTGTCAACAGCGTGCCCAGCTGTTCGTATCACGAACAAATCGCCTAACCCGCAATCGAAAATTATTTCCGGCGGTACGCGAGAATCCGAACATCCCAGAATCATGGCAAACGGTTGTTGGAAATCGCTGACTTGATGGCGGCGAGCAATACCAATGTCGGAACGCAATGCCTGACCCAGAGAAAATCGGCGATTCCCTTCCAAAAGTCGCTCCCATATGTCACTTACAAGCACTTCGTCGTCTCTCCTTCACTGGTCTTGACCGGTATTGATAGCATGTAAATAGTCGGTATCAATCTGTTGCTCACTATAGATAACGACGAAGAAGGATGCAACCGTAACGAAAAACCAGAACGCTTTCAGTTCTTCTGCCCGAGCATCTCTTTCAAAATCCTTGACAACGTGCTATGCAAATTGTATTGGCCAGTATCGCATGGAGCAATCCGCAGCCCCGATTTTGCGCCCGCTTACCCGGCGATAGAGAAAAAGCAGCGCGGCGAGCGCCTGGTTTTGTCTAAGGATCTCCTTGTCCCGGTTTTACGGCTTTCCTGGCTACCTCCGATCCGAACCATGTTGAGCCGGGCCTGCAATTATCGTGGCCCGACCCCAAAGGACCCGAATGCTCGGCGCAAGGCTGCGGCTGCCTGTTGCATGGCCCTTCTGCCCTGATCGAGCACTGCCCCCATGGCGAAGAAACCGTGTATCATGCCGTCGTAGCGCGCGAGCTGCACCGGTACGCCGGCCTCCCGCAAACGCTCGGCATAGCGTTCGCCCTCGTCGCGGAGCGGATCGTATTCCGCCGTAATCACCAGCGCGGCCGGCAATCCCGCGAAATTGCGCGCGCGCAGCGGCGAGGCATGCGGATGGCTCCAGTCGGCCTCACTGCGGAGATAGTAATCCCGGAACCACAGCATGGCGTCCCTGGTCAGGAGATAGCCGTCGGCGTTTTCGCGGCAGGACGGAGTGTCGCATGCGGCATCGGTTGCCGGATAGACGAGCAGTTGAAACTTCAGCGCGGGTCGGCCGCGGTCGCGCGCGATGTGCGCGACAACCGCTGCGAGATTGCCGCCGGCGCTGTCGCCGCCGACGGCGATCAGGGACGCATCGCCACCGAAGCCGGCGGCATTCGCCGCAACCCACAATGCGGCTTCGTAAGCATCCTCGACCGCAGCCGGAAATGGGTGCTCCGGAGCCAGGCGATACTCGACCGACGCGACGATGCACCCGGCCGCGTTAGCAAGCGCCCGACAGAGCGCATCATACGTCTCAATGCTGCCTATAACCCAGCCGCCGCCGTGGTAGTACACCAGGACCGGCCACGGCCCCTGCCCTGCCGGCGCGTAAACGCGGACCCGGATGCCGCCGGCCGGGCCCGGCACCGTATGGTCTTCCACCCTCGCGACCGGTTCCGGCTCGCCCTGCATCGCTGCCATCTCGGCAAAGGCGCGCCGCGCCTCCTCAACCGACATTTCGTTGATCGCCGGACCGCCCGCTGCGGTTATCTGATCCAGAACGGCACGCGCCTGAGGATCGAGAGCCATGATTACCTCCAGAAATCTTGTTCGTCTCGTGCTCGGAATAAGCCTCCGTATTGCTTTCCGGTTGAAGGATCAATCCCTATCCAAATTAAATCGACTTCCCGATCCGGTAACCGTGGTTGATGGCATTCATTATTGACCTGGGTTCCTTGTCTTCGATGCCCACAAGATAGGCTTCCGGGACTTTCCCTTCAACGGCTTTCAAGAGCTCCGTATTCGGCCTGGGGTTTGCGGCCGTGATTATGGTATCGGCCTCGATGGTCCGTTTCTGGCCTTCCCTGGTAATGACGGTCAGTCTCTTGTCGGTGATATCATCATACCGAACCTCGGGCATTCTTGTGACTTTCTCCATCGAGGGTGATCTCAGCAGAGGTTCGTCTCCCCAGATCAAGCCTGTGTCCACCAGAGTCACGTCCCTGCAGCGCTCGACCAAAAACTCGGCCAGCGCGGAGCCGGCGACGGTGCCGCCGATGATCAGGACTTTTTTCCCAATAAACTCCCAGTATCTGGCCATTCCCCTCATGATACTCGGCTCGATCAGCTTTAGGTCCTCTTTCATCCGGCAATACAGATCATCTGCGCGGACCGTATTACACCGGTCTATTCCGCGCATGTCCGGAACGGTGGGGATGCCTCCCGGAGCCAAGATGACCGCGTCCGGATTTATCTCGGAGATTACCGTGGGATCAAATTCCTGCCCCAATCTGATATCCACGCCGAGCCTGGCGATCTGGTTTTGGAGATAACCCGCCAGGACCATCGCGTCGCCATCAATGTCATTCCCTTTTATCAGAGCAACCCAGGGCAGCATGCCTCCCAGGCGGCTTTCCTTCTCATAAAGCATTACTTCGTGCCCTCGGATCGCCGCCACTCTTGCCGCCTCCATCCCGGCCGGCCCGCCGCCGACCACCATCACTCTTTTCCTTTTCGGTGCGGGCCGGATTTCGTAGTCTTCCTCGGAGCCCAAGGCGGCATTGACACGGCATCGGATCGGCACAAACTCGGGCACCCGCACCATGGACAACAGCGCCCTGGCACAATCCCCGCAGTCAGTGCAGGGGGCGATATCCTCCCATCTGCCCGCCGCAACTTTGTCAGCCATTTCCGGATCCGCCATCAGGCCCTTGCAGATGCCGATAAAGTCCGCCTTGCTCTCTTGCAGGATCCTCTCCCCGACCATTGGGTCCAGTCCGCCCACAGCAATAACGGGTACGGAGACCACCTTTTTGACCGCCGCGGCCAGCGGCGCCATCGCTCCTCGCCCTCTGTAACGCCATTCCAGTTCCTTCGGCAGGGGCTTGGTAATTTCGGAGTAATAGATGCCTCTCGGGGAGGCATCGATGCTTTGAAACCCATGATACCCGAAGGCTCTTACATGAACGGCATCCACACCGGCGTTTTGCAAAATCACGGCCAATCCCTGGGCCTCCTCGATGGTCGTGCCCTTGTCCATTTGTAATTCGATGCCGTTGATGAGCGCGGTGACGGGGAAGTCCTGCCCCAAGCGCCTTTTGATTTCCCGCACGATTGCGACCACAAACCGGGACCTGTTTTCCAGGCTGGCGCACCCGTATTTGTCCTGACGCTTGTTCCAGGCGCGAGATAAAAAACTATTGAGCAGGTGCATCCGGGCGGCATTTACCTCCACGCCGTCAAAACCGGCCTTCTGCGCCCGCACCGCCGCGTCGGCAAACTTATCCACGAGATCCTCGATTTCAGGAATCGTCAGTTCCTTGGGAGCCATAGAGGCGGTTAACTCGGAAACCTCCTCTTCAGTCAGGCTCGAAGAGGATATCGTCTGCAGACCCTCTCCCAGGAAGGCCTGGGGCCCCGCATGGAACAACTGCATAAATATCGGGCAGCCGTGTCTATGTACGGATTCAGCGATTTCCGCAAATACCGGAATGTTCTTATCATCTTCGAGGTGTCTCGTCGTGATAGGTATGGTGACGCCTCGAGGATACTCGACGGCAACGTCTCCCCAGATGATCAAGCCCGCCCCGCCCCGGGCGATGGCTTCCAAAAAGGCTCTGTTTCTGCCCGTTACATCTTCTGCCCCGCCGCAGGCCTTCACGATGCGGTTTCTGGTTCGCACTCTACCTATTTGGCCCGGTTGCAGTATCTTTTCAAAGCTCACGCTGTCCGTCATCGGAACATCTCCTCATGGTTTGGGCAGCCTCGGCAAAGATGAGGCAGGACCGGCTGACGCGGGCAACGGATTGAGGTCGGCCCGCATTTCGACCGGCTCGGGCCGCAGCAGTACCTCCTTGAGCTGCGGTGCCGCACCGCCTCGCCGCCAAACTCGGGTATGTATGCGCGCTAAATTCCGGCGCCGGACTGCTCCAGCATTTTCCGCAGAATCTCGCGACGGCCGGGCGACGCCTTCCGGAAAGGCGAATGGACAAACCACTCGAAATAGTCCGGATCGAAAAACAGGCCATGCTTTGTGAAGGGGTCGTTTTCCCGGAGCTGCCGGGCCAGCTCAATCGATCCGACGGAAAAAACCGTCAGGTCGTAATGCGAATCCGCCGATGGTCCGCTCTCCCAGTCGTATCCCATAGCCGTTGTCCCTCCCGGCCCCAGACGGTTAAACGCGTGCTGGACCAGAAAGGACGGTATCGGCCGGCCGGCCTTATCGTCGGCTTCAATCTGCTTGATGCGGTGAGCGTCCGCCTTGGCGAGAGACACGATGAGTTTCGGCGGCGTCACAATCCTCACGTTTATCACTTTAAGAGTCGGACTTAGGCCCGGAGGGTATGAAGGCAACACCCCGATGCCGCGCATAAGTCCCTCGATGATGCCCCGGATGGGCTCACTTGTTTTCCAGCAAGGCGTGTGCACGGACCATTCCATCCACCAGTCCCGGGTGAAGAAGCCTGCCCGGTAAAACGGATCATCCCGCAGCAGTTGTTGCGCCGCTTCCATATCCGGCGTGGCATAGATATGGAGGATACGGCCAAAGTCGGCCGCCGGTCCCGCTTCCCAGATGGAACCGTTTTCTCCCAGGCGATAGTTATACAGGAGATGCTGGCGGTGGAGGTCGGACAAGCTGTCAGGTAGTCTCTCGCCGGCGGCATAGGCCCGATTCAGGGCTGCGCCTGTTTCCGGGCTGACCTCGGCGAAGCATGCAAACAGCCGCGTAGGGATGGTCTCATTGGAGACGATTCTGGTTTCCACAGGACTCTGCCAATTTCCGCTCATCAGGCCACCTCGCGATCATCGGATGGGGATCATCCTGTGCGCCCCTCCATGGGGACGGGCACCAGGACGCGTTCGCCGGTGGTCGGCATGATTACCATGGTCATCACCGGCCGCTGCACGTTTTTCCATGCTTGTGGAAAATGGGCCAATCCCGCCGGAACATATACTGCCGACGAGGTTGTAATGACCACCTTTTCCAGAGTATCTCCTTCGCCCAGCCAG
Source organism: Acidobacteriota bacterium (assembly GCA_037441325.1). GTDB lineage: Bacteria > Acidobacteriota > UBA6911 > UBA6911 > UBA6911 > UBA6911. The sequence continues at coordinate 8,478 of JBBISO010000030.1, read as the reverse complement.
AATTCGACCTCGGCGCCCAGTTTGGCCGTGTCTTTGGGATCCGTACCCAAGAAAAGAAAGATCTCTTCGTAGTCGTGCTTGTGGGGCACGAAATCTATGCCGTTGCCCACGACGGTATCGCCGGTGACGAAGCCGTATTCGACCTTCGTTTTTGCGTTTGCGACCAGATCACTGGAGAAGATCACCCGCGGGCCGGTATTGACCTCGTTGAGGACGGGGATCTCATCGGTCTCCGGGATCCTGTCAATATACTCGTCGCCCACGCGGACGACCACCGCCGGTTTTCTTACAACATATTTTTCATGCTTCGGTTCGGCCATTTTGGTTAACCTCCCGGATGATTTCCTTTTGTTGCCGGTGATTCGTTGAGGATCGGGTGCATTCCCGATCATGGGCATAAATCTTCTTAGGTGATTTAAGAACTACTTCGAGTGCTTATGCTTTCAGATAGGCTGGTCCGGAGGGTGTTTCCAGCCCATTTAGGAGGACTCTCCCCCCAGCCACGAAGACCTTCAAGACCTCAAAGCATCTCCTTTTCTTCGCGGTCTTTGCGGTTTGCTTTTAAAGCCCATATAGTTCTTGAATCGCCTCATCTTTTCGGTAAAATCCGGCTTCAATACTGTTTGCTGGAAAGCGGCTTTATTATATGTTGCTAATGCTGCTGTATGAAGAGAAATTCTAAATTCTGGTATTCGCAATTACGACGACGTTTGCGGCGCGGCGGTGCCTGAAGGGCTCGGAGGCTTTAAACATTGATTTGGGCCAGACCGAAACTACATAGGAAACGCCGGCCATCTTCAAGGCCAAGCACAAGATTTCGTGCGCAGAGGCCTTCGCCGCCGGGCGTACATAGCTCAGAAAGGCGGAGCTGATGACCGGGGATCCGGAATTCAAGCCGCTCAATGACGACGTGAAGATCCGCTGAATGCCGAGCTAAGCACCTAAGTAAGAAGGAGGACTTGCGGCTATGGCGGAACCATACAGGCCGTGGACCTGGAAGGTCCCGGAAAACAGCTCGAAAATAAGGCGCGCCATTAAACGGCAGGACGCATTGGAAAGAGCGAGCGGCCAGGCAGTTTACACCCGGGATGTGCACCTGTCCGGAATGCTCTATGCCAAAATCCTGATTTCGCCTTACGCCCATGCGAGGATCACAGGCATGGACATAAGCGAAGCGGAAGGCCTTCCGGGCGTCCGCGATATCCTAAGGTTCGACGATCCCGATGTCGCCACGGAGAACATGACAGGGCCTGAGTTCGAGGCGTCCACCCATTACAATATCCTGACCTTGCCACGAACCGCAGACTTTTACGGGCATCCTATGGGAGTTGCGGTTGTCGCCGACAGCGAGGAAATCTGCGACCAGGCGCTGAGACGGATAAAAATTCAGTGGGAGGAGCTCCCGTTTATCCTGGATATGGAAGAATCGCTCAAGCCGGACGCCCCCAAAATCATGCGGGAAGTCAAGCGCCTAAATCCGAAAGCCCGGGAGCCCAATACCATCCTTACTGAGGATATCGAGATCGGCTATGTAAACAAGGGATTTGCCGAAGCGGACAGAATCATCGAGCATACGATCCGCAGGGCCGCGAATTCGCCGGCCGGCGTGGAGGCCATGGCCTGCGTGGCTCAATGGAGAGGGGAGTTTCTTGACATCTGGCTGCACCACCAGGATCAGGCTATCCAGCACACAGCCCTCAGCTCGCGGACCTTCGATAGGGATAAACCGCAGGAACCCATCGCCGAGTGGAGCAAGATCACCGTGACAATGCCGTATCAGGGCTCCTGGTTCGGAGGGTTGTCCTGGCTCGCATATCCCTCATGTTTCACCCGGCTGGCCGCCATTTTGGCCAGGAGAGCCTCAGGCAGACCGGTGAAGCTGCTGTTTGACGAAAGCGGCTATTACTGCTTGGGCGACGACGCGGGGACCTACCGGTGCAAGGTTGGAGCCAAAAAGGACGGCACCATCACAGCCGTACACTGGCACATGGTCGGCATCAGGAACCCTCTGCTCGAAAAGACTTACGACAGTACCAAGATACCCAACCTCCGCGGCACCCAGGAGTGGGCTCTGACTAACAAAGGCCACCAGGAATGCTTCCGGCACGGCGCGCACTGCTGCGTTCCCCACAACGTGATGTACGACCGTGTGGCGGCGGAATTCGGACTGGACCCGACCGAGGTCGCGCTTAAGAATGATGGCTGCAGGGGTCATGATTGGGACTGGGTCACCCGGTATC
>JBBISO010000030.1:3871-6225 GCA_037441325.1 Acidobacteriota bacterium | reverse complement strand
GGAGCCTGAAGGAAGTGATCGACAAAGGCAAGAAGGCCATAGGGTGGGATGAGAAGTGGCATCCTCCCGGAGCTAGGAGACTTCCCAACGGAAAAATGCACGGCCTGGGTTTCATGCACATCAACGAGTGGCACTGGAATCCTTACGACCCTTCCAACTCGTTTGCCTGCGTGGGCCTATTCAAGGGCAAAGCCTCCATCATAGCCGTGCGCTGCGACATGGGAATCGACACGGAATCCGGCGCGCGACAATGCCTGGCCTCTGAACTCGGGTTGAGATACGAAGACACCCTGGTCCATCAACAACGTTCCGACAACAGCATGTTTTATTTCTTTCCGCCGGGCGGTTCCTTCGGCACGCCCTATATAACTACCCAGGTGATACAGGCCGCCAAGGAACTCAGGCAGAAAGTGCTCGGCTATGCTGTCCGGCCACGGCCCGGAAGTCCCGAAAAGCCGGCCTTTTTCCCGGACCTCAAGGCGGAAGATCTGGATATCCACGACAGCGTCATTTTCGAGAAGGCGCATCCGGATAACCGCAAATCAATATGGGAAGTCGTGGACGCCTTTTGGGGGAGCGACCCCGCGATCTCGCATCCTCCCACCGGCGTGCTCTCCGGCCTGACCCTGGAAGGGAAGCCGCATCCTAAAATGTATGTCATGGGCAGGCAGGCTCATTTTATAGAAGTCGAAGTGGATACCGAGACGGGCCAAGTCGATGTCGACAGCATAGTCTGCGTCAATGATGTAGGTCATCTTTTCAATCCCGAGGGCGCTGCCGCCCAGCAATATGGCGGGGCCGTCATGGGTCTTGGCAGAAGCGCAACCGAAGAACACATCTGGTGTCCCCGCACGGGAGTGGCGCTGAACTTCGACCTGATCGGCTATCATCTGGGAACCATGAACGACTACCCGCCGGCCGAGTGTTTGATCAACGAGAGCCGCCTCGGATATGCCGCTTACGGGTGTTATGGAATCGGGGAAAACGTCGGCGCCGCCATGTCCGGGATTACTGCTTCGGCCATCTATAACGCCACTGGAAGATGGGTTTTCGACTATCCAACCACCCCCGATAAAGTTCTCAAAGCGCTCGGGAAAATATAGCCCGCATTTCCGAAGCTCAGAACTCCTGATCTTGGCAATTCCCGCTGGTTTCGGCAACCATAATTGGTCCATTTCGGAACTTTGTTTTGGCCCACCCCAAAACGATAAGCAGAACTGCAAGGTTAATCGCACCGAATGTCGCGGAGCACGAAAAAGGTCGAAAGCACTTTCGGACCTATTTCCTTGATTCGTCGCAGCATGTTTTGGATTTCACGCGCCTCTCGGCCTTGGAGCACGTGAGTACAGGCTTCGACACCCTGCTTTCTGACCCACTCGCCGAGAGCAGCCAAACGTTCGGCGAAAAGCCCCGTCATGAAATCACCGTGCTCATATCCGCCTGCATTAAGCCGCACGGAAAGATCAGCCAGGCTGAAACAAGCAAGTTGGCGAGGATCAAAAAGGCCTTGGTCTCGGAGTCCGTTTGCGATGGCGTATGTCTTCTCAATCGGAAAGTTATTGACGGAAAGAATAGAAATGATCAGATCCAGCCACGCATCATCTGGAACGGGTTGGAGGCTCGTAGATGTTTTCATATATTTTCACCCGTTGTCTTCCTCAGTCCTGAAACCTCAAGGCTCCCTGCAATTTGCGCGTCATACAGACGTTCATTCAGCCAAACACTTTAAAAAGGCATCCCTGGAATCAGCGTAAAACTCAATACTGATCTTAGTTGCTAGTTCATCGGGAAGTTCGAAGAGCTGGCGACGGGAGGCGATCGGCATAAGGAGCGTGACGGCGCCTTTTTCAACCGCGAGTTCGGCGACTGCCACGGCATTGGGGATCATTTCTATGGATCCGCCGAGGTTTAGGGCGCCAACAATAATCAGTCCGCCTTTCACGCTACGTTCGATTAAGGAGCTGCAGAGGGCGACAAGCATGGCAAGGCCGAGCCCGTGGCCGCTGGTGTCGGCATCCATCGCTCGGAGCTGAACTGAGAATTCGTGCGCGCGGGGATCACGGTCGCCTACAAGCTCCTTCGCACGGGTGTAGAGGTTTTGCTCCCCATAGCGGACGCTCTCGCGGAAAGAAGGGGGCACCGGCACGTTGAGGATCTTGACGGCGCTTCCGGGGCCTACGTTTGCTTCAATGCGGTAGAGAGCAGGCGCCGCGCCCTGGCCGCCAGGGCTGATAGTCCAGACCTGGCCGGGAGGCAAAGGATCACTGTCAATCCGCTCATCGCTGTGGAGCTCCGGCGTTGAAACGAATTGCTCCACGCCCTCCACGCCCAGGTGGTAGCTGAAATGCGTATTT
>JBBISO010000030.1:0-3861 GCA_037441325.1 Acidobacteriota bacterium | reverse complement strand
GTGGGTGTTCCGGAACTCGGCTGCGCCGATACGCTTTTGCTGCTCCTTGACACGACGGCGGCACTCAAGCGCGAGACGGACCAAGGTCTCCAGCTCAGTTTCCGGGATAGGCATTCCCGGATCAGGGTAGAGTAGCTTGATCAGGCCGCTGACAGTTTTGTTCACCGCCTCGATGTCCCTGCCGCTTAGCGCTCCACCCCAGTTAACGCGGCTTTGAATGCTCGACAAACGCGAACCCATCCGAAGTTTATTCCAGCATTCTGCCAGGAAGTCGCTGACCAGACCGAAGTGTGAAGTCAGGTGCTCCCGGGAGCTAACTTTGGGGAATTCCCAGCCGGGGATATAGCTGTGAAGACGATCCATGAACGCGGTGTCGTTGCGCATTTCGGGCGGCAGTGGGCTTAACAGGTGTCCGATTCGCTGCTGTTGGTCCACGTCCACCTCGAAATTGCCAACCATGACTAGGCTGCCAAATGCGCGGATGCTCTCTTTGCCTCGGGAAAACTCGCCGGCGGCCATGTAGCCCTTCATGATATTCACGCCATCTTTCTGGTCGAAGGAGATGCCGGCAACTTCATCAAAACAAACGACATCGTAATGACATACCAGACCGCGCTGTCCATTGGCGTTATTGACGAACATCTTGGCAACAGTGGCTTTCCCGCCCGAGATCAGATGCGAGCAAGGTGAGATTTGTTGATATAGATGGCTCTTACCCGTGCCGCGTGGCCCGAGTTCCACCATGTTGTAGTTGCGTTCTACAAAAGGGACCATGCGGGCGACCGTCACCCATTTGGCACGATCGGAAAGCGCAGATGGCTCGAGGCCGATTGAACGGATCATGAAGTCGATCCACTCTCGTAAGGCAAACTGTCGCCGGCCTCTTTCAAGCGTTTCGAGGACGTCCGGCTTCGAGAGTTGAATCGGCCGCAGGCTATCGATGGCGAAGGGGCGTCCGTTCTGCTCTTGTGCAATAGCAGCGTCATAAGTAAGTGTAACTTCCGCATAGAACCCATCTGTGAGCATCCGCTCATTGTCGTGAACCAGCTTATCCTCAATTCGGACGTCACGGATCCCGAGGCTTGGCAGCTCGGCCAGGAAACAGTCATTCTTGGCATCCAGCCGAGCTTTCAGTATATCAATCAGTTTGACCGCCCGCTTTTCACGCGCCCGAGCCTTGAAAAGCTCCTCCTCGCCGGTCCGAACTGTACGATCCTTGAGCTGGCGCTCCACGATCTGGAGACCTTCTTCGATCTCCCGATCATCCGTGGTTGCGCAGTAGCGGCCAAGGAGAAATTCCACCACGTATGTGGGCACCGGGTATTGCTTGCTGTATTTGCGCACGAGGTCCTTCCGCACAAGGTAGCCTTCAAACGCAGAAGCCCCCAGTCGATCCAGATGGTCCATAGCAAGCGTCATGATTCACCGCCTATGATAGTTGCTTGTTTGCATAAGACCGTATTTGACGAATCGCAGACCACGAGGCAAGCGCTGGTTCCGGCCAGGCTGTCATCTTCAACGAGAAGGCCAACCCGTCCTTCCTGGTCGAAATTCTTTGGCGCGCACAGATTCGTGGACTTGTCGTTTGGTTTCGTTCGAAGGACAGCTGAGACATTTGGAGCAGGCGGTTTTACCGTCACGCGGCAACGAAGTCCCAACCACTGCACATTCTCGATTGTGATCTGCAGCTGCTTGCCGCCGCTCTGGCTTGAGAAAGTAAGATCAGGAACGAGGCATTCCTGTATGCTGATGCCGCCATGAGCATATTCGGATCCCGCAGCGAAACAATAGGCGCCGGGGGCAAAGCCGACAGATTGAGTATGATCCCAAAACCACCCTGCTTTTGGCACACCAGCGGCTGCACCTTCCTTAATTACTGCGCACCGTGACCAGCGGCATTCTGCAAGGTATTTGGGGAGCGGCGTCGAAGGTAGGCCGCCTGGCAGCAACAGCCATCCATGATCCGTGACAATCCGAACCTTACTCCAGCCGGCGTCGAGCAAATGGACAATCCGGGCAAGTAACAGATCGAGCTGTTCGTCGAGGTGTGAAGCCATTTTTGCCTGAAGTTTATGTCCGAGGGCATCAAACTCTCCGAACTCGGACCAACCTCGCGCATTCTCCTCAGCCGGTTGGCCGGAATCCAAACCGTGTAGAATCTGATATCCCTCGCTGGCCAACAATTCATGCAATCGGCTTGTGGTCGCAGGTTTCCTCGAATCTGCCATTAAAGGTATGAAATCATCCCCGGCCTGGCCTCCCAGAATGGACTTTGCAACGGGTGCCACAGCGGATTTCGCTGTTCCGGTGACGGAAGGAAGGGTTGTCCACCGATATCCCTCTGTGATTGTCAAGTTTTGGTTGTGGGCCCGGGCAATTAGCCGTCGGGCAATGTCGTAGCGCAGGCCATCGACAAACAGAATGCACTCCTTTGGATGGGCGCTAACCAATCGATCCTCAATCGTGCTCGAATCCGGCAACGGCTGTTTTTCGACCGCCGCTTGGAATCTGCGTGCTGAATCATCAAGCCATGGCAGATAAATCGTCCGGATGGCTTCCCTGACCGCTTCGCGGTCTTGGACGGACTTTACCGCATCAAGAGATCGCAAGGCGCATTCGTCAGTCTCAAAAGCAGCTTTCGCATACGCGTCGGCCATTACATTGGGAGTACTGCCGACGAGCACTGTCGCTGTTTTTGAGGCAAGTATTTTTAGATGCTCCAGAGCCCTGGCCAGAGGACTCAGTCCCATTCGCGCCCATACCCATTGCCGGCGGATACCATGCGTCTCGTCGAGCTTTTTGATTGTGTCTCGCGCCTCTGCCGGTTTTAGGGAGTTAAGGGCACGAAGTGCCGCACGAAGACTTGCTTCATCTTTTTCGTTTTCATCCGGCCACGGTTCGCGATCGAAGAGGAGTGTTGATGGTTTCGCACGGCGCAAAATTGCGGGAACTCCGGGATACAGGGTCGGAGATTCGGCAAATCGTTGCCATGCCTTCGCCCATGGCCCATGCTTAGAGCCCAGCTTTTCCGCGGCGACGATTTCTCCGTCCGATTCGGGATCGAAGCCGTATTCCTCGCGGCAGCGCGATCGGAATGCCCTCCATCGATTTGCTTCCCATTCTTCTTTGCAGCCGGCTGAATCGCCAATCCAGCCGAGCAGATCGCGGACGGTATCGCCGACCATTAATTTGTCAAAATCCTCTGCCTCCAGCTTATGCCCTCGGAGCAATGCAACGGGCGTCGTGGCCAACGGTTCCAAAGCTCCCAGCATTGCGCGGCGAGTTTTTTGATCACGGGAAACGTCCAAGCCGAGGCCGCCATTTTCAGACACCAGAAACGCTTCGACCGTCCAGTCTTTCCCATTAGCCTGGGTCCAGGCCGCACCGCGATACTGCAATTCCACCAGGGGCTGCAATTCCTCGGGACATTCCTCCGGCGAGCGCAGCACCTGCCGGCTCACTTTTGGAAGATAAATGACTGGCACAGCCTTGTCTGGCAGTCTCATTTCCGGGAGCACGCCTTCAATTACGCAGCGTATCCAGATCGCCGGCCCTGTTTTCCGTTGGGGATCATAATCTCCGAGCATGATGAGCTGCGGCATTAGCTCCTGCAACTTCGCCAAAATCGGAAGCCACTCTCCCTCGGCATCCGCCCACAGAACTGCCGCCGGCGCGATGGAGTCCCCGGAATTAAACGCTGCGGCATTGAGCAGCGATTGTATGATGGCCTCCAGAACAGTCATTGGTGTCTCTGTCGTCGGAGTCATTTCTTTTCCCGCGCCTTCCGTTTCTCTTCATTGCTAAGATGGACATCATTGACCCGATCGCCGGTAAACTCATTCCCTTTCCAAAACCAGGGAT
>JBBISO010000029.1:2966-17707 GCA_037441325.1 Acidobacteriota bacterium | reverse complement strand
TTCTTCGGATCGGCCCAGGCATAGTAAGTTCCCGTATCGGGTGTCCATATGTCGAAAGATTCACCCTTATAAACAGGCCAGAATCCCTTGGGGGGATCTTTGGATTTTACGTCCATGAGTTTCTTGTCATTGGTAGCATCCAATTCTCTGTGAGGTCGCACGCGCCAAGATTTCGCATCGTTTAGATCAAGGCGAGGTGATTTGCGAAGCTGTGCAAAAACTTCGACTGATTCGTCGGTGGGAAGCAGCGGCAAGGACGATGTATCGTTCCAGCTTTGTACTTCATCGCCGTAAAAAACTGCCGGTTCGCGGACAATCCCGCCCTCGTAGCGCTCCAGGCTTGGATATGGGCCGCGCAAAGCAACGGGTGTGCGCTTGGATTCGCGGCGGGCAACAGCAACGAGACCGATGGTGTAGCGATGCTCCGCCTCGTCGAAAACCCATCCTTTTGTGTTAAGAAGTGCCGTGACATCCACACATTCAGCGTGCGAAAAGACCTCGCGGCGGAACTCCGTTGAGCCCTTGGCGGCAAGAGCGGAACGCGGGAGCACGACACCAAGTCGCCCGCCATCTTCAGAAACGAGATTCCAAAAGCGCCAGCAGAAAGCTTTGTAAAGGTCGGGATCGCCCGTACCCATGCCGGGGTAAGGGCCTGTTGTCAGCGCGTTCCTGAGTGACTCGGCTTTAGCCAGTTCACATTCATATGCGGCAACAAGGTCCGGCCGCTCCCGCCGGAGTCTGGCTTTAGCGGACTCTTGTTCCCTTTGGGGGAGAGAGCGAAGACCTGGCGAATGGCGAGCCCAGAAAGCATCCTCTTCAATTGTTGCCTCCTGCCAGGGCGGATTCCCTACAATCACGTCAAATCCCGGGCGGTCGCGGAGAAATACTTCCGGGAAGGCAACCGGGAAATGGAATGCGTGTAGCCCAATGAGATGGTTGTGCGCAACCTGATGGTCTGTAGATCCAGGCAATTGCCCGCTGATTTCATCCCATTTGTCGAGGTCGATGTTTAGAGGGCTGCCGTCGAGGCGCGCGGCGGTGACAATATCGCAGAGTGCTGCGGCCGGCGCGATGGCGGCAAGGGCAGCTTCATGCGCTTTGCGGGCGCGCGTAAGATCAGCAGGAGTCGCATCGGCAAGACGCGCGAGGCGGCGGAGAGGCTCTGCCGCGGCGCCGAGCAAACGCGCGGCGTCGATCGGAAAAAGCGGCAAGCTGCCTTCTTCGAGTTTCTCCTTCACTTCATCGAGCCGCCCGATGCCGACCAGCGAATTTCCGCGCACAAGACTGTGGTCGAGCAGCGAGAGCGGGAGGCCGGGAACGAATGTGTGGATCCAGACCGACAGGCGCGCGAGCTGCACGGCTGTGGGATTCAGATCCACGCCGTAGATGCACCGGCGTGCAATGAGACGCCGCAGGAGCTGTGTGTCTTCGATCTCTACCTGCTCGGCAAGCGGTCCAAGGGCCTCAATAGCTGAGGCGCGCAGTTGCGCCAGCTCGGCTGCAACGCCGGGCAGGCGCTTCCGGGAGAGATAACCGGCAAGCGCGCGCTCGATCCGATCGATGGCGGCTACAAGGAAATGTCCGGAGCCCATCGCGAGGTCGGCGACGCGGAAATCAAAGAAGCGTTCGCCGGCATCCTCGTCACTCAGAGAGTCGAGCCGCGCCAGGTGCTCCTGCAGAGCCGGCTCGAGCGAGCGTTCAAGCAGATGCTCGACGGCAAAGTGCTTGGTGAAGTAAGAACCGGTTGATTTGCGCGCGCCGGAGGCGTTGTGCAGGTACACCTCGCCGCCGCGAACCGTCGGCTCTTCCTTCTTTTTGCAGGGCCGGTAGGCGCCGCTCTTGTCGACGGTGAGATCGGTTTCCGCGGCCGATAATTCGCTCTCGAGCAGGCCTTCGTAGATCGTCCCGAACTCGCGCACGCCGAGGCTGCGGAAGTCCACGGGTCCCAGCCCTTCAGCACCTTCAACCAGCAGCAAGTCCGCAAGCGCCGCCCCGAAGACGGTGTTCGGGAGGGTGATCCGGGAAAGCAGCACGCCGGCTTTGGAGACCGCGGGATCTTCTGAGAAAAGCCCTCCGTTGTAGGCGGGCACGGCCCACTCGCGATTGCCGCGGTCCACGGCGCGGCAGAGGCGCATCACTTCGTCCCAGAGCGCATCGCTCTCATCGAAGGAAGCGCCGCTGCGGGTCAGATCCGCCAGCTCCTGGGCTTTAGTCTTGAGCGAGCGGCGCTGGTAAAGGCCGTTCCAGCGATAGGGCAGGAGATCTTTGTCCTCCGCGTAGGCGATAAAGAGCAGGCGGAAGAGAACGATGAGCGCCATTTCATAGGTGTCGGCGAGGTCCTGCGCCGTTGGCTTGCGAAGGCCGCGCGCCGCGACGATTCCCTGCGCCAGGCGCGGCACTACCGATTGATAGACGCGCTCGCGCAACCCTTCGGCGAGATCGCCGGCGAACCGGGCTGAGGCATCCAGGATCTGCTCGAGGCTGCCGCCCGGCTTCAGCGCTTCCGCAGAACAGAGAAGCCAGAGATACGCGGCATCGGAGTCGGGCAGAAGGCCGGCGTGGCATTCGATGTAAGTTTCCGTGCGTCCGCGGCGGCCGACGCCCACGCCGGGACGCGCCGGATGCACGCGGATTTTGGCGCCGTGCTGGACGACGACCCAAGGCAAGCCTTCCCGGTCAGCGACGGCGAGGGCGTAGCTGATCGGAGAGAGTCCTGCAAACCGTTCACCCGTAAGCTCCGGGGATTCCTCGCGCGTCAGCAGCACAGCCACTGCGATTTTGCGCTCGCCGGCGCGCAGGATCGAGGTTACGCGGTCATAAGGCTCGATGCCGCAGTCCAGTGCGCGCAAAAGCTCATGGCCTCGCTTTGCCAGCGCGCCGCGGGCCTTGCGGCCTGCATCGTTCCAATCGCTGCGGCGCTTCGCTCCGGCGCGCAGTTCGTGCGTTGCCAGGAATCCTTCGTTGCGGATGCCCGCGAGGTCGGATTCAAGCGAGGGGAGAACATCACGCAACGCGCGCAGAGCAGCATGGCGATCCGGCTGTTCGAGAGCCTCGCGGCAGATCCGCTCAACCTGGCCGCGGTCAAGATCCAGATAAGCCGGCGGAGCATCGCCTGCAGGCCCGCACAGCGAAGCCCGGCCGCCATGCACTACAACGAAAAGAAGGGGAGCCGCGCGCCCGGCGTTCCGGGCTTTCCAAGCGGAGCGGAGCATGGTTGCATTGGGAGAGGATGAACTCGATGCGACCAGCACCTCCAAAGGCGACGCCCCCTGTCCCAACGCCAGATCGCCGGAATGGAAGGGTATGCCGGCAGCAAGCGCAACTTTGCGGATCGTCACTCCTTCCAGGAAACGCGTCTCGGCCTCGTTCTCAGATTTAAACCCTTCGTGGCTGCCCGGCATTTGCCCTCGATGAAATATTTGTCGATTGATTAAGACAAAGCGGTTTCGCTGTGCAAATTGCCTGTTCCGGCCCGCATAGCTGCAATCCGGATTTTACGCCAAGGCAAACTGATAGGGTAAGAGTTTTTGCGAAAACCTCCGCGGCGCTTAAACAAAAACACCCGTTTCCAATCGTCAGTGATAAATTGCCGATCGTCAATTCCTATGCGGAATGCCTATCGCCGGCCGGCCGCAGCCGCCGGGGCTTTATGGGCCAAGATGATGAAGCGGGAAGCAGCGCGCTTTCAATCAGCCGGGTAATTTTCGAGACTTTGGGTTAATCGCGAGATTGATCTCCTCGAGCACCGCCGGGTGTGATTCCCTCTCCGCGGCCGCTTGAAGGATCCGGCAAGCCTGTTCCGACGCAATATTCCCAAGCGCCCACGCAGCATGAATTCGCACCAAAAAACTCGGGTCCCGGAGAACTTCCTCCAGAGCCGGCACAGCTTCATTGCTGCCGGAATTGCCCAGAGCGACCGCGACATTTCTGACGAATCCGTCGCGGGTCGCCCTCCGGATGGGGCTGGCTCTGAATCTGTCCTCAAACTCCCGCGGCTTAATAAGAACCAGCGGCAAAAGGTCGGGCGCAATGTTTCCGTCCCTCGGAGCCAAATCCGTTTCGACTGCACAAACGGCGAATCGATTCCACGGACAGACTTCCTGGCAATCGTCGCAGCCGAAAATGCGATTTCCTATGAGAGGGCGCAGGGGGCGGGGAATGGGTCCGCTAGATTCGACGGTCAGGTAAGAAATGCAAAGTCGCGCATCCAGGACATAAGGAGCCACGATGGCTCCGGTTGGGCAGGCTTCCATGCAGCGCGCGCATTTGCCGCAAAAATTTTTCGGCCAAGAATCGGGTTCCAGTTCAAGGTCCAGCAATATGACACCAATGAAAAACCATGATCCTCGATCCCGCGCAATAAGATTCGTATGCTTCCCCATCCAGCCGAGGGAGGTTCGCGCCCCCCAGACCTTTTCCATGACGGGGCCGGTATCGACATAGCAAACCCCACGCGCGGATGGCTGCTGTTTCCGGACGAAAGCGAGCAGGCGCTCCAGGCGTTTCCCGACCGCGGCATGATAGTCGGCGCCCCACGCGTATCGGCTTATTCTTCCTTTGAGAGGGGAATCCACGGGCGCCCGGCCGGGATAATAGTTCATGGCCGGAACCACAATGGACCTAACATTGGGTAACACCTTGGCGGGGTTCAAGCGTTTAAAAGCCCGGCGTTCCAGATAATCCATGGCTCCGTGCATTCCCGCCCGCAGCCAATTCCTGAACGGCGCCGCATCGGGGAGAGGATCTACGGATGCTATCCCGACCTTGAAGAAGCCCTGGCTTAAAGCTTCTTCGCGGATTCGCGAACTCAAAGTTGAGGCATCGCGTGAGAACATGCAGATATTGCCTCGAGAGTCCCGAATCTACCTGAAAGCCTGGCAGAGAAAAGGCAGTGTTTCGTCCAGATGAGCTGAGATTAATGCCCAGCCGTGCGGCTCTCCGGGGCGGATTTTAAACGTATGGGCGACGCGTTCCTCGGTCAGAATCCGATCCAGCGCTTTAATGCCTTCATCGTGGCGGATCATTGGAATATACCGGTCTTCGGTGCCGTAATCGAAGTAGATCTTGAGGCTTCCAAGTTTGCCGCTCTTGGCCAGGACCAGCGGATTATTGGCGTCCCAGAGATCCTGCCGAACCGGGTTATCGAACAGCGGCTTCAACATGCCGATAAAAAAGGAGTAAAACCGCGACACTTTGGCATCCTCGGAAAGCTCCAGAGGATTCGCGCCGGGGAATATAATGGGCGATTGGCCGACCACAGCCGCGTATCGATCCGGAAATTTCATGGCGATTTTCAGAGCGGCATATCCGCCCATGGAAGTACCTGCAATCGCGCGGTTCTCGCGTCCCTTTTTCGCCCGGTAACGGCGTTCCATATGGCTTACGAGTTCGGTAGTCACCAGATCCTCATATCGTTTTGAACCGTCCATATAATTACAGTAGAAGCTGTTATCGCCGCGAGGGTGAGCCATGATGAATTCGGGAATCTTCCCGGATACCATCATCCGCTCCAGCGTGTTCTGGATATGGCCGTACCGTTCGACGGTCCAGCTAGTCTCGTCGTTATTCAGTCCGTGCAGAAAATAGACCACAGGGTAAGTCCGTGCAGGATCTTTCGAGAAAGAGGGCGGAAGAAAAACGCCGTAACGGGCAGGCATCCCGAGGCATTCGGAATCGAAGGATCTAAATTCAACCCTAGCGCCTTCAGGAAGTAAGAGCGTATTCAGTTCCGAACGGCGGCGTTCTTCATTGAATTGGCCCCGCAATGGCCGGATTAACGCCTGAGGGAAAAAGGAAAAACCGAGCGCCAGTAAAAGCGCGTAACGTATCAACATCCCTCGATGCAGTTGAAGCATCATGTTCCTCCATGGGGCCAGGCTTGCCGGTTGCGGCAAAGACGCTGGGATTGATTTCATAAATTTTCACGGATTCTTGTGGAACTCAAGACTCCGCCTCCGTATCTATTTCAATCCGGATAACGCCGTTCGGATCGTCCAGTTTGAGGTGGCGAATCATTCCCCGAAGGGTATCCAGCACAATGATCCGGGAAAATCCCCGGCTCATATTCAGCGCCACGGGTGTCTGATTGACGTGGATGTGCACGGTGTCTCCCTCAAGCTCATATTTGAGGGTCTTGATCGGCCGGGGCGTCTTGAGAGAAGCGGCAATCCCGACGCACACGTTGGCAAGAAACTTCCCAATAAAATGGGAAAGGGGCGCCTCTAATTGGTTGCTGTAAATCTGAATTCTCATAGCGTCTCGATTCTACCATAGCCTCCGGCGAATCACGCGCCTGCCTGAATACGGCGGCGTCCGTCAACCCCCGTCAAGTTATGGATTGGCAAATTGCGGTTCCGGTTCTTCTCTGGTAACATCTGCCTGCCTTGGGAGCATTAGGAAAGCGCTCAAAAGAAGGGCGTCAATCATGGAAAAAATGGCTGTCACGGGAGGCGCCGGATTCATAGGTTCCAATCTTGGCGAATATTTGATCCGCCAAGGTTATTCGGTCGTAGTTATCGACAACTTGAGCACCGGCAGGAAGCAGAACCTCTTGGGCTGGTCGGAAGAGGCCGGAAATCAATTTCAGTTTCTGCAAGCGGATATTAATGATACGGATCAGCTGCGCAGAGCATTTAGCGGCGCAGTCTTCGTTTTTCACATGGCTGCCATTCCATCGGTTGCCCGATCGATTGCAAATCCTGCGGCAACCCAGTCTGCAAACATCAACGGCACGCTTTCGGTGCTGATGGCTGCGCGGGATGCCGGAGTCAAGCGGGTGATAACGGCGTCTTCTTCATCCATCTATGGAGACGATCCAAACCTGCCCAAGAGGGAGGATCGCGTGGGCAGGCCGCTTTCCCCCTATGCGCTGAGCAAATTCGTGACCGAAGGATATTGCAGGCTCTTTTATCAGCTCTATGGACTTGAGACCGTTGCCTTGAGATACTTCAACGTTTTCGGGCCGCGCCAGGATCCGAAATCCGAATATGCCGCCGCGATTCCGAGCTTTTGTACCCGGATGCTGGCCGGCATGCCGCCGATTGTCTATGGAGATGGAGAGCAAAGCAGAGATTTCACTTACGTGGCTAATGTCATTGACGCAAATTGGAAAGCGGCCACCAGCCCTAATGTGGCCGGAGAGGTTTTTAACATCGGATGCGGAGCCCGGACAAGCCTCAACCAGCTTGTTCACAAGCTGAGAGCTTTATTGGGCAGCTCGATCAAGCCAATCTATGAACCGGCGAGGCAAGGGGACGTGCGCCATTCAGTGGCCGATATCAGCAAATCCGCAAAAATGCTGGGCTATTCTCCGGCAATTTCGCTGGAGATCGGCCTCCAGCGGGTCCTTGATTGGTATCGAAAAAACTAGCCCGCATTTCCCAATAATATAAAGCCATAAAGCATGCGGACAATGTTTTCTTTCCTGTTTGTCGATACGGAACGCGTCTGGAGAGGAGGGCAGGATCAGCTCCTCGCTCTTCTCAAAGGTCTCCATCGGCGCGGACATGAAGTGCAGCTGGTCTGCCGGCCAAAAACACTTCTGGAGGCCCGCGCTCGCGATTCCGGGATCATAGTCCATCCCGCCTCAATTGGGAGCGAATTCAGTCCAATATCTTTCCTGCGCCTACTCTCCATTCTTCTGAATTTGCGGCCTGATATTCTTGCGTTCAACACCCCACGGATCATATTGCTCGGGACCCTGGCTTCGCGATTGGCTTCCGTGAAAGCCAGGATTATCTTCCGCCGCGTCAACTTTCCCCTGCGAAGAAATTTTTATACTAAATTGAAATACACCTGGGGCATAGATTGCATTGTCGCGATTTCCGAGTCGATACGGTTGCAGCTGCAGCTCTCCGGAATTCCACCGTCAAGGATTAAGACCATTTATGAAGGCATGGATTTATCGCCTTATCCGCGGCGCACTAAATTAATAGACCACCGTTCGGATGTACCGGTCGTGGTGGGTACGGTCGCGCACCTGAGCCGCGAAAAGGGCATAAACTATCTCGTGGAGGCCGCCGCCATGATTCCTGATGTGCACAAAAGGTTGCGCTTCGTCATCGCAGGTAACGGCGTTTGCCGCCGGGAACTGGAAGATCAGGCGCGCGAACAGAAGCTCCAGGACGTTTTTCATTTCGCCGGTTTTCACCCCGATATATCTCCGTATATGAAATCTTTTGATATCTTCGTGCTTCCGAGCCTTTCCGAGGGCCTTTCTTCGGCGATTCTCGAGGCAATGGCGGCTTCCCTGCCGATTGTCGCAACCGCGGTCGGCGGCATTCCCGAATTAATCACCGACGGAGACAATGGATTGCTGGTGGCGCCCGCTGATCCTGCCGCCCTCGCACAGGCGATCCAGCGACTTGCGGAAAATCCGCATGAATCCCTGCGGATGGGGCAGCGAGGCAGATTACGCATGGAAGAGCGGTTTACGCTCGATAGGAAGATTTTGGAAACGGAACAGCTCTGCGGTCTTTTGCTCAATAGATCGGGGCATGAATCACGGTCCGCTTATGCATAAATCATGGGCAGCATACCTCCCCTCCTCGCTGCGAAACAATCCTGAAAGGCTGGCATTCCTGGCGCTGGCGGGGTGCGTTTCTCTGACCCTGGTTTCCATAGCCGCTTCAGAAATTCTCCTGGCCGCGGCGGGGATCGGATATCTCTGGTTATGGAGGCGATATGAGACGCCTTTCCTTCCGGGCCTGCGGATCATCCTCCCGCTTCTCGCCTATATGTTGTGGACCCTAATAGCTGCGCTTGTATCGTCCAATCCCATGCTGGGGCTCACCATGGCAAAAAAGTTTTATCTTTTCCTTCTGGTAGTTCTTGTCCCCGCCCTGGCCCATGGTCAGGACCGATTGGCCTGGATTTACCGAGCCGTATTTGCCACTGCGGTTCTGGCTTCTTTATGGGGTTTGGCTCAGTACATCGCCGAGCCGAATCGCGACCTGCTTAACCGCATCTCGGGCTTCATGAGCCAATGGATGACCTATTCCGGGCTGCTGATGCTGGCTCTGGTGATGCTTGTCGCCTACGTTCTGGGCTTCGGCTTGCGCCCACACCTATGGGCGGTTCCGGCCGCCGTTGGCATCGTCCTGGCATTGATTTTGGCTCAAACCAGAAATAGTTGGATGGGCGCCCTGGTGGGAATCGCCGTTCTGATCCTAATGAGGCGGCCCCGGGCGATTGCCGGACTTGCTGTTCTAATTCTGGTGCTATATATCTTTTCGCCGTCCATTATTAAAGAGCGGCTGAAATCCGGTTTCGATCCGGCGGATCCGAACACACGCAATCGTATCGAGCTTTTTCAAACCGCCGCGCGGCTGATCCATGACCATCCCTGGTTTGGAGTAGGGCCCAAGCACGTAAAATATGAAGCGCTCAAATATCGAGGGAGCGATGAATATCCCGACTGGATGTACCAGCACATGCATAACAATGCCCTGCAGGTCGCTTCGGAAACCGGGATTCCCGGCCTTGCAATCTGGCTCTGGTTTATGGTTCGGCTCGCGTGGGACGCATCGCGCCTCTACCGCCGCGCCCGGCAGCTGTCTTTAGGCGCCTGCGATGAAGGACTCCGCAAAGAAGCCCTGATGGTTTCTTCGGCGGCGCTGGGAACCTGGGCCGCCCTGATGGCGGCCGGCATGTTCGAATACAATTTCGGAGATTCGGAGATGCTAATGCTCTTTCTATTCATCATGAGCGCGCCCTACGCGTTTGCGAGACGCCTTTCCGGCTAGCCCGCATTTCTCACAAGGTTTCGTAGCGAAGCATCGCAGACGGGTATGGATCCAAGGCGCGCGACATGTGCGGCGGGTCTCCAGACCCGCCCGGGACGGCTTTGGAGGCTCGCTCCTGCACGGATGGGAAAAGGCCGAGAACGGGACGCCGCAGATAGGTATGGATGCGCCGCCAGCCTATTTGCCGCTTTTGGCCGCAGCTTTGCGCAGCGATCGCCGGAGTTCATGCAACTTCCTTCTAACCGCCTTCAGCTGGACATGGTCGTGCGCGCCGAGCGCAACGTTGCGCTGAACTTTCAGCCCTTTCATCTGAGCCTTAACCGCAGCCTTGTCCAGTCCGGCAACCTTGATTTTGTGGCGGGTATGGGTATCGATATTGAGGGCTTGGCAGAGGGCCGCGAGAACATGCTCCTTGTTCATTTGCGTGTAACCCTGAACCGCTTCATGCTGGATTCCGGCGGCAATCTCACGCAACTCCGCAACCGTCATTCCCTTCAATTGATCGAACGTATATGGCATCGCTGATTTCTCCTTTTCTGACTCATCTTAAATCCTTAACCATGCTATCTATCAGGCAAAGCCCTTGGAGTGCGCAAGCATGCTTGCGCCTTCGGCACTGTGAAGATTATTAAGCACTTGAAACGGCAGCAAGCGGCCGCACTCCAAAACACCCAGCGGGTTCCAGCCGCTTATCTGCACCCGATAAATAAATCTCGCGCCAGAAACTAACTGACATCGGCAAAAATCGCAGGGGACTCCCGCGCCCGGCATCCTTTGGACGACCGGGATGATATCATCGGACACAAGTCCGCCGCACTCAAAATAGAGCAAAGCGGGCGACTGCGGGGAATCGGCCTCGCATCGCCATCGGCTGGGATAAAAAACCATCCCCCCGCCGGATCGTTGTATAATCTTTCGGCCGCGGGGAATCGTTGGTGTTTCACGGCCCGGAGACTCCCGAAGTCGCAGGGCAAAACAGCCATGGCCCGCACTGCTGCTTTTTCGCATCAATACAGGAACCGGAATGAAGATCGCAATTCTTGGAACACGTGGAATCCCGGCGAATTATGGAGGATTTGAAACGTTTGCCGAGGAATGCGCCGCGGGTCTTGTCAACCGGGGACATGAGGTCACGGTCTATGGCCGCGCGCATTACGTTTCCAACAAGCTGGCAACATATCGGGGCGCCAGGCTTGTAGTGCTCCCAACTTGGAAACGGAAATATGCCGATACGGTCGTTCATTGCTTTTTCTCCATCCTCCACGCTCTCCGCGGCCGCTACGATGCAATGCTGATATGCAATGCAGCCAACAGCATCTTTGCCTGGCTGCCCCGAATCTTCGGGATTCCGGTGGTGCTTAACGTGGACGGCATTGAGAGGCTGCGCAAAAAATGGAATTGTTTGGGTAAAGCCTATTACCGGCTGTGTGAGCGCCTCTCCACGCTGCTCCCCAACGTCATGGTCACAGACGCGCGGGTCATTGAAAGGTATTACCGCGAGCGTTACGGCGCTGCTTCGGTATTTATCCCTTACGGCGCGGCCACGGAAAAGCCCGTGGGCTGCGAAGCCCTCTTGAAGTTCGGCTTGCTTCCGGGAGAATATTTCCTCTATGTCAGCCGGCTGGAACCGGAAAACAATGCGCATGTGGCAGTCCAGGCATTCGAAAAAGTGAAGACATCAAAACAGCTGGCGGTAGTGGGGGATGCGCCGTATTCGGCCGACTATATCCGAAAAGTCCGCGCGACGCGGGATCCGCGGATCCTTTTTCCGGGTGCCGTTTACGGCGAAGCTTACCGGCAACTGCAGGCGAATGCCTATTGTTACATTCACGCGACGGAAGTCGGGGGTACGCATCCGGCGCTCATTGAGGCGATGGGCCAGGGTAACATCGTTGTCGCCAACGGGACGCCGGAGAATTCCGAGGTGCTCGGAGACACGGGAATTATTTACCGAAAAAACGACGTCACCGATCTTTGCCGCTGTTTGCAGGAGGTCGCCGATCATCCCGAAAAATTCTTCGGTCTCAAGGCCGCCGCCCTGGAACGCGCCCGGGCATTCTATTCCTGGGAGAGCGTAGTCCGCCAGTATGAGCAATTATTCATAAGACTGGTGCATCCATTAAGAAGCTAGTGTGCGCGGGCATCTGTTTTTGCCTGCCTCGGGTTTCCTTGGGCCAGGCATTCCACGGCAGCGACTCTGGGCCGCGCCTCCGCAGGAGGCTTGCGGCTTCGTAGTCGGTTATAATCCGCCATTTTCGTGAGACGCAGCATGCAAAGGAAATCAAAAGCTTTTCCCATAAAGGCGGCCTGGATCATCTTCTCCAATTTCCTACAAAAGATTTGCATCCAGCGCGGCCTCATCCGGAATTTTGTGATGCGCGATTTGCAAGCCCGCTACGTCGGATCTTTTATGGGTTTTTTTTGGAGCGTGATCCATCCGATCGTACTTTTGGTAAGCTATACCTTTGTGTTTTCAATCATATTCGGCCTGAGGCCGCATCCCGAATCCGGAACGACCAGTTTCCCGCTCTTTCTTTTTTGCAGCATTCTGCCCTGGCTGTTTTTCCAGGAGACTCTGCAGCGCTCGAGCACGGTCTTGATTGAGAACGCCAATCTCATAACCAAAACCCTGTTCCCGAGCGAAATCCTGCCTTTGGTGGTCATGCTTTCGGGGCTGGTCAATCATTTGATCGGATTTGCCATTCTGCTTTGCATCCTGTTGTTCACACTGGGCAAGCTCAGCCTGTATATCCTTTTTGTTCCCGTTTACTTCTTGCTCCTGATGCTTTTCACTCTGGGAATTTCATGGTTTATCTCCAGCTTGAACGTTTTCGTTCGGGATGTATCCCAGGTGCTGAGCGTGGTCCTGACTTTCTGGTTCTGGTTCACGCCCATTTTTTATTCGACCGATCGATTCCCGCCCAAATTGCTCTATCTGGTCCGCTGTAATCCTCTGGCGCATTTCGTGGGCGGTTACCGGGATTGCCTCTTGCGCATGCGGATGCCTGATCTGGAGATGCTGGCAATCCTTGCCGCGGTGTCCCTGCTGGTCTTTGCGGCCGGGGGCTTGTTCTTTCGAAAAATCAAACGCGAATTTGTGGATGTTCTCTAATGCCGGCCATTCAAGTCCGCCACCTTTCAAAGAAATATCGGATTTACCGCCGCCCCTGGGACAAGGTGCGGGAAATTGTGGGATTGGGATCCGGCAGACTGCATCAGGAATTCTGGGCATTAAAGGACATCTCCTTTGATCTGGAAGCGGGCCGGACGCTCGGGATCATCGGTCCCAACGGTTCGGGGAAGAGCACGCTGCTGCAGATCCTCGCCGGGATCATGCTTCAGACCGGCGGAAACTGTTATGTAACGGGCAAGGTTTCCGCGCTGCTCGAACTTGGATCCGGCTTCAATCCCGAATTCACAGGACGCGAGAACGTTTTCATGAACGGGGCGATCCTGGGCTTGGAACCACGCCAAATGGAAAAGCGCTTTGGCGCCATCGCCGCTTTCGCGGAAATCGGAAGTTTCATGGACCAGCCCGTCAAGACATATTCCAGCGGCATGTTTATGCGCCTGGCATTCGCCGTCGCGGTGAATGTGGACCCCGATATCCTGCTGGTGGATGAGGCGCTTTCCGTCGGCGACCTCATTTTCCAGCATCGCTGCATGCATCGCATGAACCATTTACGGGATGCCGGAAGGACGATTGTTCTGGTGACACATGACTTGGATGCCGTCACGGAATTCTGCGACCGCGCCCTCCTCCTGGATGCCGGCCGCCTCCTTGAGGATGGGAAACCTGAGGTTGTGGTTCAAAAGTACCGCGCCCTGATCTTCGAACGAGAACGCAGCCAGTTCGCCTACCCGGAAAACAATGAGGCCCGCGAGGATTCCAGTTTGCTTACACCGGTGGAAGAAATGCCGATAGCCCGATCCCTTCCCAATATCGATCATCGGTTCGGGAACGGGGAAGCCACCGTGCTCGGAGTTGAATTGCTGGACGGAAACGGGAAGCCGATCCAGGATGCCTTCACGAAACAAAGGATCACCATCCGCATTTCGGTTCAGTTCAACCGCGACATCGACCAGCCGATTATCGGCTATACACTCCGCAACCGCCTGGGAATCGAGATCTCCGCCAGCAACACTTCTATTGCCGGCCGGCCGCTGCCGCAGGCACAAAAGGATCAGATCTATACGAGCGATTTCTCCATCACATTGCCGACCCTTGCGGTCGGTAGTTACTCGATATCCCCGGCGGTCGCCAAGGGAAGCATATCAAAACATGACATGTGTGACTGGATAGATAATGCCATAGTATTCAGCGTCCGGTCGCAAGACTTGATCTATGGCATGCTGCGAATGGATGTCGACGTGCGCAATTATGTATCCTGCACAGCCGGGAAGAATGCGGGATCTCGGGGATAAGTCCACAACCGCAATAGCAGGCTTATGAGTGAAATCCGTGGCTGCTTTTCTTGCCAATAGAATCTCCCGCGGCAAGCTTTTTTATTTCGGTTGCGGCTATGCCGTGCCATGCAGTTTAGGTTAACAACATCTCACTTCGAATCACTAAATCGCACGGAACAGGGAGTCTTCCCTAATTTGAACAGCTGAATTCCATCGCCCATATCGCAAAAATAATGGGTTGAGAACCGGCTTATCCACGGATAGGTATAGACACAGAATATTGCAAAATAGAGAATTAGCGGAACAATCATGAACAACCCGACTTTTCCGCACGCCGTTCGCATTGCCCCTTGAATCATCAAGATATTCTCCCGCGCGCACGTGAAAGATATCTATACGCCTATGATGGCCGCTTACCAAGAAGGTTTGCGAAGAATAATCAGAATATTGGCTGTCTGCTGAATTGGATCCGACGGGTGAATATTTCCTCTTCGCCCGATTGCCCCCGATTCCCGCCGAGGAATCCTACCTCCCGGACTCGCATGAATTCTTTATCAGGTGCAAAATCATCAGCAAGTAGGCTAGACTTCT
>JBBISO010000029.1:0-2956 GCA_037441325.1 Acidobacteriota bacterium | reverse complement strand
GTCGCGCCGGCCTTAAGAGACCGGCCCAAATTCATATTGCCTCCACATGACGAATTTCAAATTTCTCAACAGGAACAACCTGATTCGCATGCGGCCTTCCATCCTGCTGGGCATCGCCCTTTTGTACCTTGTCACAACCAATGTTATCTGGATCTCCAAAGACGCCCGGCCGCCTTTTTTTGACATGGCCTATCATCAGACCAAAGCCATAAAGGTATATGAGGCAGTCCAAAATCGCGGCCTTGCAGGGCTCGGGGAAATCCCGCATTTAACAGGATTTTATCCGCCCCTGTTTCACTCTGTGATCGCGTTATTTTATGCGATTTTTGGAACATCCAGCCAAGCTGCGGCACTGGCCAACCTTCCGGCGATCGCGATACTCCTCCTGGCAACTTACGGCCTGGGGAGGCGCTTGCTGCCATCCGGCGCAGCCGCGGCCAGTGCTGTGCTCGTCAGCTTTTACCCGCTGTTGTTATGGCTCTCCCGTGAAACGCTCATCGATTACTGGCTGACCGCCCTGGTGACGCTGGCAATGTTGTGTCTATTCAAGACCGAAAATTTCTCGAGAAGATCTGAATCGGCCCTGTTCGGCATTGTGTGCGGGCTGGGAATGCTCACAAAATGGACGTTCCCGCTATTTGTGGCCCTGCCCGCAATCTGGGCTGCGAGAAAAAACTGGAAGAACGCATCCCTTGCCGCTTTGACGGCATCTTCGGTCTCGGCCATCTGGTATCTGCCCCGGGGGCAATCAATTGTGTCTTTTTTAGCCATCAACAAGGCCGGAGCAGCCGCCGAAGGCGATCCCGCCCGGTTCAGCCTGCAGTCCCTGGTTTTCTATGTCCGCGCGCTGGAAGGCTACCAGTTGTTTTTACCATTGTTTCTTCTCTTCATAGCAGGCGTTGTCTTCTTGATACGGCGCTTCTCTCCAAAATGGATTCCTGTCGTTCTATGGATTGCAGGCGGGTGGTGCAGCCTTTTGTTGTTCCATAATAAGGATCCGCGTTATACCGTGCCGCTGCTTCCTGCGGTGGCGCTCGTCAGTGCAGCCGTCCTCCAAAACCGCCGTCTATGGAGTGCGGCCTTGGCTTGCTTGCTGCTCTTTCAGCACTATATGGTATCTTTCGGGATCCGCCATTTACCCGAGAGAGTGGTTCTGCTCAAAGGAATTGAAGGGCCGCTTGCCTGGGACTGGAATCTGTACACTCAGACCTATTTCCGGCTCCTTGGGCCTCCTGCACGCGAGGACTGGAAAATCGAGCACGTTTTGGCTCAGGCCGCCACAATTGAAGGTCCTAGGGTGAGACTCGGCATTATTCCAAGTATCCCAAGATTTGATCCCGAGGCATTTGAATTTTTCGCGGCTCTTCGTGGATACAACCTGGTGGTCACCCGCTTATGGTTTTTTGACGAAAAGGCTCTGGGCGGCGAAGATTACATTTTAATGTCCGAAGGGGATCAGGGATACGCGGCTTTTTATTCCCAGGATCTTAATCGCATCAATCAGTACATTCTTGATCGCCCGTACCTCTTCGAGATGACCGATCGCTTTGCAATTCCTGGCGGTCAAACTATACGCTTGTACCGCAGGATCTCCGCATCCTGATTTATTAAGGCCGCTTAATGGCATGAACGAGAGTTCAGGCG
Source organism: Acidobacteriota bacterium (assembly GCA_037441325.1). GTDB lineage: Bacteria > Acidobacteriota > UBA6911 > UBA6911 > UBA6911 > UBA6911. The sequence continues at coordinate 1,312 of JBBISO010000029.1, read as the reverse complement.
TGAAACTATGGGCTTCCGGCGCGATCCTCGCCGTCCTGGTGATGTGCAGCATCGTCCCCTTTGCGGCTCGGGCAGTTTATCTCGATGAACACATTTATCTGCATATTGCTGAATCCGCCATCAACAATGATTGGCGGTTTCCACATGATACCCCATGGATTTTCTTCGGAACCCGCGTCGATACTCTTGCGGCGCACACCCATCCTCCTGTAGGCGAGTATTTTCTGGCACTGATTCTGCGTTTCTTTGGAGATTTTGAAGAAACCGGCTTCCGCTTGGTATGGGCTGTTTTTGCGCTTATGGCAGTGCTGGGATTCCATCGTCTGGCCCGGCATTTTACGGCCAATCCGTTGTTTGTTGCCTCCTTGTTCGCGGTATGTCCGGCGTTTTTTGTCCTAAGCCCGACGCTGATGATGGATATTCCCATGCTGGCATTTTTGCTCTGGGGAGTGGGATTTTACCTGGATGGCATAAAGGGACGAAAGACTTCTCTTTTCCGGGTTTCGGCCTGTTTCACGTTGTCTGCGGGAATCGGCTACACGGCATTGGTTCCAATGGCATGTCTTTTCATTTGGGCAATCGCAACAAAACGTCCGCTGCGGGAACTATGCGCCATCGCAGTGGCGCCGGTAATGATATTGGTATGGCTGGTCCTGATGAAGGCCCACTTTGGAATTATTCCCGCAATTGGAGTCATCCAATATTTCGCCTCACATTCCTCATTCCGTGGGAATCTTCTTCCCACCTTCAGTTTCCTCGGAGGCGTCAGCATGCTTCCTTGGGGATTTTTGGCGCTGGTGGACGTCGCAGGAAAGCGATTCATAGTCGGACTCAGCGCTTTGGCGGCGGCCATAATGTGTTTTTGTCATGGCTGGCCCACTCTGCATTCCCGCTTGTGGTTTGTGGCGCTCGCATCTTCCGGGATCGGGTTGTTGATGGTTTTTGCACTAAAATCCGTTCGTCGGGATTTGGGCGGCAGTTTGCCGGGCCGAGGTTTCCTTTTGCTCTGGCTTCCGGCGACCTTGCTCTTTTTCCTGTTGTCGGCTGAAATGGTCAGCGCCCGCTACATCCTTCTCAGCCTGCCGCCCCTATTCCTGATCGCCTTCAGTCGGGTGCGCTCTGTTGCCGCCGCCCCGATGGTGGCTGCCACGATGATGTTGTCGGTCCTGATCGCGGTTGGAGATTATCGTTTTGTGAATTCCTATCCGAACTGGGTTTCCAAAACCGTCGTTCCATTACAGCAGCAGGGATTCCGCCTGTGGAGCGCCACCGAATCGGGCCTCCGTTTCTATCTGGAGAGAATGGCGATTCA
>JBBISO010000028.1:11786-18176 GCA_037441325.1 Acidobacteriota bacterium | reverse complement strand
CACCGCCCTTGAGATGTCCAACATTTGATTTAACAGACCCCAGAGCAATGGAACTCGGGGGAAGTCCAAGATCATTGAAAGCGTCGGTTAGGCTTTCCAATTCCGCGATGTCTCCGACAGGAGTTGAAGTGCCATGCCCTTCAATCAAATCTCCAGGGGTGAGCATTACCCCGGCGTTCTGCCAGGCGCGTTGAATGCAGATTCTTTGTCCGATCGGATTAGGCGCCGTAATACCCTTCCCTTTACCGTCGCTTGATGCTCCCATTCCGCGAATCACGGCATAAATCTTGTCGCCTTCGCGTTCCGCATCGAGCAGGCGTTTTAGGAGGAATATAATTGCGCCTTCCCCCATCACAAAACCGTCGGCGCCATCGGCATACGGCCGGCTGCCGGTCGCGGACAGGGCACCGATCTTGCAGAATTTTACGAATGTCGATGGACTCATGTTGGTGTCGATCCCGCCCGTAAGCACGGCATCGTAGTCATTGGCGTTCAATCCTTCGATGGCAGCACTGATGGCCGCCATTGCCGAGGCGCAGGCAGCGTCGGCAATGTAGTTCGGCCCCTTGAAATCATAAAGAGCGGCGATGCGCCCGGCGACGATGTTGGCCAGTTCTCCGGGCATCGTGTCTTCCGTTATGGAAGGGGTTTTGCGGCGTACACCCTCATGAAGTTGCTCCATAATCGCCTGGCGCACAGGCAGTGGCAGAGAGGAATAGCTTGAAGATTTGATAAGCTCCTCTGCGAACTCTGGAAAGAGGATCCGCGCGGCGGAGTACAGATGGGTATCGCCGGCCATTGCATTTCCCAGAATCACCGCCGTACGTTCAGGATTCAGGTGCCGCCCAGGATAGCCGTAATCGCTCAGGGCCTCGCGAGCCGTCACCACCGCCCACTTCTGAGTGAGGTCCATTGCCTGGCTGACTCTGGGAGGGATCGGCAGCTTCCACTTCAAAGGATCCCATTCCCAATCGCGCACCCAGCCTCCGATTTTTGAATACGTCTTATCCGGTGCTTTGGGGTCGGGATCGTAATACAGATTAGAATCCCAACGGTCTCGGGAAACTTCCGAAATGCTATAGCGACCCTCTCGGATATTCTGCCAGAATTTGGGCGCATTGGGCGCGTCCGGCATCAGGGTTCCCACGCCGACAATCGCAACAGCTCTCTCAGCTGCAGATACTTGCATCATTATATAAACGCCTCCGCTAATCCAATAAAGCGCCCACCAGTTCCTGAGTAGGCATCAATGCATTTATTTTATATTAGGTGATTTAAGAACTACTTCTGATGCTTATGCCTTCAGATACGCTGGTCCAGAGGGTGTTTCCAACCCATTTTTTATGACTCTCCGTCCAACCACTAAGACCTTCAAGACCTCAAAGCATCTCTTTTTCTTGGAGGTCTTTGCGGTTTGCTTTTAAAGCAAATATAGTTCTTAAATCAGCTCATTTCATATAAGAAAAATTGAAAAAATCCGGCCGCGTACTTCACGCATTTCGTGGCGGACTCTATGCCTTGTTTCTGCCGTACAAGACGTCCGCCGCATAATCCATATCTTGGAGCAATCCCGGCTGCGCAAGATAGATATGCCGGGCAAATAATTTCTGTTCGAGCTTCATCGCTTCCGACTCGGGCACTTGCCCTCCAATCCATCGGATTCCTTCGCCGACTAGCCGCATGGCCGAATCTCTTGCCGAAATTCGGCTGAGAGCGGCCAGATTATCCGGGGTAAAGCGAGTCGGCGCTTTGGGATTCAGGCTTTTCTGGGCTGCGCGCGCCGCCTTTCTGGCAAAACTGGCGGATCCTTCGACATGAGCAATTAATCCGCCCAGCCGGAAAAGAATATGCTGGTGCCGCGTCAACCTCTGTGTCCGGGCCACCTCGAGCAACTCGGCAAGCCCGTGCAGGCAATAACTAAGGGTTTGCGCCCCCACCAGCGGATTCTGCTTGTGCAGATCTTCCAGCTGCCGCGCCTGATCATGATAATACTGTCCGTGGGTTTTAAGGTGAGATTGCCACCGGTCCCGACAGATCGTCATTTCCATTATTTCAGACGTTCCTTCATAGATGGTAGTGATGCGCGCGTCGCGTTTGATTTTTTCCACCATATACTCGCGGGTATAGCCGTACCCACCCAGCGCTTGGATGGAGGCGTCGGCGGCCAGATTCCCGGCTTCCGTGGCCAGATATTTCGCGATGGCGCCCTCGGTATTCAAATTGCCCTCCTCGCCGTCAATACGTTCCGCCGTTTCCTCGATAAAAGAACGTGCGGTTTCCAGACGCACGGCATGCGGGACAATAAGCTTGTGCGTATACCCCTGCTTTTCAGAAAGCGGCGTTCCGCCTTGGATGCGTCCCATGGAGTAAGGAATCGCGCGGTCGAGGGCCGCCCAGCCAGCGCCCAACCCAAATGCTGCGACCATCAACCGGGTATAACCGAAAACAAGCTGAGCCTGGATTAAACCTTGACCCTCAATTCCCCCTAACAGGCGGTCGGCGTCGACATAGACTTCTTCCAGCGAGACCGTAGCCGTATTGCTGGCCCGTATGCCGTGCTTATCTTCCGGTTTCCCGTGGCTCAGGCCGGGGGCATTTTTCTCGATGACGAACCAGCTTGGCCCTGCCGGCGCGCGCGCCAAAATACTGTAGAGGTCGGCATATCCGCCGTTGCTGATCCACTGCTTGTTCCCGGTAATTCTATAGCCCGCGACTTTGCCGTCTTTCATTACAGGTTCTGCGATTGTGCGCAGGGCTGCCAGATCGCTGCCGGCTTCCGGTTCCGTGGCTCCGTAGGCCATCAGCAAACCCTCCTGGCCAATGCGGGTCATCCAAAGTTTCTTCTGCTCGTAGGTGCCACCGAAAATGATCGGATCGCTGCCAAGGAATGTGGCGAGCACGCCAGTCGCGACACCCAGGTCTACCCGCGCCAGTTCTTCGCATACCCGGTAAATGTCAAAGGCGCCGCCCCCCATGCCTTCGAATTCTTCCGGAATGAATAGGAGCTGAATCCCCAGGCCCGCACCGCACATCTCACGCACGATATCGGACGGAAATTGTTCGGTTGCGTCAAGTTCAAGGATTTTCTTTTCCGGAAGTCTGGAGGCGGTAAAATCCCGCAAGGATTCCAGGGTTAAGTCCAGAGTTTCTTTATCAAGTCCTTTGCTCATGTTCAAAAGGCCCCAAAAATCATCGTTTTCCCAGCGCGCAATTCGTGCCTCTTCAGCATCTCCCGCCGCTAAGCGCGCAGAAGCAAGGCTCCCCAATTCATACCCGCCCCAAAGGCTACCATAAGGATCAAGTCGCCGGTGTGTATCCTTCCGCCGCGCACGGATTCATCCCAGAGTAAAGGAATAGTTGCTGCCGTAGTATTGCCGTACTTATGGATGTTGTGGATTACCTTTTCTTCGGGGATGCCTAACATTTTCTGGACACGTTCGTTAATGCGCTTGTTGGCCTGGTGCATCAGCACCAAGGAGACATCATCCAATTTCAAGCCGTTCCGCTCGAGTATTTCACGGGCGACTTCTGCCATACAATTGGTGGCATCTCTATAAACATACATGCCGTTCATGACCGGAATATGATCACCCCGCTTGATCTGTTCGTAATCCACATAGGGCCTGTGTTTGAATCCGGTGCCCTGGACGTAGATTTTCTCGTACTCGCTCCCGTCGGTGCGCAAGATGCAGTCGATGACGCCGCGGCTGCCATCTTCCGCCTTGATTACCACCGCCGCGCCCGCGTCTCCGAACAACACCGTCACATTGCGGAAGCGTGTATTCCAAGCGTATTCTTCCGGAGTCGGAGCAGTTGTAGTTTTGCCATAGAGATAAAGGTAGTTTTGCGCCGTCCATGGCATAAAGCCCGTATGCGTCTCCGCACCAACCAGGAGCACGTTTTTTACCATACCAGAGCGGATTTGCGCGTCCGCCAGCTGCATGCCGTAAAGAAATCCCGCACACTGTTGCCGGATATCGAAGCAGGGAATGTTTTTAATGCCGAGTTTGGCCTGAAGCAGCCCCCCGCACCCGGGGAAAAAATGATCGGGAGTCATGGTCGCAAATATTATCAGGTCCAGATCGTCCTTATCGATGGCGGCAGCTTTGATTGCCTCCACCGCCGCAGCGGTTCCAAGATCCGACGTAGATGTGCCTTCATCGACATAGTATCGTGTTTCCACGCCACTCCGCTCCCGGATCCAATCATCGCCAACGTCCATAATCCGGGATAGCATTTCGTTGGTCACACAATTGGGCGGGATGTATGCGCCGCTTCCGGCTATGGCCGCTCGCAACATAAAACTTCCCTCTCTTTCGATTCAAAAGAGAGATTTTAACATGCAGACCTTTACGATCCGTTTAGAAAAACCAAAGGTACCGGGTTATACTGTCCCCCCGCCAATTTAGGCAATTCGCGGGACAGTATAACCAGGTACCGCTTATAATATAAGGTACCGCTTATAACGATTTGCCGGAGCTTGCAATGCTTAAAAAAATTACCGCATTTGCTCTTCTGTCAATTTTTAGTTTATTTGCCGCCGTCTGGATACCTTTTTCCGCGGACTTCCCGGAAATCGATGCCGGCGTGCTTCTGGATCATGTGCGCGTGCTGTCTTCGGACCGGTTTGAAGGCCGCGCACCCGGCTCCAAGGGAGAAAAACTCACGGTAGCTTACATTGAGAATCAGTTCAAAAATATGAGGCTGAAACCCGGAAATATTAATGGCTCTTATATACAAAAGGTGCCGCTGGTCGGACTGACTCCGGATCCCGCCATGACCCTGACTCTGCGCAAGGAAGGCAAAACTATACGGCTCCAATACTTAAGCGATTTCGTCGCATGGACGCGAAAAATTGTTCCTGAAATAAAATTGAAGGAGTCTCCCCTCCTTTTCGTCGGTTACGGCATTCAGGCTCCGGAGTTCAATTGGGATGATTACAAGGGAGCTGATGTCCGGGGCAAGACCCTTGTGATGCTGGTCAATGATCCGCCTGTTGCCGATCCCGCCAATCCGCTGCAGCCGGATCCGGCTGTATTCGGCGGAAAAGCCATGTCATATTATGGACGCTGGACCTATAAATACGACATCGGCGGGGAAAAGGGCGCAGCCGGCGTTATCCTTGTCCACGAAACCGTTCCCGCCGGATATCCCTGGTCCGTTGTTGAAGGGTTCGGAGGAGAGCGATTCAATCTGGCAACCGGTCAAAACTCAGGAAAGGCGGACATCGAAGGCTGGATCGGCCTGGACCAGGCCAAAAACCTATTCTCCCTTGCAGGGCTGGATTATGAAACGCTAAAAAGGAAGGCTTCGGAAAGGTCCTTTCAGCCGGTACCGCTTAACGTTACCGCCTCCATCGCATTTCGCAATAGAAAACGCAACATCCATTCACGCAACGTTGTGGGAAAGGTTGAGGGCAGCAACCCGAATCTCAAGGATGAGTATGTGATTTATACGGCTCATTGGGATCATTTGGGGATCGGCCCGCCCGTCAATGGAGACAGAATTTATAATGGCGCGATCGATAATGCATCCGGAGTCGCGGGGCTTGTTGAGGTGGCCCGGGCATTCACAAGACTGCCCGCACCTCCAATGCGCTCCATCCTTTTTATATCAACAACCGCGGAGGAGCAGGGATTGCTGGGCGCAGAATTCTATGCGAGCAATCCGATCTATCCACTAGCGAAAACTTTGGCTGTGATCAACATGGACGGGTTGAATGTTTATGGCCGTACCAGGGATATCATCCTTGTGGGGCTAGGGAATTCGGAGCTTGACGAGTACGTCGAAAAAGCCGCGACCAGGCAAGGCCGCGTCGTCGCGGCCGATCCCGAGCCGGAAAAAGGCTTTTATTACCGATCCGATCATTTTCCTTTTGCAAAAAGGGGAGTGCCGGCCCTGAATCCGGATAACGGGATTGATTATGTCGGCAGATCGCCCGAATACGGCCGGAAGCTCCGGGACGACTACACCGCCAATGACTACCACAAACCAACGGACGCTATCCGGTCAAACTGGGACATGAGCGGGATGGTCGAGGACCTGCAGCTGTTTTGGATGGTCGGCCGGGAGGTCGCGAATGCCGACCGCTATCCTGAGTGGAAGCCGGGCACGGAGTTCAAGGCAAGGCGCGAAGCGGAGCTGAAGGCTGCAGGAGTTCAATAGCTTCCGGCCCACCCTCGTGCGTCAGCTACCGGGGCCGCCGGTGGCTTTGCCTCCTTCGTCGAGCGTCTCTTGGCAAAGCTGCCGGCATCGATTTCGGCTTTTCAGAGGGTGGGGTAACAACCCAGAACTTTAAAGTAGGGTGCTAATTCACGAAGATGCCGGAGCGCGTTGATGCATTCACGACTGCGAATGTCGCTGCGGAGATCGAGGTAAAAAAGGTATTCA
>JBBISO010000028.1:0-11715 GCA_037441325.1 Acidobacteriota bacterium | reverse complement strand
GCGGGATTCAATCTTAGTCAGGTCGATATTTCTCAAAGCAAAAACCGACAAAGCCTTAAAGAGAGCTCCCGGCTCGTCCACGAGGCCGAAAACGATACTGGTCTTCCTTCCGCCTCGTGGGAATCTGCCGCGCCGGGCTAAAGCGAGAAAACGCGTATAGTTTTCCGGATCATCCTCGATTCCACGCAGGAGTATTTTCATTCCGTAAATGCGCGCCGCTTCTTTGGATGCGATCGCAGCCGCCCGGACTAACCCTTGGTCCCGAATGTACTTGACGCTTCCCGCCGTGTCATAGAAAGAAACCTTCTCGACAGACTTGAGCCGGCGCAGCACCCGCTTGCACTGCTCCATCGCCGCAGGGTGAGAATAGACCTGTTCGATCTGGCGCAAGCTGGTGCCCGGATGCGCGATCAGATTGTGTTCGACGCGCAGCAACGTTTCGGCGACTATATCAAGCGAATGCCGCGCAAGCAGATCGAGATTCTGATAAATGCTTCCGGCAAGGGTATTTTCAATGGGAATAACGGCAAAGTCGGCGCCCTTTTTCGCCGCCGTTTCGAAGACGTCTTCAAAAACCAGGCATGAAACCGGCTCAATCCGAGTCCTGAAAATCCTGCGCACCGCGTGATGGCTGAACGCACCGGGAACACCCTGAAAAGCGACTTTCGATCCCGCAGGCACCTTCAGCAGTTTCTTCATCCTGGACATGATTCAAAATTGCGAACGATGAATTTCAAGACCTGCGGGCGGCGCGGTCTTTTCCCTTTTTGGAGCGCCCCTAAAGCCAGCACAGCAGCAATTCGCCATTCGCAATTCGCTTTTAAACAACGGAAGAAGAATTCCTTTGTTTATGCGTTTCCAGGGTCATCTGATAGTGAATCATTTTGTTGACGGCGTCCACATACGCGCGGGCGCTGGCGTCCACGATATCCAGGCTGGCTGCCCTGCCGATAAAGGAAACTTTGCCGAAATCCACTTTCATGAAAACTTCACCCACGGCATCACCCCCGCTGGTCACACTGTGGACGGTGTATTCTTCCAGCTTTCCTTCCATCCCTGTGATGCGATTGACCGCCTTTATTACCGAATCGACGGGACCATCGCCAGTTGCTGAATCCTGATAGAGCTGCCCCTCCCTTTCGAGCACAATCGTTGTCGTGGCGATCACCTGGTTGCCGGCAATGGAATGGATGTTTTTAATCTTATAAACCGGCGTTGTGATCCTCAATGCGTCTCGCACCGTCACGATCAGATCCTCGTCGTATACCGTTTTCTTTTTATCGGCAACTTTTTTGATCAGGATATAGGCCTTTTCCAGTTCAGCATCGCTTAAATCAAACCCCAGTTCATTATATCTCTGCCTGAGAGCATGCCGCCCGGAGTGCTTTCCCATCACCAGCCTGCTTTCCTTAATCCCCACATCTTCCGGACGCATGATTTCATAGGTGAGCTTTTCCTTGATGACGCCGTCTTGGTGGATACCGGCTTCATGGGCAAACGCGTTCTTGCCCACAATGGCCTTATTTGGCTGAACGATCAAGCCGGTAAGATTCGTAAGCATGGCGCTGGAGGGATAGATTTCCTGCGTGTTGATCGCGGTTTCCACGCCGAATAGATCTTTCCGCGTGCGCAGCGTCATTACGATCTCTTCAAGCGAGGCGTTTCCCGCACGCTCCCCAATCCCATTAATGGTGCATTCCACCTGCCGCACGCCGTTTTGAATGGCGATCAGCGAGTTGGCCACAGCCAATCCGAGGTCGTTGTGGCAATGAACAGACAGAATGGCGCGACCGATATTCGGCACATTCGTGCGGAGGTAGCGGATCGCCTCCGCGTACTCCGTAGGGAAAGTATAACCAACCGTATCCGGTATATTCACTACCGTAGCCCCAGCCTCGATAACAGCTTCCACTACTTTGCAGAGGAATTGAAGATCGGAACGGGTGGCATCCTCGGCTGAGAACTCAACATCCTGGCAGAAAGACTTGGCGTAGGATACCGCCTGCCGGGCATCTTCGAGCACCTGATCCCTTGATTTCTTCAACTTATACTTTAAATGTATGTCGGAAGTTGCGATAAATACGTGAATCCTAGGCTTTACGGCTACCTTAACCGCATCCCAGCACCGATCGATATCTTCTTTGCTAGCTCGCGCCAATCCGGCAATCGTAATCGTCTGTATCTGCTCGGCGATGTGTCGAACGGATTCAAAATCTCCTTCCGAAGATATCGGGAATCCAGCTTCTATGACATCCACATGGAGTTTTTCCAGTTGCTTCGCCAGCATTACCTTTTCATCGATAGTCATGCTGGCGCCGGGAGATTGTTCTCCATCTCTTAGTGTCGTATCAAACACCATAACTCGCTCTGTCATGCCTGGATCCTTTCAAAGATTTGCGGTCTGGTCTCTATCCCAAATCCCGGCATTTTATGGGAAACCACCGGGCTGGGATGGATGCTCTTAAAGGAGGAGAATTCCAAGGTAGAAAATAGCGTCGCATCGAATTGGGTTGTAGAGCCTCATGTAAGCCTGTCCCCTGATTATCGCACTCTCGGTATCTTAGACTCGGATGGGCCATTGTCAAGACAAATTACGATTGGGCTCAAAGCCCGCGGATATAGATCAAATCTTCTTGCCAATCAATACGCCCGGCCGCCGTCCTGTTACGGTTTGTTTTCAACCATCAATCGCAAATCAGGAAATATAGCTGGCGTTGATGTCCACATACTTGCGGCTTAAATCACAGGTCCAGACTCTGGCCTCCGAATCTCCTGCGGCCAGATCCACTTCAATCCGGAGGTCGTGATTTTTCATCGCCTTTTCGGCGCGCGGCCGCGTTGAAGCGATCGGGGATCCTTTTATAAATATGGGAATCCCATTCAGGCGCAAGCCTATCCGCTCCGGATCGAAAGGGACACCGCTGTAGCCGACGGCGCACAGGATTCTACCCCAATTCAGTTCCTCGCCGTAAAGAGCGGTTTTGACCAACGGGGAGTGCGCAATTGCCTTCGCCGCCTTGCGCGCGGTGTTAAAGTCAGCTGCTCCGCACACCAAAATCTCGACGAACTTTGTCGCACCTTCCCCGTCTCTCGCAATGCATTTGGCCAATTCCTCACAGATCAGCATCATGCCTTTTTCAAAAAAAGAGGCGGAGCGGCTATCCGCAATAACAGCGTTGGAAGCCCCATTCGCCAACACGAGGACGGTATCGTTGGTGGAAGTGTCTCCGTCAACGGTCAGGCAGTTAAAGGTGCGGTCCGCTGTCCGGAGCAAGAGCCGGTTCAACTCGCCCGGGGCTATTTGCACATCCGTGGTGACAACGGCGATCATGGTTGCCATTTGCGGGTGAATCATGCCGGAACCTTTAGCCAAGCCGCCGATGCACACGGGTTTCCCCCTGATGCGCCCTTCCACCGCGACGGATTTTTCCCGCGTATCGGTCGTCATTATTGCCCGCGCGGCTGCGGTTGCGCCGCGCGAATTCAAAGCATTGACCGCAGCGGCGATTCCCTTGAGGACCCTGGGAACAGGAAGAAAGCTCCCGATAACGCCTGTGCTCGCGAGGAGAATCCGTTTGGGATCGACATTGAGGTGGGATGCCAAACATTGCGCGCTGATCAGCGCATCATGCATTCCTCTTTCGCCCGTGCAGGCGTTTGCACAGCCGGAATTGATCAACACTGCGGAAGCCCGTCCACGGGAAGATTTTAGATGTTCTTTGCTTAAAAGAACCGGCGCGGCCTGCACGCGGTTGAGCGTGAATACTCCCGCCGCCGATGCCGGTTGAGAAGAAAACACGACGGCAAGATCAAGCCCCCTTTTTTTTATTCCGGCGGATACTCCGGCGGCAAGATATCCTTGCGGTGCCGTGATGCCGCCCTCAATGAGATGCCAGTCCGTGCCGGACTGCGTCTTGGAGCGGGAAGCGCGCTTTTGATTCATAGGTTCAATACCATGGCGAGCTCATCGCATTTGTTGAATTTGGGACAGTGGAAACACTCATTGTATACCTTCAACGGCATGGCGCTGTGCTCCACCTGGATAAAGCCAAAACGGCTGAAAAACCGGGGTTCATAGGTAAAACAAAAAACCTGTTCAATTCCCAGCGCCCGCGCTTCGGCAAGCAATTCCTCGACAAGGACTGTGCCAACTCCTCTCCGCAACAGCGCGGGTGATACGGCGAGAGCCCGTATCTCCGCCAGGTTCTCCCAGTAAATATGGAGCGCACCGCAGCCAAGCACGTATTCCGGGGCGGAAGCATCAAACGCAATGCTGTAATCTCGAAGATTTTCATAGAGTTGCAGCAGTGTCTTGGGAAGCATCTGTTGCTTCTCGGCATAATAGTTAATCATCTTGCACATTTCGCTTACGTCGGCTGGGCGCGCCTTGCGGACCATGAGCCGCAGGCGCGCTGAAGCTTGCGGCAGAAGCGGAGTTCGAGTCGTTTCGGACATATGCGGCCCCCCTATTTCCCCGGCGCCTTTAAATCCTCTTCGGATTCAATCTCGCCAAAAACTCCATCGAGCACGGCCAGGAATTCATCAATATCCTTTTTTGAGATGATGAAGGGCGGAAGAAGCCTCAGAACGGTCTCATGGGCGGCATTGGTTATAAATCCCCTTTTCAAAAGCCGGTTTACGACCTCCTTGGCGGCGCTTCCCATCTCGATTCCGATCATTAGACCCATTCCGCGAATTTCGCCGATAGCAGGATGCCGCGCCGCCAGCTCCTGAAGTCCGCTTCGGAGATATTGCCCCGAATCGGCCACCCGGGCGATCAATCCCTCCTGTTCAATGATGGCCAACACTTCCAAGGCAAGCCTGCAGGCCAGAGGTCCGCCGCCGAAAGTCGTTCCGTGATCTCCCGGCTTCAGGCATTCAGCCACGCGCGCGGATCCGAGCACGGCGCCGAGCGGGTATCCGGCGGCGAGAGATTTTGCCAGAGTCAGCACGTCCGGCTTTATGCCGTAATGCTCGAAGGCAAAGTACTTCCCCGTTCTGCCCAATCCGCACTGGATTTCATCCATGATCAGGAGCGCATCGTAACGGTCGCACAACGCGCGCGCGCCGCGGACAAAATCCGGCGGCAGAGGCACAACCCCACCTTCTCCCTGCACAGGTTCTATCACCAGAGCACAGACCCGATCCGAAAAAGCCTTTTCCAGCGCATCCCCTGTAAAGTCCTCAACAATCCCCACGTCGGGAACAAGCGGGCGGAACGGAGCCTGGTATTTTTCCTGGGTTGTGATGCTTAAAGCTCCAAACGTTCTGCCGTGAAAAGAGTTCTTAAGCGTCAAGATTTGGGATTTGTCCTCGAGGTCTCGGGCGTGGCCATAGGCTCGCGCGATCTTCAGAGCGGCTTCGATCGCTTCAGTTCCACTGTTGGTGAAAAATACTTTGGACAGGCCGGAAACTTCTGCGAGCTTCTTTGCCAGGAGCCCCTGATAAGGATTATAAAAAAGATTGGAGCTATGAATGAGACGCTGCCCTTGCTCCACCAGCACCCGGACCAGACGCGGGTGGCTATAACCCAGAGAATTGACGGAGATCCCTGCCAGGAAATCGAGGTACCGCTTTCCGTCCAGGTCATACACATAAACGCCCGAACCGTGCTCGCAGAACAGTTCGGACCTTTTATAGGTAGGGAAAAGGTACTTCTCCTCGAGTACCTGAATCTCAGCAGGCTTGAGTTGAACCGCTTCAGTTGTCTCCATGAATTTCCGTTCCCTCCCTCAATGTTCCGCCGATGAATCGGAGCAAAATATCCGGACTGGCGCCGGGAAGTACATAGATGGATCCAATCCCGGCTTCGAGCGCCTCGAGGCATGAAGACGTCTTCGGCAGCATTCCTCCGGAAAGGATTCCTCTGGACCGCAAGTCCAAAATTCCAGTCTTACCGATTCTGCCGATTACGGATCCACTTTCGTCGCGTACTCCGGGGACATCGGTCAGATAGATCAGAGAAGCACAGCCCGTGCCCCAGGCGCAGGCCGCTGCCATCTGATCCGCATTGATATTGTAAAGCTGAGAGTCCGGCCCTAAGGCAATGCTGGAGACCACGGGCACAAGGCCGAATCCGATGATCAGGTCAAAAAAGGACTTATTGACACCGGACGGCTTTCCTACAAATCCAATCCCCGCTGGGCATCCGGGCAAATCCGACAGGGGAACGCAGCGGACAGCGCCGGCATCGGCGCCGCAGATTCCGATCGCCCCAGTACCTTGATTGCTCAGCTCCGATACGATCCTCTTGTTCACTTCCCCCGCCAGTACCATCACCGCTACCCCGAGCGTCTCGGCATCGGTAATCCGCAAACCTTCTATGAACCGGGAAGTCATCTGCAACTGGGACAGCCGACGGTTCAGGCTTTTGCCTCCTCCATGCACGAGAATAATCTCGTGGCCCTGCGCCGCAACGGCGGCAAGCTGCGACAGCAGGCGCAGGCGGACGGCGGCGTCTTCCAGGATGCTTCCCCCCAGCTTGACCGTAATTCGCACCCGTACCCCCGTAAGCCCTCTAAAGCAGGCCTATGCTTTCCTCGAGCCCATGCATAAGATTAAAATTCTGGATAGCCTGGCCGGACGCGCCTTTGACCAGATTATCAATCGCAGAGAAAATAATCGCGCGCCGGCCGCCGTGGGTCAGGCGCCAGGCGAGGTCGCAAAAATTCGTTTCCGCGACGGAGCGCAATTCCGGCAATCGCGACCCGCCCAGAATTCTGATGAAAGGATGCCGGGAGTGACTCTTGGCGTATTCCGACTCCACTTCGGCCGTACTCACCGGCCGTTGGAACCGGATATAGATGGTCGACAGAATCCCGCGGTTTATCGGCAACAGATGGGGGACAAACGTAAATGTGCCCGGATCCCATCCCAATTCCTGGCACATCTCCGGCACATGGCGGTGCGAAATCGGGTTGTAGGGGCGGAAGTTTTCCATGACTTCCGAAAACATCAGTTCCGCTTTCATACCTCGGCCGGCTCCCGTTACGCCCGATTTTGCATCACAGAAAATGTCGCTTCCGGTCTCGATCATCCCGGCACGGATCAGCGGAAGCAGCGCCAGGATTACGGAAGTCGGGTAGCATCCCGGATTGGCCAGAAGCCGCGCCCTGGCAATTGCCTTCCCGTTCCATTCGGGCAATCCATAAACGGCTTCTTTCAAGAGCTCCGGATAGCCGTGGTGGAAACCATACCAGGAAAGATAGCCGGCGGGGTCTTTCAGGCGGAATGCCCCGCTGAAATCGATAACTCGCAAACCCAGAGACAGGATCCTGGGCGCGAGATCGAGGGAAATTTTATCCGGAGTACATAAAAATACGGTGTCCACCTGCAAAGATGCCAGGCGTCCTTCGTCGGGGGGAAAAGTAACCAAGTCATGGATCCCGCGCAGTCGCGGGTGAATATCCTGCAGCGGCTTTTCGCCGATTTCCGCGGCATCCATGGCTGCGACCAATTCTATCGCCGGATGCCGCGCCATGAGCTTGACCAATTCCAGTCCGGCGTATCCGCTGACCCCAATAACCCCAACTCTGATTTTCATGCTGCAAACTCCCGGATTCTCGCCAAAATCTTTTTGCCCATGCGGCGGTCCCGCAAAAGAACAAATATCGTGTCATCCCCGGCTACGGTGCCAAGCACTTCGGGCCATTCGGCAGCGTCCAGAACCACTCCGACCGAATGGGCATTTCCAGGCGAGGTTTTTATCACCACGATGTTGCCGGAAAGTCCCGTCCGGATAACAAACTGATCGAACACCCGGCGCAAATCGTTTTCCGGCGGCTCCGGCCGCGACGCTCCGGGAACCCGATATTCGCCGCGGACCTTCACCAAGCCCAAATGCCGGATATCCCGGGAAAGGGTGGACTGGGTCACGGCAACTCCTTCACGCTCCAAAAGCAATGAAAGATCCTTCTGGCTATGGACCGGCTGCTTCCCGACAACTTCCACAATCCTGCTTAACCGTGACTTTCGCGAAACCATAATGTTACATAATTATGCATTTAAGTTGCTAATTATACAGATTGCATTTCCGCGTGCAAGAAAAAGTCGAGACAAACCGCGCCAATTTTTATGCTAACCTCACGTCTCGGAAATTACCTGGCTAATGGAAAGCCCACTGCATTCCGCCGCGACCGGCGCGAACGTCATCGGAATTGCTAACACCAGTACCTAGGCGGTCACAAGGGGCAAAGGGCACACATAGCGCTGTTTTCTTTATCCCCGATTCGCTTCTTGCCATTTGCTCCCTTTGCCCCTTGACCCCTTTGCCCCTCGGCCCCTATAGTTTGTGAGCGGAGCGAGCTGAGTTCTCAAAATATGCAAAAAATTCCTCGGGCGCTTTCGCCTGCGGTTCTGATCCCAGGCCTCCTTTTCGAAGCCCTGATTCGGGCACGCAACGGCCTATATTCGGCGGGCTGGATCGCGCAGCGCAGGCTGCCAAATCCGGTGATCAGCATCGGCAACCTTACAACGGGCGGCGCAGGAAAAACCCCATTGGTGATTTATGTCGCGCGGGCTCTTATAAAACTGGGATTTATTCCGGCAGTCCTGACCCGCGGATACGGGAGATCTAACGGCCGACAGTCGCATATCCTGCCGCCCCAAGGGGAGGTTCCTTCAGCTTCCGAAACTCTTGGTGATGAACCCGCTCTGATTCGCCGGCATCTCCCATCCGTCTGGATGGGTATTTCCAAAAATCGTTACCAGGCAGGCTGCGCCATTGCGCGGCGGTGCACGGAAGCGGTCTTTGTGCTTGACGACGGATTTCAGCACCGAAGACTTCATCGGGACCTGGATATCGTCATCATTGATCCCAGCCAACCTTTGAAATCAAATCATGTTTTCCCCCGAGGGACTCTCCGCGAGCCGCTCCGCGGACTGCGCCGCTGCCATGCGGCAGTGATTAACAGCCCCACCGAATCCAAGGCGAGCGAGTCGGCGGAAGCGCTGGTCCGTGATTTGCAGCCGCATGCAAAAATATTTCATTGCCGCCAGGCTATTCAGCAGGTGATCCCTTTCTCTTCCTGGAAGAATGGAGCCGGGAGTGGAAGCCAGGGCGCCGGTGTGCGCTCGGTATATCTGGTCAGCGCTCTCGGCAACCCCGAGCGATTCCGGCGGGACGTCTTGCAGCTTGGGATCAAGGTACGAGGAGGACGTTATTTCCCGGATCATTACCGGCCGCGGCTTAAGGACTGGATTTCATGCGCTGATGCGGCGCGGCAGAGCGGAGCGGACGCAATCCTCACCACGGAAAAGGACGCCATCAAAATACCGCATCCGCCGGATTTCCCATTGCTGGTGTCAGTTCAATCGGCGGAAATGTCCGAAGCAAAAGCATTCGAGCGCATCCTGCAAAATTGCGCGGGAGGACTTACGTGAGGCGGCCGGAAATCCGGGCATGCAAAAGAATACTGCTCCGCGGCACCAATTGGGTCGGGGACGCGGTTATGTCAATCCCCGCAATGAAGGAAATCCGCCGTCTTTTCCCGGAGGCGCACATCGCATTGCTTGTGCGCCCCTGGGTAAGGGATCTTTACTCCGCAGCCGAATTCGTGGATGAAATCCTGGTCTATGACAAAGACAGGATTCATCGCGGATGGTCCGGATTCGGCCGGCTTGCTGGCGATCTTCGACGCCGCCGGTTTGAGCTGGCAATTCTGCTGCAAAACGCATTTGAGGCCGCCTTGATCGCGTGGTGCGCCCGAATTCCTGCAAGAATCGGATACGCCAGGGACCGAAGGAGCCTGCTGCTCACCCATGCGTGCGCCATAGATCCTGCGGTTCACCGTGTGCACCAGGCGTATTATTATCTTGGCATTCTCTCCGGCCTTGGCCTGCTGGAAAAACGCCTGTGGGAAAGAAAGGAATATCACCTGTCCATCGACCTAAAAATCAGCGACCGCGACCGGATTGCAGGCGCCGAAATTCTGCGGTTTTTCGGCGTGCGCCAAGGAGATACTCTGGTAGGCATAAATCCCGGAGCCTATTATGGCGAAGCCAAACGCTGGTTTCCCGATCGTTACGCCTTGGTGGCGGACGCGTTGGCAGAGGAGTACCGCGCAAAAATTATGCTTTTCGGTTCTTCCGCGGACCGCCGCGTTGCCGAGGATGTCGCGGCAAACATGAGGCATCCGCCGCTGATGCTGGCGGGACAAACAACGCTGGGCGAGCTCATGGGGCTGATCCGCGAGTGTCACCTTCTGATTACAAACGATTCCGGGCCCATGCACCTAGCCGCCGCGCTGAATGTCCCGCAGGTGGCCATCTTTGGATCCACCAGCGAGACCGCCACAGGCCCGATCAGCCGGAAGGCGGCGGTCGTCAACCATCCGGTTGAATGCAATCCCTGTTTTTTGAGAAAGTGCCCGACCGATTTTCGTTGCATGGCAGGGATCTCGGCCGCGCAAGTGCTGGATGCGTGTCGAAAGCAGCTGGACATTCAGGTCCTCGGCCGCACGTAATAACCGCCGGAAATTCCTCGGTCTCCGGGCGTTCGCTACGTCCGTCCGGGCCGCGGCCGATACTCCACTCGGCGGCATTCTATCGCTTGGCCGGTGCGCGAAATGTGATCCCTAGCCCGCTTGGCAAAAGTGAGCCGATCGAAATTCGTAAATTGTTTTTGTATGGAATCTCTGCTAAATTCACGCTCCTGAAATGCACACCCAATTGCTGGACATTCTGGACCGCTTCCCGCACCGAAAGATCGTTGTGGCCGGCGACCTCATCGCGGACGAG
Organism: Acidobacteriota bacterium; assembly: GCA_037441325.1. Classification (GTDB taxonomy): domain Bacteria; phylum Acidobacteriota; class UBA6911; order UBA6911; family UBA6911; genus UBA6911. Next base: position 978 of record JBBISO010000028.1, on the reverse strand, counting down.
TTTCTTTACGGAGAGACTGCCAGGATTTCACGTGAGGCGCCGGTTCTGGTCCTGGAATACCAACGACTGGTCCGCATGCCGGGAGGAGCGGCCAACGCGGCCTATAACCTTCTGGACCTCGGCTGCGGCGTCAGCGTTGCCGGCACAGTGGGAGAAGACGAGCCCGGAAGGGATCTGATATCGTTGTTGAAGAACAAGGGGGCTGATGTCCGAGCCATTCGTCGGAAGCGGTCGCATGCAACGCCGATAAAAACACGAATCCTGGCAGGAGCGCATCATTCCACTCCCCAGCAGATTGTCAGGCTGGACCGCGTCTCCGACCGGTCCTCTCCCGCGCCAATCGCTTGGAATCTTCTCGAACCTACGCTTCAATCCGCGGATGGAATAATTTTAAGCGACTACGGTTTAGGCACCATTTTCCCCTCACTACTTAATAATTTGCGACGCAAAGCAAAAGAAAGCTGCATACCAATTGTCGTGGACTCCAGGTTCAGGATGTCGGATTTTGAAGACGTGACTGCCATCACCCCGAATATCACGGAGCTTGAGGCTTCCATGGGCGTGGCCATCGGCTCCGACGCCAATTTGCTGCACCAAGTAGGACGCCAGGTGCTTCGGAAGCAACGGCTGCGCTCTCTGCTGGTCACCCAAGGACGTTTTGGCATGACGCTCTTTGAACCGCACAAGACACCGCTACATATCCCGATCTACGGAACGGATGAAGTGGCCGATGTCACCGGTGCGGGAGATACGGTGATCGCGGTCTTCACTCTGGCACTGTCCTGCGGAGCTAATCCGGAGATCGCGGCGCGCCTGGCCAACTATGCGGGAGGAATTGTAGTAATGAAACGCGGGACGGCCACTGTAACTCGTGAGGAACTTCGAGCGGCGGTAGAAAAGGATCTATCGAAGCCAAACCGGGCGGCCGCAGGGCGACCCTCCCGATCCCGGATTTCAAATCCAGAATCCTGAAAATGT
>JBBISO010000027.1:2620-18304 GCA_037441325.1 Acidobacteriota bacterium | reverse complement strand
TCTCTAAACGCCCCTCCGGGGCTTGCCTAAAAAACCGGTTTCGCGACAGAAACTAATTAACCACCATCACCGATCCGGGGCCGCAGATGCTTTCGATCTTACGGATCAACTCCGGACTGGATTTCACCTTCACAAAATCAGCTGATTGGATGTTAACACGGAAATCCCGGGGACGATACAGTTCAATTTCGACACCGGTTTCTCCCGGGTTGTTCTCAAGCAGGCGATACAGCAGGGGTGCCGAAGACGGATTCAAATCGGAGACGCAGGCGCGAATCCGGAGAATTTTTGCGTTTCGCTCGGCGATCCCGCCTAGAGGCTGCAGATCCGAAGCGATCAGTTTGCAGCTGGTTTCATTCTCCGACTCAAAACGTCCCGAGACGAGAACGGGAAAATCCGCCGACGCGTACGGCTCGAATTTGGCGTAAGATCCGGGGAAAACCACCGTCTCCACGGCTCCCGTCAGATCCTCGAGGATGAAGACGGCCATCAGTTCCCCTCTTTTCGTTCGGCGCGTCCGAAAATCGGTCACAATCCCCGCGATCTTGCATTCAACGTTATTACCCTCGCTGATCAGCTCGGCGATGCTTTTTTTGCTGAATTGCGAGACTTCCGCAGAAAAGCGGCCCAGGGGATGTCCGGAGACATAAAAGCCGAGGGTCTCTTTTTCGAAGGCCAAACGCTGCTCGAATCCCCATTCCGGAATATCGGGAGGTTCAGGCTCCATGATACCCGCCTGGCCGACTCCGAAGTCGGCAAAAAGGCCTTTTTGCCCGCTCTCACGGTCGCGCCGCGCCTTTTGCCCGTACTCAATCGCCGCGTCGATCAAGGCCATGCACTGCGATCGTTTCCATCCAAGAGAATCAAGAGCGCCGCTTTTGACGAGGCTTTCGAGAATGCGCTTGTTCAAAGAACGGGAGTCCACCTCCGCGCAGAATTGAAACAGGCTGCGAAAGCGGCCTTTCTGGCTGCGGAACTGCAGGATCGAGCGCAGAGCCGCTTCGCCGACATTGCGAATCGCCAGCAAGCCGAACCGGATTGTTCCTTCCGCCGACCGGAAATCCAGCGCGCTCTCATTGACATCGGGCGGGAGAACGCGGATGCCCATATCTTTGCATTCGGCGATATACATTACGATTTTTTCGGTGTTTCCGATTTCGCTTGACAGCAGAGCCGCCATGAACTGAACAGGGTAATGGACTTTCAGATAGGCGGTTTGATAGGCAAGCAGGGCGTAAGCCGTGCTGTGGGATTTGTTGAAGCCATACTGGGCGAACTGCTGCATTAGCTCGAAAACCTGACGGGCGGTCTTTTCCGGAATCCTGCGCTCTCGCGCCCCCGCGATGAACCGGTCGCCCATGGACTTCATAACCGAAGCCATTTTTTTCCCCATCGCTTTCCGGAGAACGTCCGCCTGGCCAAGCGAAAACCCCGCCATTTTGCTGGCAATCTGCATCACCTGCTCTTGATAGACAATGACCCCGTAAGTTTCCTTAAGAATTTCCTCAAGGATGGGATGCGCGTACTGCACCTTTATCAAACCTTGCTTGCGCTTGATAAAATCGGGAATCATGTCCATGGGACCCGGGCGATACAAGGCGTTCAAGGCGACTAGATCCACAAAACGCTCCGGTTTCAGCCGCCGCAGCTCGGCTTTCATTCCTCCGCTTTCAAACTGGAAAATCCCGTTGGTTTTGCCCTCGGAAAAAAGCGCAAACACCTTCGAGTCATCCAACGGTATAGAAGACAAATCAAGCTCGAGGCCTTTTTCCTCGCGGATGAGCTGGACCGTATTGTCGATCACGGTAAGCGTAGTGAGGGCCAGGAAATCCATCTTGAGCAAGCCGATGGTTTCCAGATCGTTCATGCTGTATTGAGTGGTGATTTCCTCCTTATTGCTTTTCTGGAGCGGGACCAGCTCGATGAGAGCTTTTGGGGCGATCACCACCCCCGCAGCGTGCGTCGAGGAATGTCGCGACAATCCTTCCAAACGCCTGGCAATTTCAATCAGGTTTGCGATGGCGGGATTGTTCGCTTCCTCTTTCAAGCGCGGTTCTTGCTCCAGCGCTTTATCGATCGTTGCGTTCGGTTCATTAGGAATAAGCCTGGCAATCCGATCCACATCGGAATACGGAATATCAAGGCTCCGGCCGACGTCGCGAATCACGCCTCTGGCCGCCATCGTCCCGAAGGTAATGATTTGGCAGACATTATCGCGCCCATATTTGTTGGCAACATATTCGATTACCTCCGCGCGGCGGTTCATGCAAAAATCCATGTCGATATCCGGCGGAGCGATCCGTTCAGGATTCAGGAAGCGCTCAAAAAACAGCTCATACTGCAGCGGGTCAATATCCGTTATGCGCAGGCTATAGGCGACCAAACTTCCTACCACGGAGCCCCGGCCCGGGCCAACGGGAATGGAGCGGTCGCGGGCATACTTGATCAAGTCCCAGACAATGAGAAAATAGCTGGAAAACTTCGTCTGCTTAATCATTTCAATCTCAGAAGCAAGCCGCCGCTCGTAGGCTGATAGGGGGTATTTGAGGCGGCCGGCGGCCGACAAAGCTTCGAGATGCGGTCTCCTTTTGCTGAACCCTTCGCGCACGACTTCCTCAAAATAACTATCCGCCGCAAATCCGGCAGGGACTTCGAAAGCAGGAAGAGACTGCGAGGTCTCGATTTCAAGGTTGCAGCGTTCCGCGATCAAAAGGGTGTTTTCGATCGCCTCGGGAATCCCGCTCCATAAACCGATCATTTCCTCGGCCGACTTGAAATAAAACTGATCGGTTTCATAACGCATGCGGTCGGTTTGATGGACGGTTTTGCCGGTCCCGATACAGAGCAGGACATCATGGGCAACGCTGTCCTGCCGGCGCAAATAGTGGGAATCGTTGGTACAGACGAGCGGGATTCCGGTTTTTTTCGACATCTCGATGATACGCGGATTCACCCGGTGCTGGGCTTCGAGGTTGTGGTCCTGCAATTCAAGGTACAAGTTGCCCGGGCCAAAAATATCCCGAAGTGTCTGTGCCTCTTCATACGCCGCTTCCGGCTGCTCCATAAGGAATTTTTGCGGGATAGCGCCCTTCAGGCAGGCCGACAGCGCAATCAGCCCGCCGCGATACTGAGACAGAAGCTCTTTGTCAACGCGGGGTTTATAATAAAATCCTTCAAGATAGCCGTAGGAAACCAGCCGGCTCAAATTGTGGTAACCGATGAGATCTGCGGCAAGCAAAACCAAATGATTGGACTGGTCACTGCCGCCGGTTTTTCTGTGGCGACTCTCTTTGGCGACGTAGATTTCGCAACCAATGATCGGTTTCAATCCCTTTTTTTTCGCCGCGCTGTAAAACTGGATGGCACCGAAAAGATTGCCGTGATCCGTAAGCGCCAGAGCCGGCATGCCCATGGAAACAGCCAGATCCACAAGGCTCTCGATCGTAGAAGCGCCGTCGAGCAGGCTGAAATCGGAATGAGTATGAAGATGCACGAATGATTTAGAGTCCGACACTTGCTACTCCCATTCGATGGTTCCGGGAGGTTTGGACGTAATGTCGTAAACGACCCGGTTAATCCCCCGCACTTCATTGACGATGCGGTTGGAAATTCTTTCGAGAATTCCATGCGGAAGCTTTGCCCAATCGGCGGTCATGCCGTCCATGCTCGTCACGGCCCGCAGCGCGACCACGTTTTCGTAGGTCCGATCATCCCCCATGACGCCTACCGTCTGGATCGGCAGCAAAACGACAAAGGCCTGCCATAGCTCGGGCGTCAGGCTTTCCCGCTCTATTTCCTCCTGCATGAGGGCGTCGGCTTCTCGCAAGATAGCGAGTCTTTCTTGCGTGACCGACCCGAGAATACGCACCGCTAGCCCCGGTCCGGGAAAAGGATGGCGGCAGACGAACTGCGGATCCATACCCAACTGCTCGCCTACTTTGCGAACCTCGTCTTTGAACAGTTCGCGCAACGGTTCAATCAGCTGGAAGTTCATATCCCGCGGCAGCCCTCCCACGTTGTGGTGCGATTTAATAACGGCCGAAGGCCCGCGCACCGAAGTTGATTCGATGACATCCGGATATAAAGTTCCCTGAACCAGAAAGGGGGGGTTCCCGAGCTTGCGCGCCTCCTCTTCAAAAACGCGAATGAATTCCTCGCCGATAATTTTTCGCTTATGTTCCGGGTTTACGACGCCTTCCAGGCGCACCAGGAATCTATTTGCTGCCTGCACGCCGATGACTTTCAGATGCAGGCGATTGAGCAGATTGGCAAGCACGGATTCATATTCGTTTTTGCGTAGCAGGCCGTTGTCGACAAAAATGCAAGCAAGCCTGTCGCCAATCACCTTATGCACCAGGAATGCCGCCACGGTAGAGTCCACGCCGCCGCTGAGGCCGCAAATTGCGGAGCTCGAGCCGATGCGCGCGGCTATGTCTTTGCAGGCCGATTCAATACAAGCCGACATTGTCCACTCCCGCCTGCAATCGCAGGCCCGGGACAGAAAATTCTCGAGAATATCTTTGCCGTAATGCGTATGGACGACTTCAGGATGAAATTGAAGCCCCCAGATGCGCCGGTTTTCATTTGCCGCGGCTGCGATGATTTCCCCTGATTTGGCCAAAATTCGGAAGCCTGGCGGCAGCTTTTCAACCCGGTCTCCATGGCTCATCCAGCCCTGGAATCGCGAGGGGAGCCCGGCAAAAAGGGTATCGGCCTCCAATACATCGACTAACGCTCTGCCGAATTCGCGTCGATCGGATCCGGAAACGACATGCCCCCCTAAACTCCGGGTCAACAATTGCAGCCCGTAACAAATTCCCAGGATGGGCAAGCCCAAATCGAAAAATTCCCTGGGAAGTGAAGGACTTCCCTCACGGCAGACCGAGTCGGGACTACCGGAGAGTATTACCCCTGAAGGCCGGGATGCAGCGATTTTCTCTATCCCGGCATAAAAAGGAACAATTTCGCAGTATACGGAAAGCTCTCGGACGCGGCGGGCGATGAGCTGTGTATACTGGGAACCGAAATCCAGAATCAGTACGTTTTCGCGGTAAATATGCCTGCTCCAGAATGAATTTGGCAATATTTTGAGGACCCAATAAGCTATCGCAGGCCGCGATCAAATTCAACGGAAACAAAGGGTGCAATTAGAAGTGCGAGTCAAGTCAGATGGCTGTTCCCGGTAACGCCGCGCCCCCGGGGCGCCATAGTGCGGCAGCTTGCCGCCGCCTTGCTGCAAAATCTTGCGGGTGAATGCTCATAGGGATTCTTGGCGGCGGCCAGGCGCAAGCCATAATTAATTAGACTATCAGCTTATTTAAGGCATATTCGATGATGCCCTGAGCGCCGGCTCTTTTCAGATCGGGGATTATTCGCTTAACCACATTTTCTTCCACAACCACCTCGAGTGCCATCCATCCGGAGAGCGTCAGCGGACTAACGGTGGGCCGTTTGAGAGAGGGAAGTAGCGCCATTATTTTGGGCAAGTCGCGCTCTCTTAGATTCATCTTTAGTCCCACCATGCCCTCGGCGGCCAGAGCGCCTTTCAAAAGAATAGCGATATTCTCCATCTTTTCACGCTTCCACGGATCCTGCCACGCTTTCCTGTTGGCAATAAAGCGAGTGGTTGAGGATAGGACATCTTCAAGCATCCGAAGCTGGTTGGCTTTCAATGATCTTCCTGTTTCAATGAGTTCCACTATTGCGTCCACAAGTATTCCGGCCTTGGCTTCCGTGGCGCCCCAGGAATACTCGATTCTGGCTTTTACTCTTTTTCCGGCAAAATATTTATTCACATAATTAACCAATTCCGTCGCGACGGTCTTTCCCTCAAGATCCTTAATGGATCTTATCCTGGAGCTCTGCGGCACTGCCAGAACCCAGCGCACAGGCTTGAATCCGGATTTTCCGTAAACCAGTTCGCAAACCTGCTTAACCTTGGCACCGGTTTCTAGAATCCAATCATGCCCCGTAATTCCGGCGTCAAACAGCCCGTCTTGAACATATCTGGCCATTTCCTGGGAACGGATCAGCATGACCTCGATTTCCTCGTCATCACAATAGGGGAAATAGGAACGGTCGCTGGAATTGATGCGGATTCCCGCTTTGCGGAACAGTTCAATCGTTGATTCCTGCAGGCTTCCTTTGGGCAATCCCAGTTTGAGAATCTTTTTTGCGGTCGGCATGGATTCTCCTTGTGTCGGTTTTTATATGCAAAATCGAAAGGATAATACCGGCGACCGAAGAATTCCACCGGATTCATATTCCCCCACATTAACCCGCAACCGCAAAATCCTGTAGCTGCTTCTTTGCAGCATTTCAGCCCCATAGGGCGGATTGCACCCATGGAGTCTCAGCAACGGAACCCAATAAACAAAGTGTTGCCGCAAAGCACAACTGTGGGATACTTGCAGTATTTACTGTCAGGGGGAATCGAGGAGGTTCAAGGAAGAGATTTGATGATCGGTGTGGAGCTTGTACCCGAGGACTGAGGAACCAAGCCCTTCTGCGAAATGCTTATGGCCAATGGCCTCCTGTGCACGCAAACCCACGAAGCACGGTGAGGTTCGCACCGCCTTTGATCATCAAGAGGCATGAAATCAACCGGACTCTTGAAAGAATTGAGGCTGCTTTTATGCAACCATAATCGCCGCTAACCCGCATTTCCCACCAGGTTTCGTAGCTAGGCGGCGCAGACGGGCGTGGATACAAGGCGCGCGCCATGGGGGGCGGGTCTCCAGATTCGCCCGGGACGGCTCTGGAGAGCCGTCCTCACGGGCGGCGAAATGCAGCAGCCATGCCCGGATATGCCGCCCTAGCAAAAACCCTCTGAGAAATGCGGACTAAGAGGTTCGATGGAAATCCTATCTGCAGTGATTTTGGGTGTTATTCAAGGCCTAACGGAATTCCTGCCTATAAGCAGTTCCGCGCATCTGATTCTGGTGCCGTGGTTTTTCGGATGGCAACCCAAAGGTCTCGCCTTTGATGTATCTTTGCACGTTGGAACCGCTGCCGCGGTGCTGGCGTTCTTCTGGAATGATTGGATCCGTCTTGGCAGGGAAGTGGCGGCCGGTTTAAGGAAGGGCGATTTCTTTGCCACCCAATCCCAGAAGCTATTCTGGTTTCTAGTGGTCGGCACCCTGCCCGCCCTGGTTGCGGGGCTGGCTTTTGGGGAAATCATTGAGGCGCGGCTCCGTTCTCCTCTGGTCATCGTTTTTACCTTGGCCGCCCTGGCAGTGGTTCTCTATTGGGCAGAGAAGAGGAGCAGGAAAAATCGGAGCATCGAACACTTCACCTGGCCGGATTCCCTCTGGATCGGTTTCAGCCAGGCGCTTGCTTTGATTCCCGGAGTATCTCGGAGCGGGATTACGATCACGGCAGCCATGTTTCGAGATTGCGATCGAGCCAGCGCTGCCAGGTTTTCCTTTTTGCTCGCCACGCCCGTAATCGTGGGCGCCGGAATGCTGGAAGCCTGGCGTTTATACATGGCGGTCCAAGGGCCTGCCGGCGGAATGGCGGAAGTAAATTGGGCTGCTATGGCGGTGGGCACTCTCTGCGCCGGCATAACTGGTTTTCTTTGCATCCGCTTTTTTCTGCGGTATTTGCAGACGAAAAGCTTCAAACCATTTATTGTTTATCGAATGATACTTGCGTTTATAATATTAATCTATTACATGAGATATTGACAATTCATCTTTGCCGATATTTCAGGATGGCATGCGCAGGATTAGCCCGCTTTTCTCACCAATGAACGAGAAAGGCTTTTTTGCGTGCCGCGCTAAGATGGAATGAATTCTGACGTTCCCAGTTGTCACCCGGGCTTTCCTGCCGCCGGCTTGTTCCTATGAACTGGACGATGCAACAATGACACTTGTTGAACCTTCCAGCACGCGCGACCAAGATGGGTACGACAGAAAAAAGGTGCTTTCCTGGGCGCTCTACGACTGCGCGAATTCTGCCTTTGCAACAACGGTTATGGCGGGATTTTTCCCGACGTTCTTCAAGAGATTTTGGAATCCAGGAAGCCTGGCCACTGAGAGCACCTTCAGGCTCGGCACGGCCAATTCCATTGCCAGTTTATTCATCGTGCTAACCGCTCCCATACTGGGATCCGTTGCCGACAAAGGAAGCGCCAAGAAGCGATTTCTGATGTTCTTCGCCTTGATAGGAATTTTGATGACAGGGGGCCTCTACTTCGTTACCGAAGGCAACTGGGCAATGGCGGCCTTGCTTTATATCTGCGGGACAATCGGCTTTTCGGGCGGCAATGTATTTTACGACTCGCTGATGGTTACAGTCTGCGGACCCCCAAAAGTGGATTTTGTCTCTGCCGTGGGCTTTGCGCTTGGATATCTGGGTGGAGGCCTTCTCTTCGGGCTAAACCTTTTCATGATTCACAGTCCAGAGGTCTTTGGATTGGCCGGCCCGACCGAAGCTGTGCGCTTTTCTTTCGTCACCGTTGCCCTCTGGTGGGCTATTTTCGCGATACCCATCATGCTGTTCGTGAAAGAACCCAAAGCCGGACAGAGGCCTCTGGGATGGAGCATCGTTACAAGCGGATTCCAGCAGTTTTTGCATACATTCGCTGAGGTGCGGAAATTGAAGGTGGTCCTCATTTTCCTTCTGGGCTACTGGCTCTATATCGATGGAGTGGATACTATCGTCAAAATGGCAGTGGACTACGGCCTATCCATAGGATTTGATGAGAAGGGGCTTTTGTTTGCGCTGCTCATAACTCAATTCGTGGGATTTCCTTCGGCCATAGCTTTTGGAAAGCTGGGGGAGAAACACGGCGCAAAGAGTTGGATTTTGATCGGCATCGGTGTCTATATCTTCATAACCGTCTGGGCTTACTTCATGAGAACGGAGATAGAGTTCTATATCCTCGCTGTCGGCATCGGGCTGGTACAGGGAGGCGTGCAATCCCTGAGCCGCTCGCTTTATGCCCGCATTATTCCGCAGAACAAATCGGCCGAGTTCTTCGGCTTTTACAACATGCTTGGGAAGTTTGCGACGGTTATCGGTCCATTTATGATGGGGTGGGTGGGCAATACTTTTAGAAACTCCCGTTTAGGAATCATCTCGATCATTATTCTCTTTGCGGCCGGAGGAGTGCTTCTCCAACGCGTCAACCTTAATGAAGGAATCAGGATGGCGAAGGTTCTGGAGGAAACGTAGCCCTTGAAATCATGGAGAATCCCATGCGCAAGGAAACGCTGACCGACTATTTCAAGCGGAGCGAGGTCGACTGCGGGCTAGGACTTGCCTGCGTTTTTCTTCCTTCTTAGCTTGATTTCGGCCAATATTTCTGCGATTCGGCGCTCCATGCCCTGGTCGGTAGGATGGTAGTATCGGCGGCCGCGCAGAGAATCGGGCAAGCACTCCATGTCGGCAACCTTCTCCTCATAGTCATGCGCATACTGATATCCTTGGCCGTAGCCCAGTTCTTTCATCAGATTCGTTGGGGCGTTGCGGATATGCAGTGGCGGCGGTTCGTTAAAGGTGCTTTGCGCGTCTGAAACAACAGCGGAGTATGCGGTATAGATGGCATTTGATTTTGGGGCTATCGACAGGTAAACGGCTGCCTGTGCGAGCGCCAGCTTACACTCGGGTAGGCCGACCAGGCGCACGGCCTCGGTGGCATTCAAGGCAACACTCAGCGCCCGGACATCCGCCAGCCCAATGTCTTCCGAGGCGAACCTTACCATGCGTCGGGCGATATATACCGGGTCCTCTCCCCCCTCAAGCATTCGGCCAAGCCAGTAAAGCGCAGCATCGGGATCGCTGTTGCGCATGGATTTGTGAAGCGCCGATATCAGGTTGTAATGCTCTTCGCCCGCTTTGTCGTACTGAAGAATCTTCCGCTGCAAAGCGGATTCCACATCGCCTGTGCTGAGAACCAGCGGCTGATCTGGACTTGATGCGCGGCCCTGGGACAATGACACCGCTAGTTCGAGAATGTTAAGGGCGATACGAGCGTCCCCATTGGCGTATACCGCCAATCGGCGCAAAACCTCTTCGGCTACGGTAACGGGCATATTTCCCAATCCGCGTTCCTTGTTCTTCAGCGCCCGCCGCAAAACTTCCTCGATTTCGGTCGGCTGCAGCGGATTGAGCACATAAACCTTGCATCTGGAAAGCAGCGGGCCGATCACTTCGAAAGACGGATTTTCGGTGGTGGCGCCGATCAGCACAATGACGCCCGATTCAACATAAGGGAGGAAAGCATCCTGCTGGGCCTTGTTAAAGCGGTGGATTTCGTCCACAAAGACCACGGTTTTGCCGTGAGAGCCGCGAAAAACCCCCTTAGCTTCGGCCATGACCGTCTTGATCTCTTTGATGCCCGACAGGACGGCGCTGTAAGAAACAAAACGTGCTTTCGTTTGCTTCGCCATGATGCGTGCGAGTGTGGTTTTTCCGGTCCCCGGAGGGCCCCACAGAATAATGGAGGTCAGCTGATCCTGTTCGACCATCACTCGCAATATTTTGCCTTGGCCGATCAGGTGCTCCTGGCCCACGATCTCATCCAGGCTTTGCGGCCGGAGACGCTCTGCAAGAGGCGTCGCGCTGGTGATCGGCATCTTGTCGGGTTCAGGAAAAAGTGTTCTTGTCATCATCATTTCCCGCCTTGTGCCGGCTGGAATTCTCGGCCCGGCGTTGGCGCTTGGCTTCAAAGAGTAGAATCGCACCTGCCATGGCCACGTTCAAGGATTCTATTCCCTCAGCCATCGGGATGCGGATCGCCGGGACTGCGGCAAATTCTTCCGGAACGATCCCGCTGCCTTCATTTCCCAGCAGGATTGCGCATGCGATTTTCAGGTCTGCCCGCGTATATACGATCCCGTCGCAGGCGTCCGCGCGATAAAGACGGATGGAGCGATGGCTGCAGTAAGAGTGAAAATCGGAAGCCGCGACATTTTCAACCGGCGGAAGATGAAAAAACGCTCCCGCGCTCGCACGGATCGCCTTTGGGTTCCGGGCCGACACGGTGCCTTTTGCGGTGCAGAGAAGAGTCGCACCGGCGGCGGCCGCTGCCCGGATCAGCGTGCCGAGGTTTCCCGGATCCTGAATCCCGCAAGCAAAAAGGATCAGCGGATTCGAGGAGCTCCGAATATGGCTCAAGGAAAGCGGCGGCACACGAACCAGCGCAAGGGCTCCTTGGGGTGATTGGACGCTTGAAACCGAGGCAAAGAGCTTTTCCTTTACCTGAAAAAGAGGCACTTTCTTTGAAAGCCAAGCGTCCAGCAATCGGCGTTCCCTGCCCGGCGAGCCGAAGCGTTCCGACAGGATGACCGCTTCAATTTCGCTGCCTGCATTCAGGACTTCCTCCAGCACACGGATTCCCTCCGCCATCGCCAAATCCTCCGGAGATCGGCGCGAGCCCAATGCAAGCAGGCGGATCTTTTTTAATAGGGGATTGTCTCTGCTTGTCAGCCGGGAGACTTTCATCGGATTGATCAGACGGGAACGCAATCGACCCGCCGTTGAAGCACGCTGCCGAACAATGCTTTTTTCACGGGGAAGTTGCCGTTGCGCAGAATCCATCGAGCCAGATTCCTGGCCTCCGCATCCTGCGCCTCGCTATCGACCTTGTTGATAAAGGGAATAATGACGGTACCGGCGGTCCAGTCTCTGCACACGCCTTGTGGATGCATCAGGATTGACGCCGCCAATTCGGGAGTGAGGGGAGCACCTTCCCGCAAGCAAAAGCGTTCCGCGAAGTTTCGGAAGCGGAATACCACTGTCGGCCCCAAAGGCCGGTTTAGGCAATCCAGACCGATGACCGGGACCAGGTACTCCGCATTTTCCATCAGAACGGGTTCGCCGTCTCTGGGCAATTTTATTGAAAAGCTGGCGGCGCCGTCCGCTTCATTAAACATAATCGGAAACAGTTTGCGATCCAGCGTGTGGCTGAAATCTGAGGGTACGCCGCGGAGCAATCTCGGGCTTATAGGGCTTCGGGTAATGGCGAGCTTATAGTGCCGGTTAGCGCATTCGCCGCCTATGCGCTCCACCATCAGTTTTAGAATTGAAAGATTGTCGCTGGAAATCACCACCAATCCCTCGCTGGCTTCCGGAGGATGAATTCTTGTTGTGGTGGTATAGAGCACCGGTCCCTGAAAGCAATACTCTTCCATGAGCCGATGGATCAGAATCGTCTTTCCTCCGCCTCCTACAAAGTTGACTAGCGAATGAGGTCGAAATGCGAAAAATTCGGAAAACAAATGAAAAATCCCTTTATTTGAAATCTTCCGGCGGGCGCGCCGGATCAAGCAGGCTCCTTCCTTCGCTGCTCAGCACGCGCCGGACTATATAGGGAGCTTTGCCTTGAGACTCAAAATAGGTGCGAATCACCAGCTCCGCAACAAGTCCCATCAAAATGAATTGGATGCCCACCAGAAACAGAAAAACGGCAAGCAGGAGCAATGGATTGTTGTGAGCTTTTACCTGATTCCAGGATGGCGAAGAAAACACCGCTGCTGCAGGAGATCAATCCCACCCCGCCGAAAAAGTACATCGGTTTTGTGGAATAATGGCCGAGCATTTTCAGCGTGACCAGATCCAGCACGACCTTAAAGGTTCGGGAAAGCCCGTATTTGCTTGCACCGCGGCGGCGCGCATGGTGGCGAACGGGGATTTCTGCGACGCGCGCCCCGGCCCAGGACGCATAGACGGGTATGAAGCGATGCATTTCTCCGTAAAGCCTTATGTGCTGCAATACCTCCCGGCGGTATCCTTTCAGGGTGCATCCGTAATCATGGAGATGGACTCCGCTGATGCGCGATATAAGCATATTGGCGAATTTTGAAGGCAGCCTGCGCATCAGCCATGGATCTTTCCTTTGCTGCCGCCAGCAACTGACCACATCGTATCCTTCGCGCAATTTGGAGAGAATTGAAGGGATGTCGCGCGGATCGTTCTGCAAGTCCGCATCAATCGGAATCAGGATGCTCCCGGCGGCGTACTCGAAGCCTGCGGCCATGGCAGCCGTTTGTCCGAAGTTCCGCCGAAACTGGATAACGCGGATTCGGGAATCCGTAGCCGGCAATGTCTCAAGATAAGCGGTGCTGCCGTCGGTGCTGCCGTCGTCAATCAGCAGGACTTCATACTCCTCTCGGGTTGAGGCCATGGCTTCGAAAAGCGCCTGGATAAACGGCTCCAGGTTTTCCCGCTCGTTATAGATCGGAACAATGATCGAGACTTTTTCGCTCATGAAAATTCCGTCTCCAGCGCGGCTATCTGCTGCATGTCCCATTTGCTCCGGAAGAAAATATAGACGATCCCTCCGGGTAACGAAGACAGGATCAAAACAATGGAAGACAGCAAACCCAAGGCGATGCACGATGCCGGAGCAACACCGATGGCCCCGAACAAGCTCAGGAAGGAAAACTCTCTCAGTCCCATTCCGTTCAAGCTTATCGGGATCATCGAAATGAGGGTTATGACCGGAACGAAAATCAGAAAATAGGAGAACGGCACATGCAGGCGCAGTCCCATCGCCATAATCCAGGTAACCGAAATCACCAGCAACTGATTGATGAATGAAATGAACAGCGACCACAGGAGCGCTGCCGGATGCTTTCCCATCGTCTGAAAGGCATTGGAAATCATATCCACTTTGTGCGCGATTTTGGATAATCGCAGCCGACGCAGGCCGGCGGTCATCCGGCGATGCAAAGATGGCGTGAATATGGCGGCATTGCCGAGAATCAATAGCGCAAAAACGCTCCAAATAACAAGCGAAACCGGAACCCCGGGAACCTTCACCGGATGGATGAAAACGGCGGCGCAGGCAATGATCATCATGGCCAGCATTCCCGCGTCCCGGTCCAGGAAGGTTGAGGCGAAACTCTGCGCGTAGGATTTGGAGGGCTTGCCCGCATAATACATTTTGACGACATCGCCGCCGACCACGGTGGGAAAGGTCATATTGAAGAAAATGCCGATGCAATAAATGCCCAAGAGATTGGCCAGCGAAGGAATCGGCATCAAAGGCCGCATCAGTATGCGCCACCGGAAAACGCAAACGAAATGGGCTATCCAGAGCAGCAGAAATCCGGCGATCAAAATATCGAGCCGGGCGTTTCGCAGCGTAGCGCCGAATTGATGGAAATCGATTTTGCGGAATATATAGTAAAAGAGCAGCATGGTTACCGCCACCTTAACAACCGCATAAATCTTGGATTTCATGATATTGAGCGGAGCTTTCGGTTCGCGGCCTCGGAATGCGGCCGGTTGGACACCAGAAGCAACTCTTCTCCGGTGAGCCCGCCTGAGCTCAGTAGCGCCTGCCAGCGCATAGCGAAGCGCGGACGCCGATCAAGGATGTATAGAATCAGCTCTCCATTACCCGTGAAATACCGGTAGTCCTGTTTGTTTAAAATGCAAAAAACGCGGCGGCCGGAGCCGAATCTCCGCCGCATTCGCCCGGGATCAATTTCCGCAAAAATCGGACGCCGCAGGTAATAAACCATACTTGGCAGCGCTGTTCCATAAAAACCCGCTTCGTCATCGCCGCTCGACTGGGATTCAATAAGCCTGCAAAAGTCCTTGACCGGCCGAAGCGGCTCGATCGCAGGCAGGTAGAAGCAGGGGCACATCAAATAGAGCATTCCGATGGAGATCGCAAGGACCGGAAAGCAATGCAGGATTTTTCCGCGGATAAGATTCCATCCCATCAGAATGCCGGCTCCCGCAAAAAGCGCCGACGGCGCATAATGCAACACGGGATTAAGTCCCGGAATAAAGCGGCGCAGCGCATAAAACAGGAATACGGATAAAGCCAAAAAAACGATCGAACTTGCGGCATAAGGCCAAAACCAGGCGCTGGGCACCGGGATCCATCGCGGATGGACGGGAGGCTTGGCGGGAATTCGCGCCGCACCATGATCTCTCTTGTTAAATAACGTCTTCTCCAGGATGCCGGCGAGCAACACCGCCGCTGCAGGATACATCGGGGCGATATAATATTCCTGCTTGTTTTTCGACAGCGAAAACAGGAGCAAAATGAATCCGCACCAGATCAGGAGCAATCCGAACGGCGAGTTCTTGAGGGGTGCATCCGCTTTTCGATCGCGGTACAAAAGATAGATGGCGGACAAAGCGAACAAAGACCAGGGGAAGAAATCCGCAAAATAGACCGGAACATAGTAAAACAGGCCGCGGGAAGGTCCCAGGGACTCCGAGGCAAAGCGTCCGATGTTGTCCCGCAGGAAAAAAGGCGAGATATAAGTCCAGCCGTGAGCCCGGTAGATCAGGATATACCACGGAAGCGTCACCGCCAGGAAAATCGCCGCTCCCATCAGCATGTGCGACCCGGAAACCTTTAAAATCGGTCCCAGAAGCGACCAGATCAGCACTGCGCCCGCCGGAATGATGACGGCGATCGGTCCTTTGGTAAGAAATCCCAAGCCCGCAAAAAGAAAGGCTGATGCCCAATATAAGGCATTGTTTTTTCGAATCGCTCGCACGATAAAGAACATCGTTCCGGTCATCCAAAACAATAGCAAAATGTCGATGGGCAGCTTTCGCGCCAGGATGAAAATGCGTGGTGCGGAGGCGATGATGAAGGCCGCTGTCAATGCAGCCCGAGGACTGAAAAGCAGCCGCGCGAGCCCGTATGAGAATAAAAGCGTTCCGACAGCGGCGGCGGCGCCCGGCAAACGCACCGCGAATTCATTGATT
>JBBISO010000027.1:0-2610 GCA_037441325.1 Acidobacteriota bacterium | reverse complement strand
AGGAAAGCACAACAGCCCAATATGTAAGGGGAGGCTTTTGGGCGCGCGGCTGAAAATTGAACTGGGGCGCGAGATAATCGCCGGTAATCAGCATTTCACGGGGTGTTTCCGCATAAAAAGCCTCGTTCGCATCCCAGATGGACGATTCTCCGAGCTTGATAACATAGGGCAATGACATTGCCGCCAAGATCAAGGCATGGATGATGGGCGAATGGAATTGAAGGCGGTATTTCCAGGCCATTGTTGCGCCCAATGAATTTGAGTTCTCACGGGCAGGGTGAACTTTGCCGCCGCAAGCGCAGGGCGGAATCCCAAAGCTCCCTTGCTTTAAAAAAGGGACCGCTGCATCTCCTCGAAGACTTCATCGGCCGATCGCCTGCGTGACCGGCCCGTCAGGTCAAGTTCCTTTCTTTCCAGACGCTCCAGAATTTGGCCGGCTCTCTGAAT
The DNA here is from genome assembly GCA_037441325.1 of Acidobacteriota bacterium. Lineage (GTDB taxonomy): Bacteria > Acidobacteriota > UBA6911 > UBA6911 > UBA6911 > UBA6911. The sequence continues at coordinate 2,163 of JBBISO010000027.1, read as the reverse complement.
CACATCGCGCGGCATTCCAGCCAGCTTGGCCACCTCAATGCCGTAACTTCTGTCAGCCGCTCCGGGCGTGACTTTTCGAAGAAAAACAATCTCTTTTCCTGCTTCCTGAATGGCGGTGCAATAATTCTTTACGCCCGGATGAATCTGAGACATTTTGGTCAACTCGTGATAATGCGTGGCAAAAAGAGTTTTGGCCCGGTGAGCGGGATTATTAACCAGGTATTCGGCGATGGCCCAAGCCAGCGAAAGGCCGTCAAAAGTCGCAGTTCCGCGACCCACCTCATCCAAAAGGATCAAGCTCCGGATGCTTGCGGTGTTCAGGATGCAGGCGGTCTCAATCATCTCGACCATAAAAGTCGATCGTCCGCGCGCCAAGTTGTCGGACGCGCCTACACGCGTGTAGATTCGGTCGATGCAGCCCAGCCGCGCTTCCCTGGCGGGTACAAAGGAACCCATTTGCGCGAGGATCACAATAAGGGCGGTCTGCCGCAAATAGGTCGATTTGCCTCCCATGTTCGGGCCGGTCAAGATTATCAATTGATCGGTCGTCGAGTTGAGATGCAGATCATTGGGAATAAAGGGGCTGCTTTGCAATTCCACAACCGGGTGGCGGCCCTGCCGGATATAGATTTCGTCCCCTTCCACTAGTTTTGGCCGTACATAGTCGCGTTTCATGGCGACCTCCGCCAGCGACATATACACATCAAGTTCGGCCAGAAGACGAGCCGTTTGCTGCACGCGGGATCCCTCGGCGCCTACGGCTTTCCGGACCTGCGCGAAAATTTCTTTTTCGAGCGCCGCGATGCGCTCCTCCGCTCCCAGAACCTTTTCTTCATATTCCTGAAGTTCCTGCGTTATAAACCGCTCGCAGTTTGCCAGCGTTTGCTTGCGGATGTAATGGGCGGGCACAAATGCCAGGTTTGGGTTGGTGACTTCGATAAAATACCCGAATACCTGATTGAATTTGACTTTGAGGGATGGTATCCCCGTTTTTTGGCGCTCGCGCGCCTCAAGCGCAGCGATATAACCCTTTCCGCTGTGGCGAATCGAGCGCAGCTCGTCCAGCTCTTGGGAATAGCCGGCTCGGATTATGCCGGGATCGTTCGGCGAAACCGGCGGATCTTCGCCGATGGCGGTTTCGATGAGGCGGACAACATCCTCCAGCGGGTCAAGCCGGTCGCGGATATCGGTCAAGCACGAAACCGTGAATTCCTGCAGCAGCGAGCGGATGGCCGGGACTTGCCGGAGCGAATCGCGCAGTGCAAGAAGCTCCCGCGGCCCTGCGACTCCAACCATAACGCGGCTGATAAGCCGCTCCAGGTCGTAGATTTCACCAAGGCAAGCGCCCAGGCGCCCGTGCATCTGGACCCGGCCGATCAGACTTTCAATGGCGTCCTGCCTGTGCTCAAGTTCCTGCACATTCAACAAAGGGAGCAGCAACCAGGATTTCAACAACCTGGCTCCCATGCCGGTCCGGGTCGCATCCAAATAGGATAAAAGGGACCCCTTTTTGGACCCGTCCAGGGTCTGCACCAACTCCAAGTTCGTCACTGTTGAGGCATCCAATTTCAGGAATTCGGATGGTTCAAAAAAGCGCAGAGCGGCAACCTTCCCCAATTGCGACAGCTGCGAATCCCGCAGATAATGCACCAGGGCGCCGGCGGCGCAAAGAGACAAGGAACGGCCCGCCGCCCCAAAACCGTCCAGGCTCACAAGATTGAAATGCTCCAGAAGAACGCGGTGGGCGTAGTCGAGATTAAAGACCCAATCCTCCAATGGACTTGCGACCCAGGCATCCGACCAATCGCGTGCCAGTTTCTGGTGGATCGCGCCGCTTTCGCGCTCCGCCAAAATGAGTTCACGCGGTGAAAAGCGAGTCAGTTCATCCACCGCCTTTTGCCAGGCCTCAGCGCCCAGAAATTCGGTTGCCAGAAAGTCGGCCGTCGAAAGATCCATAAAAGCCAGTCCGACTCCTTGCTCCGTAAGGTACAGGCTTCCGAGATAGTTGTGATCTTTGGGCTCCAGGAGCATCTCTTCTACGACGGTTCCTGGAGTTAGAACTCTTGTAACCTCCCGATGCACCAGCTTTTTTGCGGTTTTGGGATCCTCGACCTGCTCGCAAATGGCGATTTTGTGGCCTTTTTTCATCAGCCGGGCGATATA
>JBBISO010000026.1:2242-18508 GCA_037441325.1 Acidobacteriota bacterium | reverse complement strand
TTTCTGGAATGAAGCGGCTGAAAAATTATATGGATGGTCATTTGAAGAAGCAAAATTATTGGATGTGCATCAATTAATAGCAGAACAAGATATTTCTAAATATGAGCGTGCGAAAAAGGAATTTCAAGAGAAGAGTTGCGCAAGCGAATCTATGACGACCTGCCGTTGGAGGTTTTTCGCCACTGCCTGGAAGGGCTTATTGAAAGCCGAAAAATATCATTCCAGGAAGACACCGTATCGCTGCACGGCCGGGAAATTCAGCTCACTGCCGAAGGCCGGCAGCTTCGTGAGATGATTGAAGCTTTTTTCCTGAAAGCCGGATTTCAGCCTCCTCCCGTCTCGGATCTCCAGAATTCAATTCCCGCCGATCCCGAAGAGATCCGGCGCATTTTTTTCTGGATGATAAAAGAAAGAATCCTGGTCAAACTTTCGGATGACATGGTTTACCACCAAGCGACACTTGAGGAAATCAAAAGCCGGATAAAAGCCAGATTTGCTCCCGGCGCCAAATTCGGTGTAGCCGATTTTAAGGAGCTCTTTGATCTTACGCGCAAACACGCCATTCCGCTTCTGGAGCACCTTGACCGCGAGAAATTCACCCGCCGTCTCGGCAACGAGCGCATCCTGCTTTAGAAAGTATGCCGGCGCCTGCGCCGCGGTTCATTGACAACAGAATGGCGTCAGCGTACGCTTTATAAGGGTATTTTAATGGAGGCAGTAAATGACTGGATCCTTTGGACTCACAGAGCTTTTAATCATTTTGCTGATTGTCATTGTGTTGTTTGGAGGGAGCAAGATCCCTCAGCTGGGCAAGGGCTTGGGGGAAGGGATCCGCAACTTCAAATCGGCAATTAAAGCCATTCATGAAGATCTGGGACAAAAACCGGAGGCCGAAAAGACCAAGAAAGCATAGCCCTCATTCTCTGCGCTTCCGGCCTTTGCTCGCATAGCCGACCTTCTTTAATACCCTGACTCCGCAACGCCAATCCTCATTAATCGATACCTTCCAAACTTCAACACCGGCGTCCATATAGCGGAGCAAAGATTCCGTGGAATCGTGAAAAGAAAAAACCGGCGAAACAAGATACAGTTTAGGCCGCCGGCGGTTCAGGCGTATTTCGGAAAAATAGCCGCGTCGCTTAAAGTCTCCGTTTTCGTTGTGCTGAATAACCCTCCCCCAATAATCAAGAGCTTGTACCGGCAGGTCGGGATCGGAAGTGGTCTTTAGTTCCATGACAATAAGGGTGCCTTGGCGATCAGCGCCCAAAATGTCTATTCGCCCGGAATTTGACCCAATATAGACCGGAATTTGGGAATAAACAGCCTCAGGAGCCATTTCAGGAAAGAGCCTCGGCACTTCTTCGAGGATCAGCGCCTCCAACCACCTCTCTGCCTGCAGCCTGTAAAACGGATGCCTTGGATCAGGGCTATTGGCCCTTCGATAGAACAGTATTTCTTCTACCAAAGAACGAAGCCGTCCAAAGTTATCCTCCGTTAATTCCTCGCGCTCCCCGCCGACTCCAAAGAAAATACGATCGCGGTCCGGCCCTCTTGCCTGCGCAAATTCAAGCCCTCTAAGCTTGAGTGAGTCAAAGTCTTGGAAGCGCGGATATCGCCGGATTCGATCCGGCGCAAGATCCAGCACTCTTTCCAAGGCAGAACTCCAGCGAAACGGACCGAGAACGGGCCAGCGAAAATCCTTGTCTTCCTCGGGAACGGCCGGCGCTTCCGCTCTTTGGATTTCCAACCTGCCCGCATTGTCTTTGTATTCCCATACATTCGCCCTTATCCGGTCTCTGTTTAAATACCTGCAACGATGATAAACCATGGCCGAGCTTGCCGAAGGGACCAACAAATGAATCACAGGAACCCCCTCGAATTTATTCCCGGCATTCAACCAGGAGAGCCATAAAAGCCCTTGGCTGAGAGCCCGGTGAGCTTCGTCGCCTCCGTTTTCGTCTGCCGCAATGAGCAGGTGGTCTTTCCCTCCAAAACGAAAATGAACGCGCACGAACAAGCCCGAAATAGTCCGGGCAAGGTCCGACTTCCTGCTGCTCCGGATTATGTGATGTCCTGTAAACCTTATTCGAAGCCAGGTGCGGATCTTCTCCCATAATTCGCCCCAATCATTACCGAATTTCGGAACCGACGGCTTCCAAACAACATCAAGGGTGTTGGGCAGCGGGCCCTCCGGATTGGATATAAGCAAGCGTATTCCCCAAGGTTTTGAAACCACAGAGGAGACCAAATAATTCCGGCGTCCGTTCTGCCCGCAAAACTGCAAACGTATCCTTCCCCTATGCACTTGCCAGTTCGGATTCACCGACTGCCATGATCCCAGGTCTGTTGATCGCCATTTTATGCTTGCCTCATCTCCTTTGCTTCGTGCCAATTCAAGCAATGCCAATGCTCTTTGCAGATGCGTTGCCGCCGGCTTTTTCATCGCTCCGCCTCCTTAGGGCCTGTCAATGAATAACGTTTTGCATGTTCCTGCTGGTCCCCACGCCCGCCGGCGAGGCGTGAGCGACGAGCATGCCAGACTGCATGTAAGGAGCGAGCACCAAAGCCAGCGGGCCTGCGGACCGCAGCGCGAAGGGGCGCAACGGCGGGCATCTGCGGCGTTGCCGCTCCTCGACGATGACACCGCATCGCCTGCGTCGCGGCGCTTTGCATCTGCCCGCCCATCGCTCGCGCCAAAATGCAAACGTTATTCATTGACAGGCCCTTACATCCGGCGAACAGTAAAGTAGTTTGCGATAAGGCGCATTAATTTCAGCGAAAATGACGGGGGCAAAAAGGGCCAGGGCCCGCATTCGACATGCTATTCCAAAGACGATCGGAGCCAAGCCAAATAAGTGGAGTCGATTGCGGTGATTGGGACTGCAATCACTTCCGGGACCTCGTAGGTGTGAAGCGAGCAGATTCTGGATCTAACCGCTTCAAATTTTTCACTGGAGGTCTTGATCAAAAGCAAAAACTCCCTCTCGTCGCAAAGCTTCCCTTCCCACCGGTAAATGGAGCGGATGCCGGGAACGATATTAACACAGGCAGCCTCGCCGCCGTTTACCAGGGCGGACGCAATTTTCCAAGCAAGATCGAGAGTATCGGCGGTGCTCATCAGCAATATTTCATTCATCTCTATTCCGCAGGCTGTACCTTAGGCTGAAGTGGTTGCATTCCATAGATGCGATAAGTATTATGCTGGCTTACACACAAATTCACAATAACCGCCCAGATAGGGGCCGAAAAAGCGGATCATGACTTACCCAGGCAACCGGCTGTCGCATAAAAGAGAGCTCTATTATATCCTTTGCATTGTTGCCGTAGCGATCATATTGCTTTTCGGTGTTTTTGCCCCCGGCGGCTACCTCGAGCTGCGGAGGGCCCGCATCGAACTCCAAGAACAGAACAGGCGCATTGATGAGCTCAAGCGCAGCAACCATGAGCGCATGAAATCCATAGAAGCATTGCGCTCGGATAGAGATGCTTTGGAGAGAGAAGCACGGAAGAAAGGTTACGGAAGAAAGAACGAGATCATTCAACAGCTTCCCGAAGGGCCTGATTAACCCGGCATATTTTATAGGGTTTCCCAGCGAGGCGGCGCAGGCGGGCGTGGATGCAAGGCACGCGAAATGTGGGGGCGGGTCTCCGGACCAGCCCGCCGACGGTTCTAGCGCAGCCGCCCGCACGGGGAGCGCAAGGCAGCAGACATGCCCGGATGTGCCGCTGCGGCGGAATCTTGTTATCAATGCGGTTTAAAAACTCCAGACGACTTTGCCCTTCACAATAGTCATCACCGGACCGCCTCGCAATTTCCAGCCTTCAAAGGGAGTATTTCGGCTGCGCGAGCAGAATTCGCTTGAACGCACTTCACAAACAAGGTCCGGATCCAGCAACATGATGTCCGCCCAGCACCCTTTGGCCAATGTTCCCCGTTCAAGCTTGAGGATGCGGGCCGGATTGGTTGAGAAGAGCCGGACAAAACGTTCCAGGGTAAAAACTCCCGTCCGTACGAAACGGTCATAAATAAGGCTCACGGCCGTCTCAAGCCCGACGATGCCGAATGGCGCGCGGTCAAATTCGAGCATCTTGTCATTAATGTTGTGCGGCGCATGATCCGTGGCAATCGCATCGATGTCGCCGGAAGCGGCCGCTTTAACAAGAGCGTCCACGTCCCCTTGGGAGCGAAGCGGCGGATTTATCTTGGTGTTGGTGTCATAAGAGGATACCTCAGCGTCGGTCAGAAGCAGGTGGTGAGGGGTCGCTTCACAGGTTATGGAAGTGCCGTCTTCCTTTCTTGCGCGCACGACCGCGGCAAGGGAGCGCCGGGTCGAAAGATGGGCGATGTGCACCTGCGCACCCGTTTGCTGCGCCAGAATTACGTCCCGTACAACATGCAGCTCCTCCGCGGCAGGATTCATACCTCTCAATCCGAGCAGAGTTGAATAGTAGCCTTCATGCATCACCCCGCCGCCCGCAAGCTCCTTGTCTTCGCAGTGATCGATAACCGGCAGGCCGAACAGCCGCGAGTACTCCATGGCCCGCCGCATAACCTGATTGTCCTGCACCGGATGGCCGTCGTCGCTGATCGCCACGATTCCGGATCGGTACATTTCTCCGATTTCCGCAAGAGTTTTCCCCTGGCTGCCCTTGGTGATGGCGCCCACGGGATACACGGCAATCTTGGATACTTCCCGGGCCCGCTCCAAAATGAAGGAAGTGACGGCCTCGCAATCGTTCACCGGCTGGGTGTTCGGCATACAAGCGATCCCAGTATATCCGCCCCGCGCCGCAGCGTTGGTCCCCGTCTCGATTGTCTCGGAGTCCTCGCGCCCGGGTTCCCGCAGGTGGACGTGCATGTCGATGAATCCGGGAAAAACCAAAAGGCCCCGGGCATCGATCTCCTTCCGGCCCTTTTTGCGTATTCTCTGAGCGATTTCGGCCACGCGCCCTTCATCAATACCAAGATCCGCAACCTTATCAAGTTGTTGCGAAGGATCTATAATCCGTCCCTGACGCAGTATCAATTGCATAAGCGCTCAACGGGAATGTTTTTTAAGCTTCAGTCCGGCATTGCCGGATAACAGATAAAGAACCGCCATGCGGGCGGCGACGCCGTTCGCCACCTGGTTCAAAATGACAGAATAGCTTGCATCCGCAACATCCGAATCGATTTCGACGCCGCGATTCATCGGGCCCGGATGCATGACGATAGTGTCTTTGTTAGCCAAACGCATCCTCTCGCGCGTGAGGCCATAGAAATTATAGTATTCCCGAGTGGAAGGGATGAATGCCTCGTTTTGCCGTTCATGCTGCAGCCGGAGCATCATGATGACATCCGCGCCCTCGATTGCTTCTTCCATCTTTCCGTAAATCTTCGCTCCCAGCTTATCAAAATCCCATGGGATGAGCGTCGTCGGGCCGCAAACCCGCACTTCCGATCCCATTTTATGAAAAAGGATCGTATCCGAGCGTGCGACACGGCTGTGGGAAATGTCTCCAACGATCGCCAGTTTCAGGCCGTCCAGGCGCCCCTTGACCGTCCGGATTGTCAGCGCGTCGAGAAGAGCTTGCGTCGGATGCTCATGCATCCCGTCCCCTGCATTGATGATGGAAGACCGGCATTCCCTTGCCAGCAGATGGGGCGCGCCTGCGGATTCATGGCGGATCACGATAATATCCGGTGCCATGGACTGGAGATTGCGGGCCGTGTCCAGCAGCGTTTCTCCTTTGGATACGCTGCTGGTGGAAGGCGAAAAATTCAGGATGTCGGCGCTCAGCCGTTTTTCAGCCAGTTCGAAAGATGAACGTGTCCGCGTGGACGGCTCGAAAAAGAGATTAATCACGGTCTTACCGCGGAGTGTGGGAACTTTTTTGACCGGCCGGGCGGCTACTTCCTTCAGCGCTTCGGCTGTGTCCAGAATCAAAATAATATCTTCAACGGAAAGCTGCTTGATGCTCAGCAGATCTTTGTGGCTGAGAGATGCCATGGCATTCGCCCAGCGCGGCTCAGTCACTTCGGGAGAAGCAAGCCGCGGAATGATTTTTGCACCCATGGAGTCGAAGAGCATCTGCAAAAAGATCCTCTGGTACTCTCCAATTCCCTATTCTTTCAAAATAGCGCATCCTGCACAATCCCCCCTGTCTTCCGCCTCAGCGCGGGACGGCTATGGCTTCTTAAGAAGGATCACGCGTTCCTCATGGTCCTCTTCATTCACGCGGACTTCTACCGTTTCATCCTCCGCCGTTTCCACATGCTTCCCCACATAATCTGCCTGGATCGGGAGTTCCCGGCCGCCGCGGTCGATCAGAACTGCCAGCTGAACCCTCCTGGGCCGTCCAAGATCCACGATGCCGTCCAATGCCGCCCGAACCGTTCGCCCTGTATAGAGCACATCATCCACAAGCACCAGATTGAGATCATTGATATCGAAATCTATCAAAGTCTCACGCAGCATCGGCCGGTTGCTTACTGTCGTCAGATCATCCCGGTAGAGAGTGATATCCAGAATACCGATAGGAATATGGCGTTTGAGTATGGCTTCCACCTTGCATCCCAGACGCTGAGCCAGATGAACACCTCGGCGCCGGATTCCGATGAATGCAAACTCGTCCTGGGAACTCAACTGTTCGACAATTTCAGCCGAAATCCTTGCCAGCACAAGGTCGATTTCGCCGGCAGTCATCAGAAGCTTACCCTTGCTCTTTTTCATTTTGGATGTCTGTTTTAAAATGGAATGTCTCCAAACGCGCCGCGATAATATCACACGCAAAAGGGCGTTGCAAACAGCCAGTTACAGCCGGATCAAGGGACATAGCTCCTTGAAATCTCCGCGCACAAGATAGGCAATCGAACTCAAGCCACTCTGGTGCGCGCGGAGATTCAATAAGTCACGAGCTATTCCTGGTGGGGTAATCCAAAACGGAATCGCCCTTCTTAAATACCTCGGCATGCCGAAATAAGTGCTACGCAATATTTCTTCCCGCCTTATCCGGCAATGAGGTGATTTAAGAACTATATGCGCCTAAAAAGCCAACCGCAAAGACCTCCAAGAAAAAGGGATGCTTTGAGGTCCTGGAGCTCTTCGTGGCAGGGAGCGCAACGCCGTAGACATGCCAGGATGTGCCGCCGCAGTAATAATCTTGCGAGATACGCGGGTCAAGCGTTTGGCTGCAGCCGCCGGGAGCTGAAAAATCTGCGGCGTTTTTCCCTACAGGATCAGGCTAAGGACGGCCTCGGCGCCAAGGGCGATCCGTTCATCGGTTGCATAACAGGGCAACCGGCGGATATGATCGACTGCGAGTCCCACCAGCCTGATTTGCGGCCGGACTTCCGGATGAAGGATCCGGAACAATTTGACGGTCAACAGCGGAGAAACCTGATGGACGCCGGGAGAAGTTTCGGGCCAGGACAGGAAAGTCTCTTCTTCGAATACTGAAACCGAGCCCGGCTGCCCCAGCTTCCCATCGGGATCCAGAATCGCATCGACCAGCACGATTCCATCGTATTGGGCTAAGGTTTCAAAATGGTTCAGCAGGTCCGTATGCGCATCAACCAGGGCGACGCCGGGGGACCGCCCGGCTCCGTGTGCATGTTCATGCAGTTGTTCCAGCACACGGGCGCCGAAGCCGTCATCCCCGCTCAGAGGATTGCCCAGCCCCACGATTAGTGTCTTCTTGCACGGTTCTTTCAATCCTGTTGACCTCCTGTACGATGGGCAGCCGGACGGTGAATGTGGCACCTTGAGGGGAGCTGGCAGCTTCTATCGTGCCGCCGGCGCGCGTGATGACGCCGTGCACGATGGCCAAGCCCAGCCCGGTTCCTTTTCCCACTTTTTTGGTGGTGAAAAAGGGTTCGAAGATCAAGGGGAGGATGTCTTCAGATATGCCTTTGCCCGTGTCGCTGATCCGTATCATTATCTCCCGGGCCTGGGGCACCCTGCAGGTCTCGATGGTCAGCACACCGCTTTCCTCCATGGCATCGACAGCGTTGATGACAATATTCATGACTACCTGCTGGAGCTGCCCCGCGTCGATGAGGACAAGCGGCAATTCCGGGTCGAATTTTCGCACCGTCCGGATATTTTGGAAGATGGTTTGGTTTTCAAGCAACTGGAGAGTCTTATCCACCACGGTGTTGACTTCGGTGATAGAAGGAGCAGCATTGGACTGGCGGGCAAAATCGAGCAGCCCCTTAACCGTCTCCCGGCACCGAAGCGTCTGTTTGACGATCACTTCGAGGCTCTGCTTCAATGGGTGGTCGTCATCGCAGTCCTCCAGCGCCAGCATGCTGAAAGTCAGAATTCCTGCCAGCGGGTTATTGATTTCATGAGCTACGCCGGCAGCCAGCCGCCCGATGGAAGCCAGCTTTTCGGATTGGGCCATTTGAGTTTGAACGGCCACAAGCTCTTCGGTCCTCTTGTTAACCTTTTCCTCGAGAGTGCGGCCCCACTCCTCCAGCTCCAGTTTCATGGCTTTGATGCTGGCCTGCATCTTGTTGAAAGAGTTGGCAAGAATGCCGATTTCGTCGCGCGAAGTGATACCGACGGCTTGATCCAGATCGCCGGCTGCTATCCGGTTGCTTGCCCTGACCATTTCCTCGAGCGGGAGAATCATGCTGCGGGTGATGAAATAGGTGATTCCCAGAACAACGATTACGCCGGCGCCGGCCACAAGCAAAAATGTGAGCATCATGGAGGTACGGACTGCCAGGAAAGGATTCTCGGGTATTCCGACGCCTAGAATTCCCACGGTGCGGTTCATGTGATCGCGGATCGCGCTGCATGCTGTCAGATGCCAGACACCGGCGATGTGAGCGCCGCCGTAATAGGGATTGCCCTGCGAGAGAACCGCACTGGAGATATCGGCAGCCGCGCGCGTTCCGAATTCAGGTTGTCCGGAGGCACCCAGGACATTGGTTGCAATGCGGATATTCCGCATAAAAATTGAAACAATCCCCGCGGTGCCGTCTGCGTATTCTCTTCGGCCAAAAACAGAATCATTAATTTGAGCAACCAGATCGTCGTTGCGATTGAGCAGAATGCCTCCGTAGAGCACACCTTTGTATCCTAAGCTTGTGCTTACGGGTGCCGCCGCTATCAGGACCATCCCGTCTTCAATCTCCTCTCCGCTGGTCTGCTGCGCCGTGCCCGGAATAATTGCTATTCGCGCCCGATCCGCCAAGGAGCGGTCTTCGCGGATGAGAGCTTCACGGCTAAACAGTCCGGTGCCCGCCATTGCTTTGCCGGACAAAGCGTTGCGGACGAAATCGGGAACCGGAGGAGGGCTTGCATCCGGCTGGTCCACAATCGCCCGCGATGCTCTGGCAATCCACCGATTTTCGGCTTCCATGAAGGAGAGAAAGTGGAGGTGATTCTCATCCCGGATCTGCGCGAGAATTCGAGGGAGGGCTTCCCTCTTTCCCGAACCTAATGCCACGGCCAGTCTTTCCGTTTGAGCAGCTCCGACCACGGATTTCCGGACTGTTTCAAGCCGCGCTGCATAAACCGTTTCGGCCGCTTTCAATCCGTGGCGGATCTGCTTGCGCGCCTCGTTTAGCATGGCACGGGTTACAATCCGCGAACCGATGAGGGTAGAAATAGCAGTGCCGAGGATGACAATCAGCACAAAGCTGACCGTAATCTTGGCCCGCAACGAAACGTCACTCAGGCGGTTGATCATCGGTTAAAACACGCCCCAAAGGCTTCGCCGTCTAATCCCAAATTCGCCAAAAACCGGCAACTCAAGTCAGGCCGGGAACGGCCCCTGCCTATTCTCTCCGGCTAAGCTCGAACCATATGCACCGAACAACTGATGCAGGGATCATAGGCTCGCGCGACGATTGCCAAGCGTTGCTCGATTATGCTGTCGGAAGCGCCGGCACCCAATCCCTGCTTTACGGTCGCAACTAGCTGCTCTTCGGCGTTGCTCAGATTTTGAGCCGTAGGTGTGATGACATCCGCGGCCGCGATTCGTCCCTCCGAATCGATCTCATAGGAGTAGAACAGAGTCCCGCGCGGCACCTCCGTTGCCGCCGCTCCGGCGCAGGCGTGAGGCTTATAAGGCGGAGGAGCTTCTTCAACAATACCTTGATCCAGGATCTCCTCCACCAGGTGCAACGCATGCTCGACGGAATAGACCATCTCGATGACTTGGGCGATGTTATTCATCAGGATATTGGAAGAGGGGACCGCAAAGTTCAATTCTTCCCATGCCTTGCGTGCCAATCCCGCAATTCTGTCGCCATTGAGAGTCAGGCGGGGAAGCGCGCCGACCATATAGCTCCGGCCTTCATAAAAGCTGTGCTTGGCGTGAGAATGGGGCACCAGGTGTTCGTTGGTAAACTTGCGGTAATCGCCGACCGGAATGCGTGTCCGGACGCCGCCGTCGAGAACCTCTATCGTATTCCCGAAAAAGAAGGCCTCATCCTCGGGGGCGATCGCCGCGCAGCGGATCGGCTCGTTGACGAAATTGGGAATAGGAACCGAGCGCAGCACCTCGATCGCCTGCCGGCAATCCTCCAGCCCCTTTTGGATCTGAGGCCGCAGCGAGAGAAGCTCATCCGCCGATGGAACCCGGCCGAAGCCCCCGATAACATAATTCACGGGATGGACTGCCCGTCCTCCGACGATCTCTTGGATGGTGTTCCCCAGCTTTTTAAGGCGCAAAGCTATTTTGACGGCGTCGGGGATTACGCCTGCCAGGCTGATGACGCTTGAATGGCCCATTAGGTCGGGGAGGCCCAGGACAAACACATGCAGCGCATGGCTTTCAATGTTGGCGCCCTGATACGCCAGATCGCGCAGCCTGCGGGTTTGAGGCGTTACCAAGATTCCCAGAGCGTTTTCCAGAGCATGTAAAGAAGTAATGGTATGGTTTGTGGAGCAGATGGCGCAAATGCGGGACACGATCTGCGTCACATCTTCCATCATTCTGCCGCGGATCAGGCCCTCGAAGAGCCGGATGCCTTCAAAAATGTCGAAATCAACCTTGCGGACTTCGTCTCCCTCGAGAACCACGGTGATGCCGCCGTGTCCCTCCACTCGTGCCAGATGATCCACCGAAATTGTGCGTGTCATTCCTATCCCCTACTCTCTGTCCTGTCCAAAAACGGAGCCGCGAAAGTCCTGAGCTTGCGTCTGATTTCGTCCAACTCGTATTCTTTTTGTTCCAATATCTTTTCAATCGAGCCCATGTTGGCCTCATCCACAGGGCCGCGACAGCCGATGCAAGCTATGTTGTAACCCGGGCATCGCGCGTTGCACCCCGCCACGGTAACCGGCCCGGCGCACGGCAATCCCCGCTTGATCAGGAGGCATTCGTTCTCCCTCATCTTGCATTCGAGGCAAACGGGGTAGGCCGGCATCAATGGAACATCGCCGTTCAGCAGGCTCGACACCACGCGCAGGAATTCATTTTTTTCAATGGGACAGCCGGGTATGTTCAAATCCACCTTGACAAAATCGGAAAGAGGCCCGTGCGGTCCGATATCCCAGGACGCCGCCGGGCCATTCTTGCCATAAACCTGTCGAATTACTTCCGCCCTCGGGGACCGGGCATCCATGGCGGCAACTCCCCCGAAGCACGCGCAGCTTCCGCAGGCTACAAGAAGACCGGAACGGTCCCGGACTTTCCGGAGCGCGGCTTCTTCCCGCGCGTTGGCTATCGACCCCTCCACAAAAGCGATAAGAAGCCTGCTCACCGTATCGTTGACGGATGATCCGCCGAGGAAGTCCACAATGTCAACCGCTCCGAACAAATCCATCAGCTCGTCTTCGCAGTTCAGGATTACGATCTGCTCCCCCCAGCAGCCGCTGAATCCGTATATACCAATCTTGGGTTTCACGGGTCACCTCATACAATTTCCGGAAGATTGATGGCATCCCAGTAGGTAAATACCGGCCCGTGGATGCAAGTATATTTATAGCCGACACTGCAATGGCCGCATTTGCCGATGCCGCATTTCATGCGGCGTTCCAGGCTCATCAAAATGCGGTCCTTGTGGAAATTGAGCTTGAGCAATTCGGCCAGGACGAATTTATAGACGATTGGAGGCCCGACCACCGCCGCATAGGTCCGGTTTGGGTCAAAGGTCATTTTCTGGAACAGTGACGGCAACAGTCCGATATTCTGCTTCCATGTTCCGGTAGGATCCCGGTCCACAGTAAGGAGGCAGTTGAAATCTTCAACTTCGGCCAGCGACAAGAGTTCCTCCCTGAACAGCATCTCCGCCGGGCTTCGCGCGCCGTACATCAGCGTGACGGTGCCGAATCTCTCCCGGTAGTCCAGCGCGTACCAGAGAAGCGACCGGAGCGGCGCCATTCCGAGCCCGCCCGCGATGATCAAAAGGTCGTGTCCCGCCATTTCCTCGACGGGAAAGCCGTTGCCGTAAGGGCCTCGGATCCCGACCATGGAGTTTGTCGGCAGCCGGTACAAAGCCGAGGTAACTCTGCCCATACGGCGGATGCAGAGTTCTAGGATTCCTTTGCGCGTCGGAGAGGAAGAGATCGAGATCGGCGCTTCCCCGGTTCCAATGACAGAGAGCTCGACAAACTGGCCGGGCCGGTGGTCCCATTTCTGGACGACGGCGTCGTCCAGAAAGCGTAACTGGAACAGGTAGTTGTCCGGCACCATGCGGTGGATGCGAACGATCCGGGCCATATGGGGCAAATACGGATTTTCCATATGTTCAGGAGGATGCCGGGGCACCGCTTGCAGTTCCATCTCGCTCACCTCGAATAGATTGAATGACAGAAATGATATTGATTTCAGCGGGACAAACCTCGACGCACCGGCCGCAGCCAACGCAGCTGGGACGGCCGTACTCCGCAACAAAGCCTCGCTGCTTGTGGTAATAGCGGAACTTGACTCTTGAAGAACGCTCCGCACGGAAGTTTTCCCCGCCTGCAACCAGCGCGTGGGTTCTGAGAAGGCAGGAATCCCACGAGCGGATTCTTCGGCCTTTGCGGCTTCCAAAATCCACTTCGTCGCCGACATCAAAACAGTAGCAGGTAGGGCAAACCATGCTGCATGAACCGCAAGAGAGGCAACGCTCGCCCATCTCGTCCCAGACCGCGCTGTGGTATTCCATCTCGAGAATCTCCGGCAAGTCCTCCAATGCCACGTGAACCTTGTAGGCATCGCGCCGGAGCTGGGAGCGCTTTTTGTACTCGTCGAAATCAGCCTCCGTCGGCATTTGCATAAGACAATTGCTCATGACGACCATGTCGTCGCCCCGGCTGGTTCCTACGAGAACCAGGTAATCGTTGCCAATGTCGCTCAGGAACAGGTCAAAGCCGCTGTCCACAAAATCCGCGTTCATGGAACTGGCCAGATGCTTGTCGTCGGGCACAAAGTCCACGCCGATAATCGCGGTGTTCTTCCTGCGGGTGATATAGTAGGGATCCGGGTATTTGGCCTGGGCGAAAACGCGGTCCAGAATGTTCAGGCCGTAGATGTCATAGGAATGAACTCCAAACAGAACCAGCGGTTTTGAGGCTTCGGCCAAAAGGTCCCGATATCCCTTCTCCGGATCGAAGGTGAGGGTGGTCTCACATGGCGGCAGCACGAGCTTCTTGGGCGGCAGCATGGTACGGGTGTACTTCATTTGAACATCCGACCATCTGGAAGGCCTTTCAAAAACAAATTCCTTTCCGCGCTTGATCGGGGCGTAGACTTCGCCGAAAGCCGGCAGAACCGATACGAAAAGGTCCAGATTCTCTTTTGCCAATTTCAATATCTTCATGGTTGCTTTTTCCCATCAGCCGGCTTGTCCGCCTCCGCGGCAGACGCGCCCGTTAATCGCATCGCCTCAGCCAATAGACGGGCGGGCTCCACGGGCTTGGCCAGAAATAGATTGGCCGGGAGCCATCCTGCCTTGGGATCGACCCGGAATACCGGCTCCTCCGAGTAAATGCTCGACACCACGATCACGGGAGTCCGGCTCAAGGCCGGGATCCGGCGCATTTCCTGCAGGACGAAAAATCCCTCGGTTCTTTCCGACATCATGACGTCGAGCAGCACCAGATCCGGCTGGATGTTCTTGGCCAGCTGAATCCCTTCCCGGCCGTTCGAAGCGCTTCGAACCTTATATCCGGAAGACTCCAGGAGGGTCTGGATTGCTCTCACAAAGTCGCTGTCATCGTCTATAATCAGCACTGCTTTGGATTCACTCATAGTTTTCACCGGAGATAGCCTCAGGTCGTAATGCGCTATTCGCCGACTGCATCGAAGTAATCCACCCCTTTTGGAGGCTCCGCGGCCGGAAGCCTTACAGCAAAAATCGTATATTCGCCCTCCTTGCTCTCGACATCAATCGTGCCGCCCAGTTCATCCACGATCTTCTTGCAGATGACCAAGCCGAGGCCGGTACCGGGGATGTTTTGGGTTTCCGGGGTCTTGCTGCGGTAAAACTCCTCAAAAAGGTGCGGACGGAAGTCCTCGGGTATTCCGATTCCCGTATCGCTCACTTCTAGAATAATCCATTGGTCGTCGCTGTCTGCGCCCACCTTGACGGTCCCGCCGGGCTTGTTGTACTTGACCGCGTTACTGACCAAGTTCCTCACCAGCATGTTGAGACAAACCTCGTCGCCGCGCGCCTGCGGGAGTCCGGGAGCCGCTTCGGCCGTCAGCGTTACCGTTGCAGCCGAGGGCAGCTGCCGATACTCCTGGATAACGGCTTCCGCAATTTTCCCGATATCGGCGGAAGCGTCGCGATCGCAGAGAGCGCCCCGGTCCAGCTTCGCCAGCAGCAGCCAGTCCTGAATCAAGGCCAGCATCTCGTCGATACGCGCCTGCGAGCGGGAGATCCATTCGAGCGTTTCTCCCGACAACTCGGCGTTGCGGGTGTAGAGCAAGACATCGAGGTACTGCTTGACCGCCACCAGCGGGCCCTTGAGCTGATGCGATACCAGGGTGACAAACTTCCTCTCGACTTCCTCCTTTTGCTGACGCAGAAAGTGAGCTTCTTTGGCCAGGCGCCACCGCTCAAAGCCGCGCTCGATGATCATCCGCAGTTCATTGGTAGTGAAGGGCTTGGGCAGAAAGTCATAGGCGCCCATTTTCATGGCATCTACGGCGGTCTCGATGGTCGCATAACCGGTAATCACTACAATCACCACATCAGGATCAATCCTGCGGACGATCTTGATCACTTCAAAACCATCAAGTTCAGGCATCTTGATGTCAACGATCAGGAGTGGTGGCCTGACTTCCTTCAACCGTTCGATGCCTTCATGGCCGTTGGCGAAGGTTTCCACTTTGTAGCCGGACTTTTTAAGGATTTGTTCGCACGAAAGCCGGATTATCGCATCGTCGTCGATGACGAATATGGTATTTTCCCGGTCGGATGTCGGCATGGCAGCCATAAAGGAACGGCCCCCAAATACTTTCTACGATGTCCACAGGAGCATATCGCAATCGGCCGGCGGAAAGCCAACATGAAACCGATCCGCGAGGCGTCCACACCAGGATCTCCGGCCAAACCAAACGGCGCCGCCTTCCCCTTTAAAAGAACGCGGGTGCATCATCCGGCCGAATTAATCCGCCTGACTCCTGTCACTAAAAATATACTCACAAGAGCTTCTGGTCAAGATTACATTTATTAGCATTGCTAATGCTTTGTAACGAATTAACGAATTAAAAAGAAAATTTTTCCGGATTATGCCGCCTATTTCCCGGCCCGCATTTTTCCCGGTTACTATTGCGGCGCCGCAGACGGGCGCGAAAACAAGGCGCACACCTTGTGGGGGCGGGTCGCCGGACCCGTCCTTGCGAAAGCAAATAGCAGAAAACAGGTGCGGCGGGTCTCCAGACCCGCCGCGGACGGCTCTGGGGAGCCGCCCCACGGGGTGCGCAACTCAGCGGGCCGTGCCCGGATGTGCCGCCGCAATAGAAACCTTGCGCGAGAAATGCGGGATCGAGCCTGGATGACTGGCGCATTAAAAAAAGCAAAAATTGCCGAGAATTTGTTTTATGCTTTACCGGTGTTGTGTCGCACCCCAGTCTGTGACACCCGATTGCTTAAAAACCATACCTTAGAGGGAAAAACCAATGACCTATACCGCTACCAGCAAACAGGGCGCGACCCGAAGGGATTTTTTTCAAAACGCATCGGCCAGCCTCTGGTATTTATCGATGCCAGGCTTACCGAAGCGGCGTCGGTCAGCCCGGGCATAACGTAATCGGCGGTTACCAAGACCGTATCCGTGTTTCATCTCTTCGTTTCCTGGAAATACGGTCCCATATAGGTAGCAAAAGCGAGACGAC
>JBBISO010000026.1:0-2232 GCA_037441325.1 Acidobacteriota bacterium | reverse complement strand
TTTTGGCAATATCCATTGTGGAAACTATTTTATTAAAAAAATGGATCTCTTTTATGCCCGGATGGAGAATCAGCCTAATAACATGTAATGCTCGGAGAAAGGAAAATGAAAATTCCGCAATATGTCGCCGTTGAAGAAGTAAAGAGGGTCTGCAAGGAGCTTAGGATCAGGGACTGGACGAAGCTCAAGAAAGCCGGCGTTCTTCCGGCCGAGGCAAGAGCGATTTTAGCCAGGGTAAACACCTCGAAGATGCGGATCGCCCTGGAAGATTTCCGTTCGGGATTGGAGGTGGAACTGGAACATGGCACCCGGTTCAAGGACGCCAACGTGACCAATAATCATCCCATCCTTACTGGACTCATCGTTTTGGCGCATTTCAAGGAATCCTTGGATTATTACAAGCTCTTGGAGGTCGCGGAACTCGAAGGAGACCTCGTGAAAGCGGTCGCAGAAGGGAATGCCGAAAAGGTCAAAAATTACTATAGAAGGCTGGCGGCGGCGAGAATCGCACTCTGCCACGCGGAGTTGAAGCGGCTATAAACAATACCTGGTTACCGGCGGGCCACCACAGTTGGGGAGAGACTTCTGAATCCATTAGGCGGCGCGCCCAAACATTCGCCTCCTATCATTTTGAGGTATGCGGGCAGATCAGCTGCGCGGGCGGGAGTCGCTTTTATCTTTTGCGTAACCGCCGCACCGAGCGCCAGGATCGTGTGATCCCGATGCCGGACGCCGCGGCCCGGGATGTCATTCATTGCTTCCTAATTGCCCGACAATCGATCGATAGACCGCCCATGGCAATCCGAGCAATACCAGGATCGAAAGAGCACTTCGGATCGGTTCCGAAGCGACGAGCGCCAGGGGCAGATGAATGTCAAATCCGATCGGGAGAGCCAGGATAATGCCTGTCAGGGCTTCCCCCGCTACAAGTCCCGCGCAAATCACAATACCGGCCTGGATGGCCTTTCCCAGCGTTTCTTGGGCCCCGTATTTTCTATTAATCAAGAGGTGGATCAAACCGCCAAGCAGTATGGGGAACGTGGTTGTAAACGGCAAATAAATTCCGACGGCGACCGCCATCGGACTGATGCCAAAGCCCGAGCCGCGCGCCCGCAGAAACTCTCCGAGGATAATCAGCAAGACCGATAGCCCGGCACCCAAAGCAATCATGTTCCAAGGCAGGTTGGATCCTTCCATAAACAGGCCCTTGGCCATGGCGGAAAACATTCCGGCCTGAGGAGCCAGCAGTTTTTCCGAACCGATTCCGAACGTTTTGTCAAGAAACACCATCAAGGGCGCCGCCAGGAGTGAAGTAAGCGCAACCGCAATGATCAGTCCGGCCTGGAGCGGTCTGTGAGCGCCTCCGATCATCAAGGCAGTCTTGAAGTTTTGGGACGCGGTGCCGGAAAGGCATGCAGCAAGACAGACAACCCCGGAGATCAAAAGAATTATCCTAACCGCCTCCGCACCGTAGACCCGGCCGGCAAAAAGGAACAACGCCGCCAGCAGAAACGTGCAAATGGTGATTCCGGAAACAGGCTGATTCGTGCTTCCGATCAGGCCGACGATGTGCACCGAAATCGCGACAAAGAAAAAGACCGCCAGAACCGTGTAAAGCGTCGCGATAGCGGCACCCGGCAAGCCGACATTGAAGAAATAAACTCCCGCCGCCGCCAGGATGCTTGCAGAAATGAAAACCCAGATGGTCCCCCGGCGAAAATCCGCGTCCTTAGTATTTGGGTAAGCGCCCGTTGAATGCCGGCCGCTGCGCAATCCCGCCACGGCAGACCTGATCCCGCCGCCAAGCTGGCGTCTAATCCGGATGATGGACCATAGCCCGCCGACCGTCATCCCGCCAACTCCGATAAAGCGCACCTGGTTAGCCCATAAGGCCGACGCCACGGCATCCGCCGACCCGGCCATCGGCTGCAGGGCCGCAAACAGAGGGATGAAAAACAACCACGCGAGAGCGCTTCCCATGGCTACAAGAACAGCACCATTAAATTCAATGATGAATCCCACACCGATCAGCGCCGCCGAGACATCCGATCCGAACTTGAAAACGGAATGGCCCAGACGAAAAGCACCCGCAACGGTTTCCTGCAGCACGGCAATCCCTGAAGAAAAGACCTTGACCGCCAGACCGCCGAAGAAAGCCGCGGCCACGCTCCGCATATTTCCAAGGCGGCCTTCGCCAAACGCGGCCATTCCCGCCTTCAAGATTTCAGCCGT
>JBBISO010000025.1:0-18602 GCA_037441325.1 Acidobacteriota bacterium | reverse complement strand
AAACCCCGACTCGCCAAAATCTCCCTCATTCCGCCTTAAATTAGCCCGTCTCGAAAGTAAATTTAACCGGGTGCCGATGCAAACCGGAAAGAACTGATTCCCGCGAAACAATCCGGAGATCGGCCGGCCTTCGGCGTCCGGTATCAGCATTCGGCTTTTTGTGTCAATGAAAGGAACAGAGCTTCGAGCGCAATTTGGCGGTTCACATTGAATCTTAGTTCGCCTTTCAGCTTTTCAACCGCTTGAATCACGGCCACCAGCGCGGATCGCGGAATCGCCCGGGCCAGCGCCATCAGCTCTGCGAGCAGATCTCTCTGCCCGATACGTTCGGCCGCAACGCCCGCGTAATACGCATCCTGCAGCAGCGCCAGCACGGTTTCAAGCCAGCGCTGAAAAAACAGCTTTTCTTGCGCCGCCTGGGCTGCCAAAGCACTTGCCTCGGCAAACCTCCCCCGTTTTAAAAGCAAGGTAATGAATTGAAGCGCCTGCTTGCGAAGCTCGCGGTACTCCTTCGCATTGAAGCCAAGGGCAGCCGACAGACTCCCTCCGCTCAGGGCGGCGGCGAGGCGGGCTTCCTCGGCCGGCCGGCCTTCGATTTCGATGAGATACCGCTCGATGCGGTCTTCGGGAATTTCGCCGAAAGGGAGCAAACGGGACCGAGAGCGGATGGTTTCCAGCAGAACATACGGATTCGTTGTCACAAGAATAATAACCGTGCGGCTGGGAGGCTCCTCCAGCGTCTTAAGAAGACTGTTGTGTGCCTCGATCCGCATCTGGTCGGCGGGATCCAGGACGACCACTCGATAGCGGGCTTCAAGGGGCTGGAAGGCAATTTCACTGATCAGTCTTCTGACCTGATCGATGGTGATCGTCGTCTTTTCAGGTTCAATAAGCCAGACATCCGCGTGGCGCTTGATCCTGATCCTGCAGTTCTCGCAGCTGCCGCAAAAACCCTCTCCTCTTAAAGACCGGCATTCCAGGTGCCGACTTTGAATCACAGCCATGATTCTCTCGCAGGCCGAACAACGGCCGCAGGCGATGTCCTTGGCGGGAGAAAGGCAGTTGAGCGACTGGGCCACGAGGAGCGCAAGCGTACATTTGCCGACGCCGGCAGGGCCGGCAAAGATCAGGGCGTGCGGCAGGCGGTCCTGTTCAAGAGCGCGCTTCAGGATTTCCACGGCGCGGCGATTGCCGATAAATGTGTCCAGGCTGACCGGCGGCTTCATAGAGCTAGCAATCCCGCGACCTCCATTCATCGAGCAGCCGCGCAATCCGGGA
This sequence comes from Acidobacteriota bacterium, assembly GCA_037441325.1. Lineage (GTDB taxonomy): Bacteria > Acidobacteriota > UBA6911 > UBA6911 > UBA6911 > UBA6911. The sequence continues at coordinate 17,324 of JBBISO010000025.1, read as the reverse complement.
AAAAACCTCATCCGGCGTTCCCAATGCATCTACCACATGAATTCTCTGAGGGCATCGGCCGGCCAAAGCCAGATACGCTTCCCGGACTCTCGTGTGAAACGAAATGTCCTCCGCTTCAAACCGTCCCTCTGCGGCGGTGGACTGGCTTGCTATATTGCGCATACGAGCCCGTGAGAGTCCCTCCTCCGGATCGAGATCGAGCAAGATCGTCTTGTCGGGTTCGATGATTCCCAGCTGCCGGCTCAGGCTTTCAACTTCGGCATCGGGAATTCCGCGCGCGGCTCCCTGATAGGCGCGGGTGGCGTCCTGGTACCGATCCGATATCACCCAAAGGCCTTTCCTTAGGGCGGGCTCGATAACTTCTTTCAGGTGCTGGCATCTGTCCGCCAGGTAAAGCAGCAGTTCGCAAAGCGATTCCCTGGGGCACCCGTTGGTGCTCAACAGCACCCTGCGGACGGCGCGTCCAAAATCGGTCCCGCCCGGTTCCCTGGTCGCGAGGCAGTCGATACCCAGTTCCAACAGGTATGCCCGGCAGCGATCCACTTGGAGGCTTTTTCCCGAACCCTCGATTCCCTCAAACGTAATAAACACGCAGTGTCCTTGCCAGTTGCGAAGAAGCTCTTTAAAATTGCGCTGGGGACTATGCCTGTTTGGCGGATTTCGCCCGAGCCAGAGTTCAGAGTAGCAAAGCGGGATTCGCAACTCAACGCGAATTAGTGCAAGCAACTGCAGGTTTGAGAGCGGAGGCCGAATTCCGCCGGAATCGACGCCGATAACAGGTTTGCCATCGAAGGCTAACGCGGCCGATATAACGACAGCCATAAAGGCCGGCAGCCGATTGTAATTGCGACTTCGATGCGGAAATCGGCGAAACCTTCGTTCTTTCGAGCGAAACTCTTGTGTTCTCATTGCGCAACGGTTAGTTCTTGTGAGCGATATTGCCGGCAACATCCAAGCAATCAAAGAGAGAATGGCCAGAGCAGCTGCCTCCTGCGGCCGCCGGCCAAGCGAGATCACGCTGGTCGCTGTCACTAAGACCTTCCCGGAAGAAGCCATTTTGCAGGCAATCGCCGCAGGCGTTCGCCAATTTGGAGAGAACCGGGTACAGGAAGCGGAAGGCAAGGTTTTGTACTTTCGCGGCTTTCCGGAATTGGAATGGCATCTTGTCGGTCACCTTCAGTCGAACAAGGCGCGCCGTGGGGCCGAATTGTTCGATGTAATCCACTCGCTCGACAGTGTCAAACTGGCCATCCGGCTTGATCAGGCGGCAAAGGAAATCGGAAAGATCATTTCCGTTCTGATTCAGGTGGATTTTGGGGGCGAAGAAACCAAATTCGGAGCTGCCCCCGACCGCATCCGGGAAATAGTAGATGCAATATCGAATCTCAAGCAGCTCCGGATAAACGGATTGATGACAATTCCTCCCTATTTCGATGACCCGGAAAACGCGCGCCCTTACTTTGCCAAGCTGCGAAACTTGAGTGACTTACTGGAGACCCGGCTGCCGGGCTGCCTCGGGCAGCGCCATCTTTCAATGGGCATGAGCCATGATTTCGAGGCGGCGATCAGAGAAGGGGCTACCATGATACGGATCGGGACGGCTATTTTCGGGACGAGGCAATATGAGTGAAGCCGAATTGCAGGTTCGGGAAATGAAAACGCGGTTGGAGATCGGCTGCATTTCCGGCTGCGCCGAGCGCTTCAAAATCGCGGGAGTATTTTACGGAGCGCTTAAGGTATAAGCCGCCGCTCCGCCCGCGGACGGCTCTGGAGCAGCCGTCCTCACAGGGAGCGCAAGGCGGTAGACATGCCCGGATGTGCCGCCGCAGTAGAAAGCTTGTGAGAAATGCGGGTTAAGGCATAGAGATTTTCGGCGCCTTGGGGGCTCGAGCGGTCGACGCCAGAGCTGCAACGAAAGCACCGGAAAAACAGGCTGCGGCCACGATCCACGATGCTCTCGGGCTCCGGAGACCAAGCAATCCATTGATGAAAGAATAGAATATCGGCGAAACGAATTGGCCGGTCCCTAGGGCGCAAGTAAGGATGGAAAGGGCCAAAGTGGTCGCGGCCTTGGGTACGCTGCCGATGATTTTGAGCACCATCGTCGGGATAAACGTGCCGAATCCGAAACCGAAAAGGGCCATGCCCAGCGTGAACATCGCCGGGGTCCGGACATAGATCAAAAGGTTGAAACCGGCGGCGAGAAATCCAAGAGCGAGTACGATTGTCCGGTGCTTAAATGCTTTGGTAGTGTATCCCAACACAATGCCGGCGGTAATCGACCCGGCCGCGGATATTGTCATGATGATTCCTATTGTTCTCGTCCCAATACCGCATCCCGACATAACAAAAGCCGCATTTGTGGCAATCGATATCCCGGCAATGTTGAAAAGAAAATACATAGCCACATAAAACCACATCCTGCCGGTCAAGGACGCTCCCGCATCTCCTTCCGCCGCCGCTTTCGGATTCTCGCCGGCAGGCATTTTAAACAGCACCAACAACAGCATCGGCACTGCCAGGAGGAATGACAAAAAGGTCAGGCGCCAGTGAATTGCACACAGCGAACCTCCAAGCAGGGAGAAGATCATTCCGAAAATGCTCGCATTCGAGCTTCGGTAGCCCATGAAAACTTCCCGGTCGCGCCCCTCAAAATAATCCGCCACCAATGACTGGGAAAGCGGAACCAAAAAACCGTTGCCGGCCCCCAGGACAGCCATCATGAGAAGGAGAAAATTCAGATCGCCAAAAAACGTGGGCGAGATACCGCCGATTCCAAATAGCAGCATTCCGATCAAAACTAATGGCTTTTTTCTGAACTTGCGGGAAAGTTGCCCGCAGATCAGCGTTGAGAACATGATGAATAGCGGCGGCAAGGTTACGATCATTTGAATTGTCTCTCTGCTCCTTTCCGGGAAAGCCTTGGCGATATCCGCAAGCGCGGGCGCGACCGCGCGCGTGCCGAAGACCAGACTCGTCACTGCCAGAACAATCACGAACAATTGTAGTTTACCCGGCATTTTCTCCACCAATTCCATCCTTTGGGCCGCCTCATTTCCGGGAAGTTACCCCGGGCCAATATATTGAAGCTCGGTATCTTTTCCCACGGAAGTTTGCCGACCCGACACAACAATATATCGGTTTTCCTTTTGCCGCTTCACATACCCGACAAGATGGATGAACATACCGTCCATATGAAAAGCCTGTGGAAAATCCATTGGATGAGCCGATTTTATTATTGTAGATAAAAGATTTGTTATGGTTATCCACAAGAAGCTGCCGGCTTGTGGAAAACTCCTTTCGGCCGCCGGGCCGGCACGCATGCCGGAGGACGGAATGCGGGTTCCGGAAATCAGATTATTGAGAATAGAAGCTAGTCCGGAGCGATACGAATGAGGACAACCGTCACATTATCCGGACCTCCGCGCGAGTTTGCCGCCGCCACAAGAGCATCGCATAATTTTTGGATGCTCCCGTTGCCGGCCGATAATATTTGCAGAATCTCCTGATCGGAAAGCACGTCCGTCAACCCATCTGAACATAATAGGAAGATATCTCCCGCAAGCGCGTCGCCGCCTTGCAGATCCACTTCGACCTCCGAATGAGTCCCGATGGACCGGGTGATAAGATTTTTTTGAGGATGCCGTGAAATATCGTCTTTTGCGATGATACCATTCTCAAACAGCGGCCAGACCAGCGAATGATCCCGCGTAAGCTGTCTAAGGCACCGGTCCCTTAAAAGGTAGGCGCGTGAGTCTCCCACCTGGGCCACGTAATAACGGCCGGCCCGGAATGCGATCGCGGTCAAGGTGCTGCCCATGCCCCGGTATTCAGGCTTGAGCCTCTGCGCTTCATAGACGCGGCTATTCGCGGTTTTTACGGCAATCTGCAGCAGGACTTCCATACTCGGTTCCAGTTCGCCGGCCGATACGACTTCTTCCACGGCTGAAGCCGCAATTTGGCTGGCAATCTCTCCCGCGACGTGCCCTCCCATCCCATCGGCCACCAGGAAAATCCTGCTTTTAATATTGGCAATATACGAATCTTCGTTGCTAATTCTTATTTTGCCTTGGTCGCTTCGAAAACAGCATTCAATGCTCAATCAGAGACTCCAATCTGGCTACTCGATTCGGCTGCCCTTCTGAATATAAACCAGGGACTCGGAAATGCAAGTCCCGAACCCCGAAGGCTTCCGGCCCATGATACCCTTTTAAGTTACAGACCTAAACGGATAACGATTGAAAAGCGCCTTCCAGAAAGGCTTCGTGTTATCATTGGATTGCCTATTTTGCCCGAGGATATCAATGCGATTCAAAAGCAGTTTCCGATTCCAGGTCTCCTGCCTGATGCCCTTGCTTTTGGCGAGCGCTGTGGCCGGCTACGCCGGTGTATCCCGCCCAATCCAGGAAGAATATAAGCGGAATTACGAAAATAAGGCCGTTTTTCTTAAAATTCCGGCCTATTCGGAAAAATTGATTATCAACCTAAGCGGACAAACTTTCCGCGCTGCGCAGGGAAGCGGAGTGCCTCGTTTTAAAGTGGGCGACCAGCTCCGCATTCTGCTTGTTAATTTTGCAGGCGACGAAGTCAAGTTCAGAATGAGCGGCATCGCTACCGCAGGTCTCGTCGAGATCAGATTCCAATTCGATTCCACCTTGGAGGAGGCTTTTCCAAACAGGGACGTTTTCGACCGCGCACTTCAGGCAACTTTCACCGAAGGCCTGAGGTATGCGGATATTGAGGACGCCAAGCACAGCTTTGTCGCCGAGCAATTCGAACGCTCCGTGCGCGAGATCGCCGAATCGGCGTCTTTGAGCCGCGACTCCGTTCTCCGGAATATAGCCCCGCAGGTTCCTGCGTATACGGATGCTCAGCGCGAAATCGACAGCTTGAAGAGCAGGCTGCAGGATGTCGCCGGAGAGCTCTCCCGATCACAGTCCGAAAACCGAAAGCGCGAGTCTGAATTGAAGACGCTGCAGGCCGAGATCTCCCGCCTAAAAACCGTCAATGCGGCGCTGCAGGAGAAAATCGACAGCTCTGCGTCCCAAGTTTCAAAACTGAGAGATGAACTCCGCGATGCAAAAGGAACGGCGCAGGGCTATCAGAGGGAAATTGCGAATATCCAGCGCTTATTGAACCTCAGGGTGGACGCCGGCCGCGACCTGGCGATGCAGATCGCCGACCTCGGCCAGGTAATGCGCAAACTCCAAAAGGAAAACGAAAGCCTGCTGAACCGGGCCGGATCGCTGCAGACTGACCTCGACGCCCAGCAGGCAATAAACGCGCGCCTCGCGCGAGATAATGAAGATCTGAAATCCAGCAAGCGCCAGATGCAGGCCACGATCGAAACGCTGACTTCCAAAGAAGACTCTCTCGCTAAACAATACCTCACTCTCAAGAGCGCAAAAGAGAAACTGGATGATTTTTCCCGATTGGTGCGAGGCATCCGGACGCATATCGAGGAGGAAAAGACCGAAAGAGGAACCCATTACGGCAAGGCCGGAGTCTACATCAGAAATGTGTTGTTGGGCTCTCTGGAGTGGAGCATCCCCAGCCACTTGAATCATAATGCCAGCAAGGACGGTGAGGTGAATTTCCATGCCGAATCGATCGACTACGTGCGCTTGGATCCGGAAGAAAGGCTTATCCTCCGGACGCTGGGGGACCGGCTGAAAATGCGGGCGGACCTGGGATCCGATTCCAGCCTGATGATCGTAAGGCCGCCAGCGCACGAACCGGTTCATGAGATCGGGGAGCGCGACCGCTCATCGTGGCGCTGGGGCATCCACAACCGGGGGACTCAGGACGCGCGCTTGCTTCTTACCGTCCGCCTGCTCAATAAAAATTCCGACGAGATTCCGGTGCTTCAACAGGAGCGCACGGTTATTTCGTCGAATCCGGTCCGCCGGATTCGAGGCTATCTCCAGCCCATCCCATTGGCTGTGGGGGGGTTGATAGGCTTCCTTTTATTCGGGATTGCAGGGATATTCAGGCGCTCCCGGAAACCAAAATCTCCCGCGAAAAAGGCCGGCTCACCGGATCTCGATGCGCGCGCCGGACCTAAGCAGCTTTAATCCGCATTGGGTCTCGCGGCGAGGCGGCCGGTCCGGATCGCTGCGTTATTCGGTTTGGCCGCTCGATTCGATGTATCGGGAAGATTGGCTCCAAGCGCGAATGCGGGCGGCGTCGCCAGGATTAAGAAACCGGAAGTTGTACCTCTTGTTATCGCGCGTCCTGATGGACAGCTCATCCCCTTCAACAGCAAAGCTGCGTAACCCTCGATAGGATTCGTAGAAGCTGTGGTCGGCTTCGCCGGTCCGGTACTCCACGCCCTGCTCGGTAAAAAGCAAATTGCCCCGGCAGCTGGAAAAAGAGTGCCGGTGCTCGACGGCGAAAGGGGTTTTGAGGACTGTGCTGACCTGAGCCCGATCCTGAAGATCTTGGATCATCGATTGGAGCCGTTCGGGGCTGTACTTTTCCGCGCCCCCAAGCTCTTTTACTTTGCGGAGATGCTCTGCGGCCTGCCGGAAATTGTCCCGATGGTAGTCGTAAAGCAACCCCAGATTCAGATGGGCCAGGACGTTGTCGGGATTGAGTGAAAGGCACTTCTCAAAATTGAAGATGGCATTGTCCAGTTGTTTCTGATTCTGGTAGCTTGCTCCTATATAGAAATAAGCCTCATCGCTAACGGAGTCGATCTTCAGGTATTCCTGCCACTCCGATATGGACTTCTGGTATAAACCCGCACGGAAGGAGTTGATTGCGGATTGGCGCAGCGGTGAGGTTTTTTGCCCGGATTGCTGCTCCTCGGCCGTGCGCTGAAGGCGCTGTCGTTCCAGCTGGGCCATCTCGGCAATTTTTTCTTCAGCCATCGCCAAGCGCGCCTTGCTGTAGCTGTCCTCCGGAAAGTACTGCAAAAGGAGTCTGAAGTCGTTTCGCGCCCCCTGCCATTCGGAAGCGGCGATCTTGGTGTCTCCCTGATTTTGCAGCAACTCCTTCAGCCGCGAAATCGCCTCCCGAGCATAAGCATTGTTCTTATCCAGCCGCTGGATGCTGCGGATGGCATCGAGCGCATTGTCTTTATCCGGCGGCAATAGGTTTCCGGCCTTCAGCGCGCTTTCCGCTTTCGCTGTCCAATCTTCGATCTGCTGCTCGCGATACTTCAGGCTCTCATCGAGCTTGGACGAAACATCCGCGAGGCGCTCCACGATGGAAATATCATCGGGAAAGAGCAGGGCGAGGTTCTTGTACTGCTTTTCAGACTCCAGCCAATCTTCCCGCGCGTAGGCCGATTCCGCCATCCGCCTTACCGTCTCCGCCAGCCTGGTTTTAGCCTCCAATGCGCGGGCATTTGCAGGATCAATGGATAGGATCTTGTCGGCGAAAAAGAGAACATTATAGTCATCCGGCGGGGGAAGCAGGATATTGTCCCTGTGCGCGCTCTCCAATCTTTTTTTCCAGAATTCCACCTCGGCCAGTTGCTCATTCGTCAACTGGGCAACGAGCGGCACCATGTTCCAGTGCAAACTCTCGGTGGCGTAAGGGATGACGACGACTTGCTGGAAAAACTCCCGGTAGCCTTCTTTGGCTCCCTTCATGTAATGTGCGCCGCTGCGCAGGCCTTGGAGCGTGATGGGAGTGACGCCCTGCTCCTTGCCGTCCAGCCAGATCGTGGCGCCGGGCGGAGTCGTTTTGATAACCAGGTTTCCGTATTTCGGTTTCCAGTACTGGTAGAAAAACACCGCGGCAAAAGCTATGGCGGCAGCCAGCGCAAGGATGGCGAATCCGAGCATAAGCGTGCTGACTCGGATCTGCAAAGGCGTTGCCGCCGGCTCCGGACCTTGCGGTTCTTCCCTGTTTTCGCCCAGGCGGGAACCATCCGCCGGACAATAAAGGAATGATCCGGGATACACATTGCGGCACTGCGGACACTCTCTCATCGGAATGCCACCTTAGCAGTGGTGTTGGTAATTACGATGATGTATACGCCCTATTCCCTCACCCGCGGCTAGGGAAGGCTGAACTTGATGCGAGGCAGGAATTCTCCGCTCCCGGGTCGCCCCATAACCTTGCCTTCGCGCGCGATGACTCTACCCCGTTGGAGCACAAGCCAGGTCGTGCCCCTGACTCTCATTCCCTCATAGGGCGTGTAGTCGCAACGTGATAGACTCACGGATCTGGAAAGCACGGTCTCAGCCTTGGGATCAAAGATAACCATATCCGCATCACTCCCCACAGCCAGCGTTCCCTTGCGGGGCAGGAGTCCGAAGAGCTTCGCGGGAGTCGTACAGGCCAGATCCACAAGCCTAGTGGCGGAAATCTTCCCGAAGTGGACTCCGGCGGCGCAAAGCACCGCCAGTCGTTCCTGAATGCCGACTAAACCAGGGGGGGCCTGCGTAAAATCGTCCTTCCCCAAATCTTTCTGTCCCGCATAATTGAACGCCCAATGATCGCTGCCGGCCGTATGGATATCACCGCTGCCGATTGCTTTCCACAGAATATCCGCGTGCCAGGAGGGCCGCAGCGGAGGCGTGCAGTAAAACTTGATACCCTCCGACTCCTCGTATCGATCGTTCGCCAAGGCCAGGTAATGGGGACATGTTTCCGCATAGACTATCTGCCCGCGATCTCTGGCCGCTTTGATCTTTTCAACCGCATGCGCGGACGAAAGATTCGTAAGATACATCGGCGCTTTCGCCATATCCGCGAGGCTGATGGCGCGGGCGGTCGCTTGCGCCTCCACTTCAGGAGGGCGCGCGGCGCAGATATGTTTGGCCGATGTCTTGCCCTCGGCGACAAGCCGCCGTACGAACAGATCGATGATTTCCCCGTTTTCGGCCTGAATGCAGGGAAGCGCTCCCGCTGCCGCGACGCGCTGGAGAAACTCCAGCAGCTGCGCGTCATTGATGGGCTGCGTGCCGCGGCCGTCGAGCCGCAGATGGAAACTGGTCACTCCCGCTTCGACCATAGCCGGTATTTCGCCCAGCACGTCATCGTTAACTTGACCGAGGGCGAGATGAAAGCCGTAATCCACAATGGCTCGCGATCCCGCCTTGGATTTCCAATTCTCAAGCGTCTGCGCGAGCGTCACACCCGGAACCTGCTCGGCGATATCAACAACCGTGGTGGTTCCGCCCGCTGCGGCTGCGGCTGTTCCCGTTTCAAAATCATCCACAGTGGTCATTCCCTCGGATTGCGTGTCGAGGTGGGTATGGACATCGACCGCTCCGGGCAAAACCCACTTGTCCGCCGCATCTATGATCTCGCTGGCAATCTTCGAGATCTCCCGCCCCACTTCCGAAATAATGCCGTTCTTTACCAGGAGGTCAGCCTTATACACTTCCGTGGCCGTAATAATTGTCCCATTTTTGATCAAAGTCGTCATAGGCACTCCCGTATAGGCCTCCGATGAACATCAATAATTCTTGCATACGAAATATACCCTTTGCCCAGTCCCTTTTCCGCTGATCCTCGAACCTTCTTTTCTCCCGGCGCCGCCCGGCGGCGGCCCGGGCCGGACGATTGCGGCAAGGGATTCATTGGGAACTAAACACGCGCGCGAATATTGCATCAACGTTCCGCAACTGGAGCTCAGGATTCACAACCGACCGGATCTCGTCGCTGGAGAGGACCCTCGTTATATCCGGATCTTCCTGCAGAACCCGGATAAAGTCCTTGTCCTCATCCCACACTTTCATCGAGCACCGTTGAATCCAGCGATAAGCTTCCTCCCTGACAACTCCTTTGCGCGTAAGATCCAGAAGCAGCTGGCCGGAATAGGCCAGACCCCGCGTCAGTTCAATGTTCTTGAGCATCCGCTCGGGATATACCACCATTCTCCTGACGATTTTCGTCATTGCGCGAAGCATATGGCAGAGGACGGACGTCGCATCCGGCAGGATCACGCGCTCAGCCGAGGAATGGGAAATATCCCTCTCGTGCCAGAGCGCGATATTTTCCAGCGCGGTCACGGCATACCCGCGGAGCAAGCGGGACAAACCGGACACTTGCTCGCATTTCACGGGATTGCGCTTGTGCGGCATGGCTGACGACCCTTTCTGGCCGGCGGCAAACGGCTCTTCCGCTTCCCGCACTTCGGTCCTCTGAAGGTGCCGTATCTCGGTTGCGAATTTGTCCAGGGAAGACCCGACAATGGCAATCGCGCAAAGGTACTCGGCGTGCCGATCCCTCTGCAGCGTTTGGGTGGAAACCGGAGCCGCTTTCAATCCCAGCCGCTCGCAGACGCGCGCTTCCACATCCGGATCCAAGTGGGCAAAGGTCCCCACGGCGCCGGATAGTTTGCCGACGCAGACCGCTTCGGCTGCGTGCACCATCCGCTCGCGATTCCGGCGCATTTCTTCGTACCAAACCGCCAGCTTCAGTCCGAAGGTCGTCACTTCCGCATGCACGCCGTGCGTCCGCCCCATGATCAGAGTTTGGCGGTGTTCCAAAGCCCGTTCGCGGATGGCCGCCCGAAGCTCGTCCATGGCCGTGATTATTTTTTCGCTCGCTTGCCTAAACTGAACCCCACGGGCGGTATCGATCACATCCGTGGAGGTAAGTCCCCAATGGATGTACCTCGAATCGGGGCCCACAAATTCAGCCACACTGGTGGTGAAAGCGACCAGGTCATGGTGAGTTATATTCTCGATTTCCTTGATTCGGGAAACCGAAAAGGCGGCTTTATTCTCGATGATCTCCATGGACTGCTTGGGTATCCATCCCTTTTCAGCCAGAATACGGCATACTTCCAGTTCTACTAAGAGCCAGGTGCGATACATGTTTTCTTCCGACCAAATTTCCGCAAGATCTTCGGGCATATATCGGTCAATCATGGTATGCGCTCCTTAATCGGCAGTTTCGATCAATGGGCCGACAACCTCGAAACTATTTAATAGCGATAGGTCCTGCTGATTTGATCGGGTTTCGCCAATTCCAGCTTGGTTTGACAGGGCGGCCGGCTCGCGCGTTCTTCCAGCGCCCTTTGGGCGGACAACAGCGCAAGCTCCGGAAGATTGTTTTTTTGGCTGAGGTGCGCCAGGACAACATGCTCGGCTTTGCCGTCGAAATCGTTCCCAAGATACTGCGCCACGGAATCATTGGAGAGATGTCCGCGCCGGCTCATGACCCGCTGCTTCAGGGCCCAAGGGTAGGGGCCGGCCTTAAGCATTTGCACGTCATGATTGGATTCCAGAATAATTCCGTTGCAGCCCTTCAGCCGTTCGATGACCAGGTTCGAAAGATACCCCAGATCCAGCGCTACCGCTACTTTCACCCCATCCTTTTCGATAACAAAACCGAGCGGATCAATGGAATCATGTGGCACGGAGAAGCTGGTAAAAAGAATGCCGTACACATCAAAGGATTCGCCGGAGCTGATCCGCTGGAACTTCCTCGCATTCAGCAGCATGCCGGAACCCAATAAAGCCGCTTCCGTCATGAAAACCGGAATATCCATATCTTTGATAAAAGGGCCGACGCCGCGGCTATGGTCTCCGTGTTCGTGCGAGACGACGACGGCGGAAATTTTTTCCGGCTCCAGCCCATACTCCCTTAACCGCCGCGCCGTCTCGCGGCCGCTTAAACCGACGTCGAGGAGAATATGAGTAGCTCCGTCACTCACCAGCGTCGTGTTACCCGTGCTGCCGCTGCCAAGCAAAGTAAAGCTCAGTCCCATCGCTCACACATCCATTGGAACACTCTGCAGATCCCCCCCGTTCCGGCTGCTCAAAGCCGCCAAGGTCAGGTGGGAGGAATCAAAAATCCTGTGGGCAAGATTCCGGATATCCCTTGCCGTCACGCGCTCTACGGCGCCCAGGATTTCTTCCAGTTGGTAAAAACGCCCGTAGTAAATCAACTGCTGCGCGAGATGCGCCATCCTGCTGCTGGAGCTTTCCAGGCCCAGCATCACCGAACCTTTGATATACTCCTTGGCCCGCTTCAACTCGCGGGGCGAGACCGGCTTTTCACGCATTCTCTTGAATTCCTTCAGCATGAGGTCCACGACCTGCGCGGCCTTCCCGGGCGCCGTTCCCGCGTAAACCACCAGCGAGCCGGCGTCGTGATAGAGGCTCAGCATCGAGAATATGGAGTATACCAGACCGCGCTTCTCGCGGATGTTCTGAAAAAGACGCGAACTCACTCCGCCGCCGAGGATATTGCTCATCAGGTGGCAACAGTACCGCTCCTCAGAGGTCACGGGAGGGGAGAGAGTTCCCAGGCACAAGTGCGTCTGCTCCAGATGATCCTTCCGGCGGATATGGCGGCCGGCATAGGCCCGCGGCGGCGGCCCAGAAACCGCGGCCACCCCGGGATTCAAAGCCGCGAAACAGCGCTCCGCCAGCTTATAGACCTGCGAATGCCGGATGTTGCCCGCTGCCGCTACGATTATGTTTCCCGCGTGGTAATTTTTTGTGAAAAAATCCGTCACATCTTTGCGCGTAATCCGTCCGACGGTTTGCTTAGTTCCGGAAATAGGCCGACCGAGCGGATGTCCTTTCCAGAAATTTTCTAGGTAGAGGTCCAGGATCAAATCCTGCGGAGAATCCGCCACCATATTGATTTCTTCGAAAATCACCTCGCGCTCGCGTTTCATTTCGCCTTCGGGAAAGGTCGGATTTAAAACGATATCCGAAAGAAGATCGAAAGCGAATGGAAGGTGTTCGTCCATGACCTTGGCGTAAAAACCGACGTATTCCTTCTCCGTAAAGGCATTGAGCTGCCCGCCGACGGAATCAATAGCCTCGGCGATACCCGCCGCTGACCGTTTCCTGGTACCTTTGAACAGCAGATGTTCAATAAAGTGGGATATCCCTGCATATTCGGGGCCTTCGAACCGCGAGCCGCATTTGACCCAGACTCCCAGTGAAACGGAGCGCAAATGAGGCATGACCTCGGAAGCGACAACGAGGCCGTTTTTCATTACCTTTTTCTGGACATCCATGCAAGTCCCGGGATATTGGCGTATTAAGCCGCCCTATTTCCTATCATAGTGTAGCCCAAGCCTGAAAGATCCAAACGTAAAATCCTCGCAATTTCGCTTTTGACTCACAGGCTCGTAGACGCCATCTATGGTATTGTTGCTGAGAGTAGGAAGTGCCGGGAAAATGGAAACTGTCAATCTGGTTGGAGCCAGTCTGGAGGATATTGAGGCCGCGATTGCGGAGATGAAGGAACCAGGCTATCGCGCCCGCCAGATTTACGCCGGCATTTACCAGCGCCTCCTCAGCTCCTGGGACCAGTTTACCGACCTCGGAAATCGCCTCCGCGAAAAACTCAAGGAGCGGTTTGCCATCGAATATCGCCCGATCCGAAGGGTTTTTGTATCGCGGGACGGAACCCGCCGATACTTATTCGAAGTCGCGCCGGGGCAGAATATCGAGTCCGTTTACATTCCGGAAGAGCGCAGAGATACCTTCTGTATTTCGACCCAGATCGGATGCGCTATCGGCTGCCTGTTCTGCGCCACTGGCAGACTGCCTATGAAACGCAATCTCTCGCGCGGCGAAATCGCGGGCCAGGTGCTTTCCATGCTCGCCGACATAGGTTCGGCTTCCAAGCGCCTGAATGTCGTGATTATGGGAATGGGAGAACCGCTGCACAATTACGACCAGGTAATGAGCGCCATCCGCCTCATGGCCGATGCCCGGGGCATGTCTATTTCGCCCCGGCGCATCACCTTATCCACATCGGGGGTGGTTCCCGGCATCCGGAGGCTCGCCGCAGAACCCGTGATTCCCAATCTGGCGGTTTCACTCAGCGCAACCACGGATGCGGTCCGGGATTTGCTTATCCCGATCAACAAAAAATGGAATATCGCGGCTTTGCTGGAAACCTGCCGCCGCTTCCCAGTCGAGCGTCGGCGGCGAATCACCTTTGAATATGTCCTGGTCGACGGAATCAACGATTCACTCGAGGACGCCCGCCGGCTGGCGCGCTTGCTTCAGGGGCTCAAGAATAAAGTCAATCTGATTCCGCTTAATGCCCACCCCTGGATTCCGCTGAAAGCACCCCGCCCGGACCGGGTGCTTGAATTTCAAAGAATCTTGGCTGAAAGGCATATTACCGTCAACCTCCGACGGCCGCGCGGCGATGATGTATCTGCCGCATGCGGAATGCTGGCCGGAAGGGAACAATGACAGCTCGCGTTCAATTGGCGGGTGAGATTCTGCCGATGACGGCCATCATCCGTCCCGCGCGCTTTCCTTCCGCACGATTAGAAAAGAACTCATGAGTATGGCAGCAGGTGCAGAGCCCAAGGTCGTACCGATTCTCCGGCTTTATGCCCGCTTGGTCGAAATCCCTGCTCAGCGCTTGCCATAAATCCAAATGGCATTTTCCCGGCCCGGATTCCGAGGGCCTGCTCGAACAGGTTGCCGGAAACTCTTTGTGGAAGAGCTCCGCCACTTCCAAACTGACTTCAAAACAACAGCTCCCTATCCCCGGCCCGACGGCCGCGATCAAACGCGCCGGATCCACGCCGAAGTTTCTTTGAATTTCCTGCACCGTTTTGGGCAAAACGTGCGCCAGCATTCCCCTCCAACCGGAATGGACCGCGGCTATGACCTTCGTCAACGGATCCACCATCAATATCGGAAGGCAATCGGCGACCTGGACCGCAAGCGCCACATCTTCCAGTCTAGTCGCCAAGGCATCCCCCTCGGAGAGATTCCATCTGCGGGAAAGATCCTTTATGATATGCACCCGATCGGAATGGGTCTGACGCAGGAAGCAAAGTTGCGCCCCTGGGAGGCGGATAGCGCTCAAAAAGCGGCGCCGGTTTTCATCGACTCGTTCGGGCCTGTCCCACGGCCCATTGCTCAGGTTGAAAAAGTTTCCGTTGCCCGCGGACGCATCCCCTCGACGGGTGGAGAAGCCATGGCGAATACCCGCGACCTCTTCAAGAGCAAGGCAACTGTAGTAAGAAATTCTCTGGACTCTCCTGAGAACAAAGCCATGCTTTCGCATGCCGCAAATATTGGGGGGTTCATTTCTCGCTGTCAATGCACTTTCGGAGCTTTTAATGATCATCGGTATCGGCGTGGATATTGTCGAAATTGAGCGCTTTCGCAAGGTCATGGAGAGGCTTAAATATCGCTTCATGCTAAGAGTATTTACCCATGAGGAACAGCAGTTCTGTCTCGCCTACCGGGACCCGGTTCCCCATTTCGCCGCGCGCTTCGCCGCGAAAGAAGCTCTCTTTAAGGCACTGGGAACTGGCTGGGCGCGGGGCGTCACCTGGTTGGACGCGGAAGTTCGCAGAGAAAAACAGGGGGGGCCGGCAATGGTGCTTTACGGCGAAGCGGAAAGACTCAGCGCAGGCAAAGGAACGAATAAAGTGCACCTCAGCCTGTCTCATTCGGACCAATGGACGGTGGCGGCCGTGATTCTTGAAGGATGATGTCGCATAAAGAGACTACGAGCAGACACCACTGTGCGATCATGCTGCCGGCAAATAGACAACGCGATCCTTTGGATAATCGAGAGCAAGCATCAACAGCAAGTAATCCTTAACGTGACGTGTTATCAGGAAGGTCTTCGTCACGTTGAAAAACGATTCATCTCCCTTGATGACACCCCATCCGGCGTTCACCCCAAGCTCATGAAGCAGAGGCATCATCCGGGTGAGTATTTCCGCCACGCCGCCGCCGACTCACGCCGCACCTGACCACAACCGGAGGTCTCGCTACAAGCTATCTGTCCTCCTCATCCAGCTCGCTCGTACCTGCAACCTCACCCATAGCGATAGAATCATAATATAATATCACTCCCACTGACACCCTGACACCGAGGGTGAACGGGATTCGCAGGCGTCCAACCACTCATCTGATGTCGGTATCTCAATCCGGCCCAACAATCCATTCCGGAATTAATTTGGGAACAGGGATTGAGGCCTGGGCTAGAGGCAGAGGTAGGCCGCACCGGAACTGCTGGCCTCGACTCCAGCACTCTAACCCGCATTTCTCAGAGGGTTTCGTAGCAAGGCGTCGCAGACGGGTGTGGATACAAGGCGCGCGACATGTGGGGCGGGTCTCCAGACCCGCCCAGGACGGCTCCGGAGAGCCGTCCTCACGGGCAGCGAAAGGCAACCGTCATGCCCGGATGTGCCATCCCAGTAAAAACCTTGTGAGAAATGCGGGCTAAAGGACTGGGGCTCAGTTGGCTACCGCCTTGAGCTTGTTCCCGCAATTTGAAAACGTTACCCAATCAATATCATACCCGTGCGAAGTTGGCGGCTCGAAGCCGAATCCAGTTGAAAAATTCATCCCATTTTGGCATCGTGCAAAAATAGTTAGCCCGAATCGCTGCTCCAGGAGAGCTGAATATGTTTGGCAATGTTCCGATTGCGACATCGCCGGCACGCGACTGGGCCGGATTTTCACGCGCGCTTCCTTGCACGGCTAGTCCTGCGGGTAGCGGCGTTGCGGCGATCCCGATTCCTTGTAACTTCGAGTAAGTTAATTATGAAGGAAAGGCAAATTACCCGGCGACTGCCGCCTTCTGTTCCCAAAGACAAGCTATGGCTTCAATTCGTCTGGCGAAAGTATCGCGCCGCTTTTCCCGTGACTTCTATGCTTTGAGAGACGTCTCCTTTGAGGTCAACGACCGCGAAGTTGTGACGGTTCTGGGACCCTCGGGATGCGGCAAATCAACGCTCCTCCGCATCATCGCCGGACTTGACTGTCCGTCGGCGGGAGAGATCTGGATCGGGGGTACGCAGGTCAACAACATCCCCGCCCGTGCGCGCGATGTGGCGATGGTATTCCAGTCCTACGCTCTTTATCCGCATATGAACTGCTATGAAAACCTGGCGCTCAATCTTGTGCTCAAAAAGGCCCCCCGCATCGAAATCGACCGCCGGGTGCATGAAACGGCTCAGATGCTCGAAATCGAGGATCTGCTGGAAAAGAAACCTCGCGAACTGAGTGGCGGACAGAGACAGCGCGTAGCCGTGGGCAGGGCCCTCATCCGGAATCCGAAAGTTTTTCTGTTTGACGAACCGCTCAGCAATCTCGATGCGATTCTGCGCGAAAAGGTCCGGCATGAACTCAAGGCGCTTTTTGCGCGTCTTAAGGCCACCGTGCTCTACGTTACCCATGACCAGGTGGAAGCGACCACCCTGGCGGACCGGACCGTTGTCTTGGATAAGGGGATGGTCCAGCAGATCAGCGCCCCGGAAACTCTTTACCGAATGCCGAGGAACCTTTTTGTGGCCTCCTTCGTCGGATCGCCGGCGATGAACCTGCTCGACGTGAATATGGAAGCAGGCTCTTTCCGGATTGGGCCGCAAGTAATCTCCACCGGGCTCAATTTTTCGGGGGCCG